>DALYED010000008.1:13852-38806 GCA_031972735.1 Minisyncoccota bacterium | reverse complement strand
CTAGAGTGTTTTGAGATATGCCTCTCTTGTTGCATTGCATTCTTCTTGAAATTGCTCAGAGAGTGAACTACAGAGTATTCGCGCCTCATTATCACCATGAAAATATGAAATAAAATCTTTCACTGCTCCAGTGATGCAATTTCTTTCTTGTCTGTCATTGATTGCAAAAGAACAATTAGTTATGGTTTTCTCAACATTACTTACACTTGATCCAGAAGCATCTCTGCCTATGGATTGAGCACAAGTATCTTGAAAATCTCCATCAATACTATTGCACAATGTAAACACATTCTTAAAGTCGTAGTTTGTCTGACTAAGCGCGTAGGAGGTCTGCATCAGGTAACACTGTTCCTTGTATGCACTTGCAACTGCATTGCATGGGTACATGAGATCATCTTTTTTGAGATATTTAGCAAAATGAGTACGATTGTCGACCATGATGTTTTCCATGAACACTCCTCCATAGCAAGATTTTCTTTCCCATTGCCCACTCAAACTGTCACATAATGGGAGTGATGCAAATAATTCATTGTCTTTCAGAGCCATGATGCCATGACCAAGTCCATGCACGCAGTTGTAATAGTCGAAACTGTAACGTTCTTTCCCTGGAATAGCAGCACAGAGCAAATCAGCATTTGTTGAAAACGTAGATTCGCTTATGTCTTTTACTGCACGCTCGACAACACCATGATAATATCCAGACCAACAAAAACTATCACCATCTTTAAATGCATTTGCAATATTTCCTTTGTATCTATCTACTGCAGTGTTTCCTATGATATGCGAAAGTTGGTGGCAATTTGAAACAACGTCTACTCGTTTTGCGTACTCTTTTTTTATGGTTTCCATCGCAATGCGCGGACCAAATGTTTTCGTGAGTGCTTCAACATATGTTGCAGAGCACTGGAAGTTTGCTGTTGCTCCTGTGCAATGGACTGACTTTATGGGAGTAATGCTTGCAACTGTACTGCTTTGTTTTGCGATGTAGATTCCGCTTACAACAAACATTAGTAATACGAGTATGATAATGGCGCGCATTGGCGTGATGGGAGCTTTCATATATAGACAGTATTGTGGCAAGTTATTGTATTTTATTCAACTCGCACCACATTCGTGCGCTTTTTAGTATGCATGATATGCTTTCATTAATTATTTATATATCAATTCAAATTACATATGTCTGTTGCTCAAGAGTTTAAGTCGTTTGCAATGAAGGGTAATGTTGTCGATCTTGCAATCGGTGTCGTTATCGGAGGTGCATTTGGTGCAATTGTTACTTCGCTTGTTGGGGATGTTGTCATGCCAATTATCGGCGCACTTACTGGGGGTATTGATTTTTCAGGACTTGCAGTTGATATCGGGAAAGCTCATGTTGCATATGGAAAATTCATTCAAGCTGCTTTCGTCTTTGTTATTGTTGCGTTTGTCCTTTTTCTTGCGGTGAAAGCAATAAACACAATGAAGAAACGCGAAGATGCAAAACCTACTGAGGAAAAAGTTGTTTCAGATGAGGTAAAACTTCTTGGAGAAATACGAGATTTGCTAAAAAAATAAGAGTATTTTTTAAAGCATTTAAAAAGCAGGGTCACATGCTATACTCACCGCATGGAGACCCTGCTTTCATTTATACAGCATTATGGATACGCATTTGTATTCATTGCAACCCTTTTTGAAGGGGAAACAGTCGTTGCGCTTGCTGGTTTCACTGCATATCAGCAATACCTTGATTTTGAAACAGTAATTGTGGTCGCTTTTTTGGGCGGAATGATAGGGGATCAGATATTTTTTTACCTTGGTCGTTTTAAAGGTAAGCAATTCCTTATTGATCACCCCAAGTTATTTACCCGCGCGAATAAAGTGCACCGTCTCATTGAACGCTATCCAAATTTTCTGAGTTTTGCATCACGTTTTATATATGGGTTTCGTATTGTTATCCCAATCGCGCTTGGTACAAGCAAGGTGAGTAGCATACGTTTTTTTATATTTAATTTTTTGGGAGCTGCGACATGGAGTATTATTTTCACCTCCTTGGGATATTTTCTTGGAAATGCTCTCGAAGCATACATTGGACATTTCCATCGAGCGGAAAAATATGTCGTACTTGGTGTAATTGTCGGAGCTCTTCTTGTGCAAACCATATCATTGATTTACAAGCGAGTTGAAAATCGAGTTGAGCGCGCCGAAAAGAAGGCAGAAGAAAGTGTACTGGATAACAGTGAAACAACTGGCAAATAAATTGTTATACTAGTGCGATGGATATGCATCCAAACAAAAAATTGCTCGCAATACTTTTGCTTGCATACTTTTTCTTATTTACATTACTTGCGTTTCACCCAATTGACCGCGCTACTTGGGTTGTCGAAAATCTCACTGTTTGGATAATTGTCGGTGTACTCATTATTCTTTACATTCGAGGAATACGGGTTTCTTTTGTTGCCTATCTCCTCATGAGTGTATTGGTCTACCTCCATACAATAGGGGGTCATTTTACATTCGCGCTCGTCCCGTTTAGCTATATAACAGATATGTTTGGTTTTGAGCGCAATCATTTTGACCGTATTGCACATTTTTCTGTTGGATTTTATGCGTATGCTATCGCAGAGTGGTTGTGGGCAAAGAGATTAGTAAGTCGCCGTTTTGTGTTATTTACCTATCCAATTTTTGCAATTGCAACAGTGGCAATGTCATACGAAATTATTGAGTGGATATATGCGGCAACTAATGACCCAGCAGCAGGTGCTGCATATCTCGGGAGTCAAGGTGATATATGGGATGCACAAAAGGATATGCTCGCAGATACGTTTGGGGCAATTTGTGCCACGCTATTTTTCTTTTGGATGAAGGGGGTGCGACGTCTCGCGCATGATCTCTCGAATCCTTCATCTATATGATGCATAAGCCACAACTATTCTTCTTGTTCGGTGCATGGCTCTCATTTGTAGGAATTATACTTGCGGGTGTGTCATTTGTTCCTCTTTCAAAAAATGTACATACGTTGTCTCCCGCAGCAATCTATCGAGCAGTCGAACAAGAAGAACTTCGGGCAAGGGATACCCTTCCTGGAAAAGGAAGAGTGATTGCCATTGATGAGACAGGAATGAAACTCTCGCTTTATGAAGATGGGTTGTCTGTCCATACTTACGGTATTCGTGCACTCGCAACCCCATTTTCACTCTATGAAGTGCCTGTGGGAAGTTATGCAGTGAGTAAAAAAGAGCCGCAGCATCTTTCTTTAACAACAGGGAAGTGGATGTCTTCCGTGGTTCAATTTGGAGATAATTTTTTTATTCATGCTCCTGCATATGTACTTGGGGGAGAGAAAGTATCAAGTGAAAATGGAGTCTCGATTGAGCTATCAGAATTAGACGCAAAGGAAGTTTATGAGTTTGCCCTAGTTGGTATAAAGGTTGTTGTAACTGGAGGGTATCCACGGAGTACATTCTCATCTACGTCCCAGTATTATTTGCAAGGGGAGGGTAAACTTCCCCCTGTGACCGCGCCCGCATTTTACGTTGCTGATATTGACACAGGAGAAGTACTTTGGGCGCGAAATCCCAATGATGAGCGCCAGGCTGGAAGGCTTATTTCGTTTACCACAGCACTCACCGCAATAGAGAATCTTGATCAATATAAAACAATAAGTGTCGGAGATCTCCTCTTGGATTCAAAAGTGACTGGTCGTCATTTGCCGAGTAATGATGACAAGCTTCCACTAGGGAGTTTGATGTACCCACTTCTTTTTGATGCAAACGAAACTGCTGAACAAGTATTATTACGCTCGCTTGGTAATAAAAGTTTTGCAGATTATATGAACAAGCAAGTAATGCAATTAGGTATGAATCAAACATCGATTGCCTCTGCTTCAATGCTTGATCAGTCGACTACAACCCCTCACGATTTATTTCAATTACTCCAGCATATCAATACCCAAGAGCACTTCCTCCTTGATGTTTCTTTGTCGCGCGATCATGCAATTTTTTCTCCGAATGGAATAGTTCGCTATCGATGGGAAAATAAAAATCCTTGGGTGATAAATGGAAGCACTGATTATCGCGGTGGATTGGGCACACGCTCACCATCTGGAGGAGGTAGCGGGATGTTCATATTTGGAATTCCCTTTGCTGAGTTTGGGGAACGTCAAATTGCTATCATCATTATTGATTCGTCGGACCTTGAGGGAGATGTTCATCACATGAAAGAATTTACCCGTACACATTATCACTTTGGAATACGACGTGACCTGAAAAACTCGGAAGCACTTGAAGACAAGAATTGGATTGAAAAAATAAAAGGATTTTTTAGAGAAGATATTATTTATGATCGTAACATATGAATATCTTTGAGCTTCCATGGAGCTTTATGTTTGTCGTATTGCTTCTCATTACACTGCTTGTTGTTCGAGAAGTGTTAATTGCACTACAAATGTCTCGAAATCATCCAGAACAAAAAATGGCAGTATTTAATGGAATCATTCTCGTGATGCTTTTGTTGGGTGGTGTATATGGTATAAGATATTTCGCTGATCATGATGCAGCATTTGCAGAATTTTTCCCGCGTTATCCAACTGCACGCTATGCACCTGATCGAGAAATTTTCGACAATCAAAGTGAATGGATATATGTCACCCAAGATGAGCCATCACTCGTGATTGCCTATTACAAAGAAAAATCACACATATTTGGGTACCAGACTGTGAGTGAAGATAGTGCAACAAGTACGCGACTCATGCTTGTTCGAGGACAGCACACAGTGTTTTTGACAGTAGTGCGTGAGTCAAGAAACTCAGTACTTTATTTTTCTGAACATGGAGAAGTCCGTGAATATCAGCGCAACCCCTAGTTATTCGGTGAGTGAGATTCACTCACCGAAGAGAGAATAAGGCTTTCCATGAATGGTGCAATTTTGTCTGCCATTTTAAGGTACCCTTTGTCATTTGGGTGAACTTCGTCACTCATCAGTGTTGGTGTGGTAATAATTCCTCCCAATATGTCAGCAGTGTAGAGCGACCCAGTTTCCTTGGCGATTTTTTTAAAACCAGTCGCATAGACATCATTCTGACTCTGCTGAAATCCAATAAGATACACCACTGCATGGTGCTGCTGTGCAATAGTAATTATTTTCTTAATATTCGAGAAAGTCTCAATGGGGGGAGTTCCTAAAAGGAAGTCATTTCCACCAATGAATATTAATACAATACCAGGATCTGTTTCATCTAAGTCTTTTTCTGCATGAAGCAGTGTTCCACTACTCATTTCACCAATGACTGCCTTATTTATGATACTTGCTGAAAGTCGATTTTTTAGGATAGAAATGTAGCCAGATGATTCACTAGAAGCGCCAACCCCAACAGTAAGACTATCTCCAAATGCGAGGATTTTAGCAGAGCGAGGAGGGTAGTTGTGAATTGGGTATGACATAAACATATCACTAATTGATTCCCATATGATAAATATGAGCACAAGTAGGACAATGAGCAAGTTTCGCTTTGTTTGAGTCATGGAAATGATGTTATCCTAACACATTGCTGACGGAGTGGGGTATGGGGTGGGGTGTTTGATTCTCTTTCACTGGCAAGATATGATTGGGCAATGAAAGAGCAAATTATTGAAAAGAAGAATCTGATTCTCGGTGTAGGTGTCGTTCTTGCTGTGATTATCGGAATAGCTTTGAACCAAAAAATCTTTAAGACGACAGAGAGTGTATCTCCAATTTCACCCGCAAGCATTCCTGCACCAATTGATCCAAAAACTATTGGCAAAGTCGTGCGCGATACTGTATCTGGCAAGGATTTTATCTCTAATCAAATTATCGTAGAGTTTAATGTTACCGTAAGTGAGGAAGAGGCACTTGATGTTATTTCGGGTGTTGGTGGAAAAATGGAACAACGATTTACTGCTGTGCCACTTTTTCTTATGCGTGTCGATGATGCTGGTGATGGGGTACTCGCTCGCAGTGTCGTTAAAAAGCTCGCTGCAGATAGTAGGGTTAAACGTGCTGAGCTCAACTTTCTGACAACCAATAAAACTGCAAACTAGACATGCCTCGTTCGGAAAAATTACTTGATGGAATTAAAGTGCTCGTAATGGGGCTTGGACTCCATGGTGGAGGAGTTGCAACAGTAAAGTGGCTTGCTCGTGAGGGTGCTATTGTAACTGCAACTGACAAGAGAACAAAAGAAGTCCTTGCTTCTTCTGTAAAAGCATTGAAAGGGCTACCTATACTGTTTACGCTCGGCGAACATGATAAGAAAGATTTTCTTGCCACTGACATTGTTGTGGTTAATCCAGGAGTTCCGCGAGAAAGTGAATTTCTTTCAATTGCAAAAAAAGCAGGAAAAAAAATAGTAAATGACACAAGTCTGTTTTTTGTATACGATCAACATGTCAAAATTGCAGTGACTGGTACTCGTGGAAAAACAACAACAACACAATTTATTGCAGAGTTATTGCAAAAAAAGTATCCTGATGCCCTACCATCTGGAAACACACCAGCAAATGCCCTTCTTCGTGAGTACTTTCGCATCAAGCACAAAGATGTCCCAGTTGTTGCAGAGCTCTCATCTTGGCAACTCGAATATTTACCCACCATAAGGAAAGCGCCTCACATTGCACTTATTACTAATCTATTTCCTGATCACCTCAATCGTTATCGTGGAATGAACGATTACGCAAATGCAAAAGCAGGCATTTTCCAATATCAACAAGAGGGAGATTATCTCATTCTTAATAAGGATAATGCTTGGTGTGACTATTTTGTAAAGAAGAAACCAAAGAGCATTGTGTTCTATGTGAGCCTGAAACCATTAAAGAAAAATGAGTGCGGTATATATCTTAAGAATAATAAACTTTTTTTTCAGGCAGATAAAATAGTACAAGAACTTTTCTCTGTAAAAAAATTTATTATTGCACAAGGAATGCATAATCTTGAAAATCTGATGGGGGCGGTGCTTGCTGTTAAGCTATTTGACCCAGCACTACATATTGTCGAATCAGATATTCAGAAGCTTACTACGCCATTGATGCGTCAAGAAGTGGTATATCAAAAAAAGAACCTGCGTATTATTAATGATAGTTGTGCCACTTCGCCAGATGGAACAATTGTTGCAATCAAGCGATTTATTGGAGAACAACAACTTGTCATAATCCTTGGTGGAACAAATAAAGACCTAAAGTACAACGAGCTTGCAAAACTGATATTAAAAAATTTTAAACAAGAAGATGTTGTATTGCTTGAAGGTAGTGCTACACAACAACTTGTCGGTGAGCTTGGTAAGTTCTCACCTCGGGTATGCAAAACTTTAAGCGAGTGTGTTGACTATGCAGTGGCGTGTGCATCACACAAAAAGGGGAAAACCACCATCTTGTTTTCTCCAGGCGCAGCAAGTTTTGAAAAGTTTCTACACGAATTTGATCGTGGCGCGCAGTTCAATAAACTCATAAAAAAATCGCTTACATCTTGAATTTCAAGTACTTCTCTAATTTATAGTAAGTGCAATCAAGGCAAGAATTATTGTGATTCCAAATAGTATGATTGATGAAATCAAAATGAGCTTACATAAGTTGCAGTGAGCACTTAAGTCATTATTTTGTAGATTGCTTTCGGTATTTTTCATGAGTGCTTTTCATGAATTCTATCACAAAAAGCACGTCAATTCGCCACTTCCCATGGCTATGCAACCTGAGTTATGCTCTGATTTTGTCACAAATTGCAGGGAGCTAGTGTTATAATTTGCATAATATGAGCTTAATCAATTAATAAACGTTTCTATGAACACAGATAATTCAGGAGAAAATAAAGTGGTACGTATCCTCCCCCCCAAAGAGGTGGCATTTGGAGTACTTGTCCTCGCAATTACAGGCGCACTACTCTTGCTTGCGATGTTTTTTACAACAGTAAAACAATATAGTTTTATTGGACGTGATGTAAATGCACAAACAACAATTACCGTCACCGGTGATGGAGATGAGTATGCAACTCCAGATATTGCAACAGTTTCATTCTCAATTACTCAAGAATCTAAGACTGCAGCAGATGCACGTAAGATTGTTGATGATAAAATGAAAAAAATTCATGAATTTCTCAACACTTCTGGTGTAAAAAATGAAGATATCAAAGCAAGCTATAGCTTTTATCCAAAATACGAATGGCAGCAAAAGCAAATTGAGTGCATCGCATATCCGTGTGTCCAACCTACAGGCAAGCAAGTGCTCACAGGGTATGAAGTCTCTGAATCAGTAGAGATTAAAATTCGTGATATTGATAAGAATGCTGACCTCGCTGGTACAATCGTTGGTGGACTTGCCGATAACGGAGCAACAAACTTAACTGGGCCAAACTTTATGCTTGAGAATGAAGATACGGTAAAGTCGACTGCTCGTGCCGAAGCAATTGCAAAAGCAAAAGCAAAAGCTGAAAAACTCGCAAGTGATCTTGGTGTGACATTGGTTCGCATTGCTGCATTTACTGAGGGAGGGAATTATCCCATGGCATACGGTGGTGGAGTCATGATGAAAGCTATGTCAGTAGATACAATGAATATCGCACCTGAAGCAGCAAACATCCCAGCTGGGCAAAATAAGTACACATCGAATGTGACGATTGTGTACGAGATTAAATAGCCTGAAATAAGGATATTTTAGCAAACCGAGTTGCTTGACGGATGAAGGGAAAAGAGTATACTCAACTTAACTGAAAAAACGCCTGCGGGCGTTTTTTTCTAGGAGAAGATTTAACAATTAATAGATTACTGAACACATATGGGATTCATCGACTATTTGAGAGACACGAGGGGAGAACTGAGGCATGTGAGTTGGCCAAGTCGTACACAGACTATAAACTACACAATCATTGTGCTTGCGATTTCTATTGGCACAGGACTTTTTCTTGGGTTGCTTGATTTTGTATTCAGCTTAGGTCTCAAGCATTTTATATAGCTCTGACGAGTCTTTATTGGCTCATTATTAATACTCAATATATATGGATGAACAAAGCATAAATAATTCAGCTGAAACCCCAAAAGCAGCCCCAGGACGATACTGGTACGCTATTCATACCTACTCGGGATATGAAAATGCAGTCGTCCGTAATTTAAAGCAACGCATCGAGTCGCTTGGTATGGAAGATAAGATTTTTGAGGTTGTTGTTCCAAAGGAAAAGAAAATCAAAATGAAGGGTGGGAAACGTGCTGAAGTCGAAGAAGAGATTTATCCAGGCTATGTGCTGGTAAATATGGTCTATGACCCTGATTCTTGGTATGTCGTACGCAATACTCCTCGCGTCACAGGTTTCGTTGGTGCAGGTGTTGTTCCGGTACCACTTGATCAAAAAGAGATCGACAGTCTCTTTGGTCGCATGGGTTCAAAGACGGTAAAACATACTATCGATCTCATTGTTGGAGAGTCAGTTATTATTACTGACGGTCCGTTTAAAGAGCTCGAAGGACGAGTTGGTGAGGTGGATGAAGAGCGTGGACGTGTGAAAGTCATGGTTCCAATGTTTGGTCGCGAGACTCCTGTCGAGCTTGATTTCCTCCAGATCAAGAAAATCTAATTTTGATGGCAATCTTGCTAAAAAGCTCAAAATTCAGTAGTATCGAGAACATCTGAAAAGTGCCTAGAAATGGGGCTTCTCGCTTCTCAGTCATGTATCTCAGGAATTGTATTTAACTGTACTCACTCAGATTGAGTGATAACAACAAACTAAAACATGGCAAAAAACGTTACAAAGAAACTCAAGCTTCAGATTGCAGGAGGGAAGGCAACACCAGCTCCTCCAGTAGGTCCAGCACTTGGTCAAGCAGGAATTAATATTGGAGATTTTGTCACCAAATTTAATGCTGCAACTGCAACAATGATGGGGGACATCATTCCAGTTGAAATCTCAGTTTACGATGATCGGAGCTACTCATTTGTGCTCAAGATTACTCCAGTCTCACGTCTTATTCTTAAGGCGCTCGGAAAAGACAAGGGTTCAGTCAAGCCAGGTACGCAGAAGGCAGGTGAGCTGACTCAGGAGCAACTTCGTGAGATAGCAACAAAAAAGATGCCAGATTTGAACGCTGCATCAATTGAAGCTGCAATGAAGATTGTTGCGGGCACTGCACGCTCGATGGGAATCTCAGTCAAAGCGTAAGTTTCGCTTATTGCATTTTCATAAACAGAGTCGACCTCATCAACTGGGTACGACTCTGTTTTACTTTGTACAGAGTGTCGAGTACTACGTGTACAAGCTTTTGTTGTGGATTTAAAAACTTAAGTTTTTCATATAAACATAAAAAGAAAAGTTGCATTTCAAGAAGCCCTTTTCTTTTCTGTGGGTGCGTGATAGGACTAAGTGAGAAGATCTTTGTTGTTGCTCAATTTTTCTGGAGATACACCATGGCTATGTTACTTCCCGAGCGTGCACACTCATTCTGTATAGGAAAAGGGGCACTTCCAAACCAAGCGATGCAATCGCTTGCTGATGAAGGAGCTATTTTGGGACCATCACTCGATGGACTACTCTCTCCTGCATCACTCGACCTTCCGCTTTCTGAAGAACGATATCGTGTTGATGGGCTCACGTATCCGCATAAAGGGCAATCTGTTCGCTCGCTTTTAAGTGACCTAAATGCCCGTTCAGTTGACCCAGATAAGCCAATGGAGCGCGGAGTGACCTATGTTATTCGCTCTCATATTTCGTTAGATTTTGAAAGCGGGATGCACACGTATGGTTATGCGAACCCAAGATCAAATACTGGTCGCGATGGCATCGCTGCAAGATTGCTGGCAGATGGAGTGAGTAATTTCAATGGAGTACCTGCTGGGTACAAAGGAGAACTCTGGGTTACGGTTACAGCAAACTCATTTCCAGTTATTGTTGGGGTCGGAGATAGTCTCAATCAGCTTCGTTTGTTTAATCAAAAAACATTGATGAATAAGCAAGAGTATCAACGTGAGTTTGATGAACGAGTTGCACTTGCATTTCTTCCTGATGGGTCACCACTTTCATTTGATGAAATGCGGTCCCCAATGGGAGAAGACCTCCTACTCACACTTGATCTCGGTCAAGATATTGTTGGATATGAGTGTCGTGGCACCAATGAAGTGCTTGATCGCAGAAAGGGAAAAGGAGCATATAGTGAATTTACTGCAAGTTTTTTTGCTCCGATTGCCCGTCCATCAAAAATGCTCCATATTCGAAATGGATCGCTGTATATCCTTGCAACCTACGAGTACTCAATTGTCTCACCCTGGCTTGCGGGAGAATTGATTCGCATCGATGAAAAATATGGAGATATGCAAACGCATGATGCTGGGTTCATTGATCCATTTTGGGGAACCAAGACCGGTACTGGGAGACCAATTACGCTTGAGATTAAGCCATTCGGTACCGACCTGTATCTGTGGAATCGAATGCCGATTGGATGTATGCGCTATGAAATGATGACACGAATTCCTTCCATTGATTATGATCAAAAGACGGACTCAGACTTTATTGAACAGCGCGGTGCAAAGCTCTCTAAGTTTTTCTAATCCACAGAAAACCCTACCGATATATTTGGTGGGGTTTCTTTTTTTTATGCATATCAAGTATGATACAAAAATGGAAAAGAAACTCATCATCGCAATTCTTGGAATGCCAGGTTCAGGAAAAACTGAGGCAATAGAATATTTAAAAGCCGTATACCGACTCCCAAAAGTCTACTTTGGGAAAGTCACATTTGATGAAATGGAGCGACAAGGGCTTTCAATAAACTCCGTCAATGAACGTAATGTCCGTGAAGAACTGCGTGCCCGTCACGGTAAAGAGTATTATGCGAACGAGATTATTCGCATGATTGAAGAAGATAATCAGCATGAAATTATGCTTGTTGAGAGTTTGTATAGTTGGACTGAATTTCAGACGTTAAAACGACACTATGGTGATAGGCTTCACACTATTACCATTCATGCATCTCCACGATTGCGATATGAACGCCTTGCAACTCGTCCAATTAGACCACACACAAAAGAGGAGTCTGAAATTCGTGATGTAGCGCAACTTGAACAACTCGAACAAGGGGGGCCGATTGCGCTTGCTGATCATGTGGTTATTAATGAAGTCGAGCTTGTACAGATGACCGATGCACTCGACAATATCATGCACGCACTCGGACTTGCAAAAGCCTCACTCTAGAGACACTGTCGACATTTTTTTTGTTGCATGCTAAACCTAAAATAGGTTGCTGTTTTTTTTGAAAGGAATGTCATGATGCATACAAAAGGGAGTTTCATTGTTATCGATGGAACAGATGGAAGTGGTAAGGGTACTCAATCCGAACTCCTATTGAAGCGATTATGGAGACAAGGATATCATGCACAGCTTTTTGATTTTCCACGATACGAAGAGCCTTCATCTCACTTTGTGAAGAAATATCTCAATAGTGAGTATGGTACACCTGATGAGGTTGGTCCATATCGTGCATCAGTTTTCTACGCACTTGATCGCTATGATGCGTCATTTGCACTTCGAAAGAGTCTCTCTGAGGGTACGATCACTCTGTGTAATCGATATGTATCTTCAAACATGGGTCATCAAGCTGGTAAGATTAAAGATGCTGTTGCGCGGAGCACATTTCTCTCTTGGCTCAAAGAGTTCGAATTTGAACTCTTTGAGATTCCGGTACCTGATGTAAACATTCTGCTGTACATGCCCCCTGAAATTGGACAACGACTTGTTGATGAAAAATCAGCTCGGAGCTACACCGCTGCAAAGCGCGATGCACACGAGGCAGACCTCGAACATCTTAAGAATGCCTCCACAGCGTATCTTGAAATTGCAAATCAAGAAGGGTGGAAGGTGATTTGTTGTGTCGAAGATGACGCGGTCACTGTTCGTAGTAGGGAAGCGATACATGATGAATTGTACGCATATTTGCTTGAGCGAGCTGTTGTATAAGTACTTTTCAAAAGACCGCAATTGCGGTCTTTTTCTTTTCACTCGGCAAATTGCTCACTATTTGCTAGGATACGACAATAATGATTGCAATTAAAGCACAAATTGAAGCGAGTATCCGTGAAGCACTTGAGGGAGTAATTCCTTCTGATGTTGGTTTCACAATTGAGCGCCCAGGCGAGCTTTCTCATGGGGACTTTTCAACTAATGTTGCAATGGTGGGAGCAAAACGATTGAGTAAAAATCCCCGTGAATTTGCTGCTGAGATAGTTGAATGTCTCTTGAAAAAGAATAATTCAATTTTCGATAGTATCGAAGTCGCTGGTCCAGGGTTTATAAACTTCAGACTTTCCAATCAATATTTCATGGACGCACTGCATGACGCTCTTCAGAGTGCTGATACGTTTGGTCGTAACAATGTACTTGATGGCAAGAAAGTGATTGTTGAATACACTGACCCAAATCCTTTCAAAGCATTTCATATTGGGCACTTAATGAGTAATACAGTCGGTGAGTCAGTGTCGCGACTCATTGAGGTAAGTGGCGCGAGTACGGCACGCGCTTGTTATCAGGGTGATGTTGGGATGCATGTTGCAACTACTGTTGCGTATGCAATATTGCACAATAATGATGCAATACTCTCAACTGGTGAAGCATATGCACTTGGCTCTCAAATGGCAGTCATTGACCCCGTGTTTAAAGAGCGAGTTGTTGAAGTAAATAAAAAAATTTATGCACAGGAGCAAGGCAATGAAATGGATTTTTATCTCATTGGTAGAGAGCGCTCACTAGAATATTTTGAAGCAATTTATCTACGACTTGGCACCAATCATGGAGATGGCAAAGCGTTCAACTTCTATTTCTTTGAATCAAATACTGGGGTGTTTGGTAAGGAGGTTGTAGTAGAGCACACACCTGCTATTTTTGAAAAAAGTGATGGTGCTGTTGTCTACAAGGGAGACGAGAGTAGGGGGCTTCATACTCGTGTTTTTATCAACAAAGAGGGCTTACCCACCTATGAGGCAAAGGAGCTAGGGCTTTCAAAGATAAAATATGACACTTATCCGTACGATATCTCAATTATTATTACTGGCAATGAGGTGAACGATTACTTCAGGGTGCTTCTCGATGCGATGGGCAAAGTGTTCCCTGATCTCGCAGTAAAGACTGAACATTATTCGCACGGTATGCTGAGGCTTCCGACAGGAAAAATGTCATCTCGAACTGGCGATGTCATTACTGCGGTGTCGCTTATCGAAGAGACAAAAGCAAAGGCCCTCACTAAATTCAGTGGCAACAAGCTCACGAGTGAGGAAAAATACGTGGTTGCAGAACAGGTTGCAATTGGTGCAATTAAGTATTCAATACTACGCCAAGCAAGTGGTAAGGATATTATTTTTGATGTTGAACAGTCGCTCTCGTTTGAAGGTGACTCGGGTCCATATCTTCAATATACCTACGCGCGTACATGTTCACTGCTTGCAAAAGCGGAAGGGAAGCAATCTCATATCAAGACACATGTTGGTGATATGATTAGCCCTCTTCATAAATACCTCCTTCGGTTTCCAGAGGTTATTGAACGGGCAATGAGTGAGCGAGAATCTCACTATGTCGCAACATACCTGATTGAGCTAGCGCGAGAGTTCAACTCATTTTATGGAAATACAGTGGTGCTCGACGATTCACCTGATGAGGCGTATAAAATTGGACTCGTTGTTCTTACTGCTCAAGTTTTAAAAAGGGGGTTGTGGGTGCTCGGAATACCTGCACCAGAGCGCATGTAGTGCTTAAGGAAAGGCTTGGTTTCTATTTTTACATTTATGAATAATTCATACCCCCCCCTTTTCTTTTTTCCAGAGAAGCATAGAATAAAATAGCCTCACAAAAAAGGTGAGGTGGGTTCTTTCTTCCATCCAATCAATCATTCAAGAATCGGAGTGCAATAATGCTAACACCGACAATGTTGAATCACCACAATGTGGTGATCACATCACTCGCAGTACCGATCATTTGCGATCAGTTGAAGAATTTTTTCAAACAAGTTCCACCCTTTGTTCGGGTGAGACACGATGCGACTTCACCTAAAAAATTGCACCTGTGCTTCAAACCAGCAACATGTTGCACTGAAGAAGATGAAGTCATTCATTATGGAGAAGGCTTTCAGATACTCTGGAATCCAGACAAAGATGCCGTCCTTGCTGGAACGGTAGTCGATGCTGATCCTGTTGAAAAAAAGCTCCTCTTTAAGTATCCCTGACTCAACGAGTCATTTTCAGTAGTAAGGGTGTGTTTCACCCTTCATATCAACCCCCCCACGCGCGCGCTCAAAGAGCGTGCGTTTCTCTTTCATTTTGCATCATCATGAGAAAAACTATAGTATGATGGCTACCATGGAAGAACAAGAGGTCGAAGTAGTAAAAAAAGAGACATACCCAGAGCGCGAAGAGCGCATCTTACGCTCATGGAAAGAGCGTGATATTTTCAATAAAACCCTTACAGCTACTTACGGGAAAGATACTTATGTTTTTTATGACGGACCTCCTTTTGCGACAGGACTACCGCATTATGGGCACTTGCTTCAGGGGACAATCAAAGATCTCATTCCACGCTATCAAACCATGCGTGGTCGCTACGTCAGGCGCGAATGGGGTTGGGATTGTCACGGACTTCCCATTGAAAATCTTATCGAAAAAGAACTCGGTCTGAAGCACAAGCAAGACATTGAGCAGTATGGCATTGAGGCATTCAATAAAAAGGCACGCGAAAGTGTGCTTGTTTACGACAAGGAATGGAAAGCAATCGTACCGCGCATGGGTCGCTGGGTGGATATGGAACATGCTTATCGAACGATGGATGCGAGTTATACCGAAAGTATTTGGTGGGCATTCAAAACCTTACATGAAAAGAAACTCGTGTACGAGGGGTATAAGTCAATGCACATTTGTCCGCGCTGTGAGACCACACTTGCCGCTTCTGAGGTTGCACAAGGATATAAAGATGTAAAAGATATTTCAGTCTATCCACTATTTTCAATTACCGAGGGGCAATCCGTTGGTGATTGGTCCATACCCAAAGGTACATCTGTTGTTGCGTGGACAACCACCCCATGGACACTTCCTGGCAATGTTGCCGTTGCAGTGTCTGCTGATATTGAATATGTATTTGTGCAAACAGTAGATCCTGCACGAATACTGATAGTTGCAAAAGAAAGACTCGAATTCCTTAATGCAAAAACAGGACTCAGTGGTGAGGTTATCAAAACAGTGAAGGGAGATGAGTTGGTCGGACTGTCGTATGTCCCACTGTTTGACTACTACTCAAGTGATGAAACAGTAGTAAACAAAGAACATGGTTGGAAGATCTATGCTGCAGATTTTGTTACCACTGAAAGTGGTACAGGAATAGTACACATAGCACCAGCATTTGGTGAAGATGACATGGCACTTGGAAAGAAAGAAAAACTCCCATTCGTTCAGCATGTTGGAATGGACGGCATCATGAAGCCTGAAGTAAAAGATTTCGCAGGTCTCTATGTGAAGCAAAAATCTGATGATGATAAAGAGCGACTCGCAACTGACATTTCAATACTCAGATATCTTCAAGAGCATGGTCATTTCTTTGCAAAGGAAAATATTGTACACCCATATCCGCATTGTTGGCGCTGTGATTGGCCGCTTTTGAACTACGCAGCCTCATCATGGTTTGTTGACGTTACTCGACTCAAGCCACGATTAATTGAAGAAAACAATGAGATAAATTGGGTGCCTGAGAATATTAAGAGTGGACGCTTCGGTAAGTGGCTCGAAGGTGCACGTGATTGGGCTATTTCACGCACTCGCTATTGGGGGGCGCCACTTCCTGTCTGGAAATGCAATAAATGTGAGCACCTGGAAGTATTTGGGTCAGTGAATGATCTTCGCAATCATACTCGCTCAACAAATCAATATGCTGTCATGCGTCATGGTGAGTCTGAGACAAATGTTCGAGGAATACTGAGTTACAAAAAAGAAGATGAGTATCATCTCACTGAAAAAGGGAAGTCTCAGGTAAAAATTGCTGCTGGGAAGATAAAAGAGCCGTACGATCTTATCATTGCTTCTCCATTACTCAGAACCAAAGAGACTGCAGTGATAGTTGCTGAATCACTAGGAGTTTCAGTAGATACAATAGTTTATGATGAACGGATTTCAGAAGTGAATAGTGGTGATTTTAGTGGGTGTTCAATTGAAACATATCGTGCATATTTTACCTCTACTATTGAGAAATTTGAGAAAGCAACTCCTGGTGGCGAGACGCTTAGTCAGATGAAAACACGCATAGGAGATTTTTTGTACGATATTGATCGAACATATAAAGGAAAAAAAATTCTCATCGTTACTCATGAGTACACAGCGTGGCTTCTTGATGCAGTTGCAAAAGGTGCAACCAATATTGAAGCAGCAAATATGCGCGAACATCTTGGTGAGGATTATATTGTCAACGCAGAAATTCGAGCGCTTAATTTTGCACCACTTCCACACAATGAATTATTTGAACTCGACTTCCATCGCCCATTTATTGATAGTATTTCATATCACTGTACGTGTGAGCTGGGAATGATGGAGCGTATCCCTCATGTGTTCGACTGTTGGTTTGAGTCTGGTTCAATGCCATTTGCCCAATTTCATTTTATGGGTGACGAGCGTACTCCTGAGGGAAAGCTTTTTGCAAAGAATTTTCCCGCTGATTTCATTGCAGAAGCTGTGGATCAAACTCGCGGATGGTTTTACACAATGCTTGTACTCTCTGTCGCACTATTCGATCGCTCTGCATTTAAGAGTGTGATAACCACAGGTCTTATCCTTGCGGAAGATGGACAAAAAATGTCTAAAAAACTTAAGAACTATCCTGACCCACTTGAGCTTGCGGGTAAATTTGGCGCAGATGCACTTCGTTTTTACATGATCAACTCACCTGTGGTCCGTGGTGAAGAGCTTCGTTTTTCAGAGCTGGGTGTCGATGAGGTATTTAAAAAGGTCAATTTACGTATTGATAACATCCTCTCTTTCTTTGAGATCTATGCAAAGGACTATGTGATACCACGTGACGTGTTAAAAAGTACAAACATCCTTGATCGATATATTATCGCACGTTGGTATGAGACTCACGCTGAAGTGACGCACCATCTTGATACTCACGAACTTGATAAAGCAACTCGACCAATCATGCCTTTTCTTGATGATCTTTCAACATGGTATTTAAGACGTTCTCGTGATCGCTTCAAGAGCGAAGATCACATAGATCGCGAAAGTGCTCGTGCGACAACTGGGTGGGTACTCTTCCAGTTTTCACGATTGATTGCACCATTCATGCCATTTCTTGCGGAAGATCTGTATATACGGCTCTCTGTAGAAGGCAAAAAGGAGAGTGTCCACCTCGAGTCATGGCCTAATATTGGCGTTGCAGCAAGTTCTATTCTTGAAGATATGGAAGGTGCAAGACAGATTGTGACTCAAGCACTGGAGGCACGAGCAAAAGCAGGAATCAAGGTACGTCAACCACTCGCACTTCTCGAGGCACCTAAGCTTTCCGCTGAACTCATGGCAATAGTCGCTGATGAGGTCAATGTGAAAGAGGTCCGCGAAGCTCCACTAGTAAAACTCGACACCACTATTACCCCAGCACTCAGAGAGGAGGGGAATTTACGTGATCTTATACGCACAATTCAAGACTTAAGAAAGAAAGCCAATCTTGTCCCATCAGATAAGATCATGCTTACACTTACCGCTGCCCAGCTCCCTATACTCGAAAAATATACTACAGAGCTCTTTTCGGCTGTTGGAGCAATCGGACATATAGTTGCGGATACTCTTGCTATAGAGAGACGGTAGCATGGTGAGTAAGTTGCGGTAAGGATATACTTGATTGGTATGGCATATCATGTCTATCATACTGAGGCGATTATTCTTGAAAGCCGTCCGTTCGGAGAAGGAGATCGGCTTTTATTCTGCTACACTCGCGAGCTTGGTTTTGTGGTGGCGCATGCAAAAAGTCTTCGTGAGCTACGATCGCGTTTACGTTATGCACTCACCACTTTTGCTCATGCAGAAATAGATCTCATTCGAGGGAAGCATGGATGGAAATTGATCTCTGCTCGACCAGTCAATTCTCACAGATCGTTATTACTCCATGGTGAGAAAAAAAGAATTCTTGCACAGCATGCTCTCCTTATACGAAGACTTATTCAAGGGGAAGAACGCCATGAGTATCTATTTGATGATATTCTCTCGGCAATTAAGTTTTTGAATACGCAGGTGGAAATACATGAATTTCGTTCCGCAGAACTTGTGTTTATTGTACGGTTGCTTTCCCAACTTGGTTACTGGGAGAATACTGGTGAGTTTTCATATTTGCTTGATCCTGATGTGTGGAACAAAAAACAGCACATTGAACTCGTGACACAGCAACGTGCAAACATCCTTGCGCGAGTAAATACGGCACTAAAAGCAACTCAACTCTAGCTTTTTGTATTAGTGGATGTGGTATAATTTTTTGATATGGACACTGAGTATGAAAGTAGTCGTATTGAGCGTGCAAAACGTGGATTGTACCGTCCAGAAGGAGCGGAAGCAAAAGCGGAATATCGCCAAGATTTATCCCCAAATGAAATTGATGTTGCCTCTGATTGGGGTGATACGACAATTGTGACTGAACGCAAGGTTAAAAAAACATACGGCGCACTCATTCTTAAGGTTATTGTTGTTATTGCAATGACAACTACAGTTGCATCAGGAGGATATCTTCTCTATCAAATGCTTACTGGAATAAAGCCTTCTGATAAAAATATTATTATCTCTTTTGATGTCCCTGTTGGGGTTACTCCTGGTACTCCTGCAGATATAACAATTAAAGTTTCAAATCAAAATCAAGTCCCACTTGAGTTTAGTAATCTCACTGTTGTATATCCATCAGGAACACGTGATGGCAATGATTCGAATCGGGACATGCGAGATCAGAAGAAAGTACTTGGAGATATTCCTGCTGGAGGGGAAGCAGAATTTCACACCAAAGCAATTTTTCTAGGAGAAGAAAATTCAGACAAAGAACTTCGTGCAAGTCTTGAATTCCGCTTCAAAAATATTAATTCAGTATTTACCAAAGATGATGCTCGGCAAGTTCACCTGTCAGCGTCACCAATCAACCTCACTGTTGATACTTTGAAGCAGGTGAATTCAGGTCAAAGCATTACCTTGTCAGTTAACGCTCTTTCCAATACCGTTATTCCGCTCCGCGATATTCTGATTAAAGTAGAGTATCCACTCGGTTTTACCTACACAGATGCAGACCCAAAGCCTACTTTTGGAAATAATGTCTGGCGAATTGGGAGCATGGACCCTGCATCAAAGTATGGGATAAAGATTCATGGCGTGCTTGAGGGTGAGGACACTCAAGAGCGGGTGTTTCATACATCTGTTGGGGTTGGTGCAGATCAAACTGCTCGGGAATTAAGTACATATTATGGAAAAGTACTTTCAAGTATTGTGCTTGAACAACCATTCATTGGTCTTAATCTTGTTGTAAATGGAAAGAGCGCAGAAGATGCAGTAACACAGTTTGGTAGCCAGGTGGTGAGTTCAATAAAGTGGAAGAATAATCTTTCAACAAAAATAGTTAATGCGCAAATTGAAGTGCACTTGAGTGGTGTTGCACTTGATCGCAGGAGTGTGAGTGCCTCGCAGGGTGGATTTTTCCGTTCGATTGATAATACAATTTTCTGGGATTCACGCGCAGATCAAGCACTTGCTGATATTGAGGCAGGGGGAACTGGAGAAGTCTCCTTTTCATTCCTGCCAATGCCTGCGATAACGAACAACAATGCATTAAAAAATCCAACGATTACCGTCGACGTCAGTGCTCGTGGAAAACACTTTTCTGAAAATGGGGTTCCTGAGGAGATAAAGACCGAAATCACAAAAGATGTAAAAGTAACATCTCAAGCAAAAATTATTCCTCACCTCCTTCATTACGCAGGTCCAATTGCAAATCGTGGTCCTATCCCACCTAAAGTAGATCAGGAAACCACCTACACACTCACTATGGATATTATTAATACTTCAAATGATATTAAGAACGCAACAATTACTGCACTGATTCCATCATATGTTGCATGGGGAGGTGCTGTGTATCCAATGAGTGAAAATATTACATTCAATCGCTCGACAAACATGATTACTTGGCAGGCGGGAAATATTCCTGCAGGTACAGGAGTAAAGACATCTCCACGCGAGGCATCGTTCCAAATTATATTTACACCAAGCTTAAGCCAACTTGGTGGGCAACCAGTATTACTGAAAGATATATTGTTTGAAGGCACTGATTCGTTTACCAATCAACCACTACGCCAAGAAAAAGGTGAGATTAATACCACGCTCGATTTTGATCCAAAAGCAGGAGAAAAGAGCTCTTTTGTGGTTCAGTAGAGCCAACTTGCTACAATCGACTCCTTCCCACTTTTTCTTAAATTGTGTAGGATGCAATTATTATGACTGAAAAGAAACCTCTCTCCAATAATGAGCGCATGGAAGCTATTATTTCTTTGTGCAAGCGTCGTGGCTTCATCTACCAAGGTTCCGAAATTTATGGTGGACTTGCGGGAACATGGGATTACGGACCTCTTGGAGTAGCGCTCAAAAAGAATATTGAACATATTTGGTGGAAGATGTTTGTCGATGATCGCGAGGATATGTATGGTATGGATGCTGCAATTCTCATGAATTCACAAGCGTGGATTGCGTCAGGTCATGTTGGGGGATTCTCTGACCCGCTTGCTGAGGACCTAAAAACAAAAAAACGTTATCGTGCTGATCATTTACTTGAAGATGCGGGAGTCGATGTAAAAGGCATGTCACTTGATGTGATGGATAAGGCAATTAAGGAACATGGCATAAAAAGCCCAGATAAAAATGAACTTGGTCAGGTGCGACAGTTCAACATGATGTTCAAGACACAGATCGGAGCAACTGAGGATGCTGCAAGCGTCAGCTATCTTCGTCCTGAGACAGCTGGTGGTATGTTTGTAAACTATAAAAACGTTGTTGACTCACTCCACCCAAAGCTCCCATTTGGATTAGGTCAAATTGGAAAAGCATTCCGAAATGAAATTGCCCCACGGGATTTCATTTTCCGAGTGCGTGAGCTTGAGCAAATGGAAATAGAGTATTTTATCCGTAGCGATACATGGCAGGAGCAGTTTGAGCATTGGAGAAATGAAGTATGGAAATTTATCGAAGCAATTGGACTTTCAAAAGATCATGTCCACGAACTTGAGGTTGCTGATGTTGATCGTGCGCATTATTCAAAGCGTACAATAGATTTTGAGTACGATTTCCCATTTGGACGAAAAGAACTCTATGGACTTGCATACCGCGGAGATTTTGATCTTTTGAGTCACCAAACAGCAAGTAAGGTAAACCTTGAATATTTTGACGAAGAAACGAAAGAGCGCTTCCTTCCACATGTGATAGAGCCGTCATTCGGTCTTGGCCGCAGTATACTTGCTGTGCTCGCTGAAGCGTATACTGAAGATGAAATGGGGGGTGAAAAACGTACATACCTCAAATTTGCTCCTTCAGTGGCACCAGTACTTATTGCAGTATTTCCACTACTAAAGAATAAACCCGAACTTGTACTCAAGGCACGTGAAATTTACGCTGTTCTTAAAAAGGAACTCGGTGGCCGAGTCATTTTTGACGACAACGGCAATATTGGTAAGCGATATCGTAGACAGGATGAAATTGGGACACCATATTGTGTGACAATTGATTTTGACACACTCGGCGAACAACCTGATCAGAAAGATACTGTTACGCTTCGAGAGCGTGATAGTGGCACTCAGTCTCGTGTGCTGATCAGTGAGTTGTTGGGTAAAATTTAACATTTACAACACATATCAAATAAACAGAAAAGCTCCTGTTTTTTCTGTGATAGTGAAACATGAAGGTAAGACATCTCCACTGTTTGCTTATAGTTGACTAATATTGATTGCGAAAAAACACCTCTTTTACTTGTGCTATACTCTTTCCATGAAAAAACCAACTACAATAAAACTCCCAAATGGTCTTCGTGTCCTACTTATTCCAATGCCTGAGCAGGTGACAGCAACAGCACTTATTTTGGTTGAGACAGGTTCAAAATATGAAACAAAAGATAAGAATGGCATCTCGCATTTTCTTGAGCACATGTGTTTTAAGGGGACGACAAATCGCCCAAGTCAGCAGGTGATTGCCGAAGAACTCGATAGTCTTGGTGCAGAATTTAATGCATTCACAGGGCATGAATATACTGGGTACTATGCAAAAGTTGCATCACCATATCTCCCTAAAGTGCTTGACCTGCTAACAGATATTTACAGTAACTCACTATTTAAACAGGAGGATATTGATCAGGAGAAGGGAGCAATAGTAGGGGAGATTGATATGTATGAAGATATGCCTATGCGTAAAGTACATGACCTCTTTATGAAGCTTGTGTACGGTGATCAGCCTGCAGGTTGGGAGATTGCAGGTCCGAAGAAATTGGTCACAAAATTCACTCGTGAAGATTTTCTCGCCTACCGCAAAGCGCAATATGTACCTAATGCGACAACAATAGTAATCGCCGGTAAGTTTGATGTAAAAAAAGCAACTACATGTATTGAGAAAACACTTGGTGCCATCAAAAAGTCTCCCAAAGCAGGAAAACTCAAGGTAATTGATGTGCAAGAGAAACCTAAAGTACACCTTGAATACAAAGAATCTGACCAGACACATATTGTGCTTGGCGTGCGCACATTTCCGCTCACACACCCTTCTTACTACCCCTTAGCGATTCTCAGTGGGATTCTTGGGGGAGGTATGAGTTCTCGCCTATTTCAAAAAGTTCGTACTGAAATGGGGCTTGGGTATTATGTGCGTGCTTCAAATGATACATGGACTGATCATGGACTTTTTAGTACATCTGCGGGGGTCGTCAATGAGCGCGCAGAAGAGGCTGTTACTGCAATCATTAATGAATTAAAGCGATTGCGTGATGAGCCTGTAAAAGAAGAGGAACTTGCCAAAACGAAAGACATGCTTGCAGGGCGCCTCGTTCTCGGTCTTGAGTCATCAGATGAACTTACTGAATATTACGGATTCCAAGAAGTCTTACGCAAAAAGCTCGCAACTCCAGATGAAGTAATCGCAAAAATGCGTGGTGTTAGTGCAAAAGATGTGCAGAAAATCGCCCAAGAGATATTTATTACACAACATCTCAATCTCGCTCTCATCGGTCCTTGGAAGGATAAAAAGACCTTCGAAAAACTTCTTAAACTATAAACAACCCACGACTAGAGCCTAGTGACCGGGCTGTGCTATGATAAGGTTGATGAAAAAAGATGAACTAGATGACTACAATATCACCATCTCCACTGGTACCATCTTGCGCACTATACTTATTGTGCTCTTCTTCGCCACTGTGTGGTACTTGCGTGACATCTTTCTCGTCGTACTCACGGCAATAATTCTCGCATCTGCAATAGAGCCAGCAGTGCGATTCTTTGTAAAACATAACGTCCCTCGATTGCTTGGGCTTGTGTTGGTGTATGCATTCGGCGCAAGTATGCTCGGAGGGATTTTCTACTTTTTTGTTCCAGCGCTCATAGATGATATTTCTCGTCTTGCAGATATTATTCCCAAGTATGTCGACCTTTCGAGTCTGTGGAGTCCACTTGCAAGCGGTAGCTCTGTTGCTGAGAGTCTCAGTACTGTGGGTCAGAGCGGTAACCTGCTTACTGTCATTAAAGATAGTCTTGCAGAGGGTGGAGCACTCAAGTCATACAGCGTCTTCTTCGGTGGATTTCTCTCATTTATTTTGATTATTGTATTGTCGTTCTATCTTTCTGCTCAAGAACATGGAATTGAGAATCTTATTCGACTGATTTCACCGGTAAAATCTCGTGCGTATGTTGTCGACCTTTGGCGTCGTTCACAAACCAAGATAGGCTTGTGGTCGCAAGGTCAGATACTGCTTGGTGTGCTCGTG
>DALYED010000008.1:0-13842 GCA_031972735.1 Minisyncoccota bacterium | reverse complement strand
CGCT
The DNA here is from genome assembly GCA_031972735.1 of Minisyncoccota bacterium. GTDB lineage: Bacteria > Patescibacteriota > Minisyncoccia > Phycocordibacterales > UBA6899 > MHLP01. Next base: position 13,838 of record DALYED010000008.1, on the reverse strand, counting down.
CGCGGACGGCGGCAGTGCTCCACGCGGCCGAGCTCGTGGCCGTCGTCGCCAGCGGCGCCGCCATTGTCCTCGCGTGGCGCCGGCCGTGGGGGAGGGCGGCTGTGCTCGTGGGGGTGCTCGTCTTTCTCACCATGACGCTTATGGGTATTCCTTCAGCACTATTTCTCGCGCTTATCGCAATGATGTTTGAGCTTATTCCTGTATTTGGTCCAATCCTCTCTGCTGTGCCAGGGCTTGTAATCGCATATGGGAGTGGAATAAATCCACCTGGCAATGTCATTCATTTTTTGAATGTTGACCCTGGAATTCAAGCTGCTGCGATTGTTGCGCTCGTGTATTTCTTTGTTCAACAATTTGAAAGTCATCTCATTTATCCATGGGTTGTCCGCAAGGTAATCGGTATTCCTCCAGTACTGGTCATTCTTGCACTGGTGATTGGTGCAAAAGTTGCAGGTTTCTTAGGTATTATCCTCTCTGTGCCAATCACTGCAATTCTGATGGAGTTTTTAAATGATGTCGCCCGCGAGAAGAAAATCTTTGAAGACTAGCAGTTTTCATTGTCGCATTAGGGTGTTAGCATGTTGATATGGCTCAAGAAAAGCATATCTATATCACAACAACGCTTCCGTATGTCAACGCAGACCCACATGTTGGGTTTGCAATGGAAATTATTCGCGCAGATGCCCTTGCGCGCTATTATCGTCTACAAGGTAGACAGGTGTTTTTTAACACAGGAACTGATGAGCATGGTGCAAAAATTGCTGAAGCTGCTGCTAAAGAGGGGATTGAACCAAAGTACTATACCGACCGTTTTGCTTTAAAATTTGAGCAACTTCAAACGTTACTTTGGCTCTCTGTGGACAATTTCATTCGCACTACTGACGAACATCATGTCTTCGCAGCGCAAGAGTTTTGGAAAAAATGCCTTGCAAACACAAATGAAAGTGGGGAATCAGACATTTATAAAAAGCTCTATCGAGTAAAATACTGTGTTGGTTGTGAGCTTGAGAAAACAGACTCTGAGCTCGTCGATGAAAAGTGCCCACTTCACCCAAACCGTGAGCTTGAAATTCGTGAAGAAGAAAACTATTTTTTTCGCTGGTCACGTTATCAAAAGCCACTCCTTGAACTCTATGCCAACGAGCATGGTCTTGTTGTCCCTGATTTTCGTGGCAATGAAGTACGTGCATTTGTCGAACGCGGACTTGAGGATTTTTCAATTTCTCGCCTAAAATCAAAAATGGCGTGGGGTGTTCCAGTGCCAGGAGACGATGACCATGTGATGTATGTCTGGTTTGATGCATTGGTAAATTATATTTCTGCTATCGGGTGGCCAGATGATATGGGTAAGTTTAATGCCTGGTGGCCTGTCATTCAGTACTGTGGTAAGGATAACAATCGTCAGCAGTCTGCAATGTGGCAAGCAATGCTCATGTCTGCAATGCTTCCAAACTCAAAGCATATTATTATCAATGGCTTCATTACCTCAGGTGGTCAAAAAATGTCAAAGTCGCTCGGTAATGTAATTAATCCATTTGATGTGATTGAGCTATACAAGAGCGTGAGTGACTATCCTGAAGACGTCCTCCGTTTTGTGCTCCTCCATGATATTCCTACTTTTGAAGATGGGGATCTTACCCTTGAGTCAATCAAGACAAGCTACACCACTCATTTACAGAATGGCATCGGAAACCTCACAAGTCGAATCATGAAAATGGCTACCACTCACATAGACAAACCAGTTCACACTCCAGATCCATTACCACATACAAAAATTGACGAAGCGATGCAGCAGTTTGATTCCAAGCGTGCTCTTGAGGCTATCATGAGTGCCGTACGTGAACTTGATGGCTATATTCAAGAAACTGCCCCATTTAAGTTGGTAAAAACTGCTCCAGAGGATGCTCAGGTGTTGATTGTCGAAATGGTTGAGCGCCTTCACATGATTGCACTTCTGCTTCGCCCTTTCTTGCCTCGTACTGCTGAAGAAATACTCCGACTCATTCGTCTGCATCAAATGCCAGAGAAGCCATTGTTTAATCGCTTGCCATAGATTGCCATGCGTAAGGAGTTCAATAAGCTCGTTCGAGATAAGATGATCGACATTTATAAGCATGATGTCGAAAATAAAATTAGCTCATCTGATTTTAGTATTGAATATCTTGATAAAACAAAAACACTTGCACTTCTTAAGGATAAGCTCAACGAAGAAGTCGAAGAGGCGCTTGAAGTGTATGACACTGATCCAGAAAAACTCAAAGAAGAACTTGCGGATATCATCGAGGTAATCAGTGGTGTGCTCTATCATAATAATATGACACTCGAAGAAGTACTTGCCATTCGTGAAAAAAAGAAGCATGCACGTGGTGGTTTTGAGACAGGCTTATACCTTAAATACATCGATTATCTATGAACTCAAGATATTTCGATATCCATTCACATATAAATGACAGCCGCTTTCATGCTGATCTCGAAGAAGTGCTCGCGCGCATGCGTAGTAGTAGCGTAGAGAGTATTGTAGTCGGTACCGATCTCGCCATGTCAGTACGTGCAATTGAGCTTGCGATGGCAAACCCCGATCTCCTGTGGGCGACCATCGGATTACATCCGACGGATAATGCAAAAGAAGATTTTGATGTAGTTGCGTATACCAAAATGGCGACACACCCACGAGTTGTTGCCATTGGTGAATGTGGTCTCGATTATTATTGGCCAGAGCATGATGGGTGGATAAATGGTGAATCAGAAGAAAAGCGAAGACAGCAAGAAATATTTGAAAAGCATATAGCAATTGCAGTTGAAGTAGGCAAGCCTCTCATGATTCATGGACGACCAACGAAGGGGAGTATGGACGCGTATGAAGATATCCTTGCGATACTTGGAAATCATAAGTCTGTTCAAGGAAATATCCATTTTTTTGTAGGAAATATTTCTGTAGCACAAAAGTTTCTCGATATTGGATTTACTATGTCATACACTGGAGTAATCACATTTTCACAAGATTACAATGATGTCGTGCGATATCTGCCCCTTGATCGAATAATGACTGAAACCGATGCCCCATATGTCGCCCCAAAAGCGATGCGAGGTAAACGTAATGAGCCTGTGTTTGTTTCTGAAACAGCCAAGCAAATTGCACTCATTCGAGGACAAGACGAGGAGCAGGTACGCTCTGCACTTGTCGCAAACGCAATCCGCACTTTTCAGCTTGATAAATAAGCATATTGAGAACTGGCACGCCTCTTAATCCTACGTGCTTTATAGCTTTGACAGACAGCATTTTGGCTGGTAGGATGTGGCGATTATGACAAATAAAGAAATAAGTATCGAAGCCACACCGAACGATCCTAAGATCTACGAAATCGGCTTCCATATCGTGCCTACTGTCCCAGAAGATGGTCTTGGCGCGCGCGTTACGGCGATCCGTGATGTTATTGAAGGTAAAGGCGGTCATGTCATCGCAGATGAGTTTCCACGTCACATGGATCTCACTTATGCCATGTCAAAAGTAGCCGCTAATAAGCGTGCACTCTTCCGCAGTGCATACTTTGGATGGATTAAGTTTGAAGTAGACCCAACAGCAATCAAAGAGATTGAAGCTGGGTGGAAGTCAGACGATCATATCCTCCGCTACATTTTAGTAAAGACTGTCCGCGAAAACACCATGGCTCCAAAGAAAGCACTCATGGCAAAACGTGAAGATGGAGCTGAGAAGATGGTTCGTGAAGAGAAAGTAGAAGAGAAGCCTCAGCTTTCAGAAGAGGAACTCGACAAAACGATCGACGATTTGGTGATTAGTTAATTCTCAAATCCTATGTACATCAACAAAGCAATGATCTACGGCAATCTCACGAGAGATCCTGAGATGCGTGCGCTCCCAAATGGTACACCTGTGACATCATTTTCTGTAGCTACTAATCGTGTTTACAAAGACAAGAATGGCTCAAAACAGGAATCTGTTGATTACCACAATATCGTAGTGTTTGCGCGCCAAGCAGAGACTGTGTCGCAGTATCTCCGCAAAGGATCGCCGGTATTTGTCGAAGGGAGAATCCAGACTCGCTCGTGGGATGATAAGGATGGCACCAAGAAGTACCGAACTGAAATCATTGCAGATACAATCCAGTTTGGTCCAAAAGGTGGGGCATCAGTAGGTGGAGTGGTTAGTGGTGGTGAGTACGCTGCAGGCAATGCCTCCGCAAGCTCAAAATCAGTTCCTCGCCAAGGTGCACAGGCTCCTGCGAATGAATCCCTTGATACCATAGAGTATCCTGACGAAGACATTAACCCAGACGATATTCCTTTTTAAATCATATTTTGAAGCCTGAATCGTCTTTCACTCAAAATTTGATTTAAAAATATCAAACAAAAACAAAAAAAACATTATCAAACCTCGAACTTTTTAGATCAGGCGCAGTTCACGGGCGGAGCCGAGGACGCCTCGCAAAATGTACTAGTTGGTACATAGAGCGAGTACCGGAGGCGACAACTGTGAACTGCGCCTGAGATAGAAAGTTCTGTAAAAATTACACACAATACTCATATGAAAAAACAACAAGATTATCTGTCAGCAAACAACATAAAGTATGTTGACTACAAGGACGTTGAGCTCCTTCGCATGTTCGTAACTCCACATGGACAGGTGATGTCCTCACGCCGTACAGGGCTTTCTGCAAAGCAGCAGCGCGCTTTGGCGCTTGCGGTGAAGCGTTCACGCTTTATGGGACTCCTCCCATACATCGCATCGTAAGTCGGTAAATTCGGCGCACTCCTCGTTATTTTTGTGTTCGACCTTGGGGCTGTACTGCAAAGTACAGCCCCTTCGGCACTCCGCAAAAATAACTTCGGATTGCATCCAAATTTCCCAACTTAAGTTCAGAGTCTCGCATCTTACCCCAAAGAAACTATTTGTAAAAAAACACCCGTTCAGGGTGTTTTTTTATTAACAATCGCGTAGTGAGGATAAGGAGAAATTTGGGATGCAGTACACGGAGACAAACAAAAAACTCTGGAGCAATACTTTGCGGTATTGTGACTGAGTTTTTTTATGTGCTACACAATAGTATCTCATTAAGACTACAATAGATTTTTCTTGTAGTGCGAGGCGGAGCCGAGGAAGGCTCGTGAGATGTACTTTGTGATACATTAAGCGAGCACCCGCAGGCGACAAACGAAGCAATACAAGAAAAAGATTTGTAGGCTCAGGCTTTTTCGACGCGCTCAGTATACTCACCAGTCTCCGTATTGATTCTGAGTATATCTCCCTCGTTGATGAACATTGGTACATTTACTGTGGCACCAGTCTCAAGTGTGACAATTTTTGTTGCATTACCTGAAGTGTTTCCACGTACTGCAGGGGCTGCTTCAGCAACCTTAAGCTCAACTTTAATTGGGTAACGAAGTCCAATGATGTCACCATTGAAGGTTGTTGCATCAACAACGGAATTTGGCTTGATGTACTGAATCCCATCTCCAAGTTGTGCATCAGTGAGCTTAAAGCGATCTGCAGGGTCTTTTGCATCACAGAATGTATATTCTCCTCGATTCAAGAAGAGGTACTTTACCTCCTTGCTTCCCATGTCTGCCTCTTCTGCCTTTTCAAATTGATGAAATACCACTTCTTTTACACTGCCGGAAAGCAGGTTTTTGACTTTGGTGTGGTTTACGGGGCGCGATTTCTGTTTTTGAAACACGTGTGCGTCGAGCACTTCATAAGGCTGATCATCAATGAGGATGATTTTCTTCGGTAAGATTTCACTGTAAGTAAGCATAGTGTGCATATGTTAAGCCATATTTTGAAAAAAGGCAAGTTGAGTCTTGTTGCGACATTTCTGTAAATGGACAGGTTGTAGAATATAGAGCAAAAACATGTTTTCACATATTTTTGTCTTTGCTTGCACAAGCTCAATTTCTGATACATGATAAAGGCAATGCTACTCGATGATCATGAAGAGAAAATCGAAGACCTCCCTGATGAGGCCCTTTTGGCGCGCTCACTGGAGCATCCAGGGCTTTTTGCGATACTTGTCGCTCGGTATCAAGACGCTTTTTTGCGCAAAGCAGAAAGTGTGATCCGTAGCCGTGAGGAAGCAGAGGATATTGTCCAAGAGACATTTACGAAGATTTACTTCAATGCACGAAGGTTTGTACCTGTTCCAGGCGCTACTTTCAAGTCATGGGGCTACAAGATTTTAATGAATACTACCTTTACTCATTATCAGAAGTTGAAGAAGAAAGGAGCGACTCACGTGGAACTCGAACCTGAATTCTACGAAACGCTCCCAGATCCTGCGAATTTTTCTCACGAAGAGACAATGCGCGATTATGTTGCATCATTTCTCTCTCGAATGCCTGCACAGCTTGCGCGCCCATTACGCCTGCATTTCATTGATGAGTACTCTCAGAAAGAAATCGCAGATATGGATGGAACGACAGTTTCAGCAGTAAAGACAAAGATTTATCGCGCAAAACGGGAATTCGAACGTCTTATTGAAGAGAATGGTGCCTCATCATAAAATCCAAAGTGCGAAAAACGATTGGAAAATCACAATATGGAACAAACAATACAAAACAAAAGAGACACAGAGTTAACTCGTCGTATTATGCGTCGCATATATTTGATTGCAGTTATTCGAATGTTTCTTCATCCAGTTTTCCTCAAGTCGCTTATTGTTGCAGTATTCTTTTGGCGCTCAACTGCATATGTTTCATATGCGCATGTTATCGCAAACGCCCCAAGTTTCTTTGATATTAGAAGCGATGTGACATTCTATGGCTCAGCACTTATGCAGGCTGAAGCTGCAACAATTGCACTTCTGTTTGCGATTGGTGCACTGCTCATTTGGATATCATTCGACATGATACATAAGCGCACTCAGGCTTGGATATAGTTACGATCAGAAATTGTTTTTGAATCTTTGCATTTCTTCATAACAAAACAACACCGAAAGGTGTTGTTTTGTTATGAAGAAATGCAAGAGTCGGGTGCTTTGTGCTTTCTTTACTGGTTGCGTTTGTGGATCTGTGGTGAGAAAGGCGAGTTAGTACCCAAAGCAGGGTTATTCAGGGGATCCTTCATCAAGGTCTTCTTTGGATGGTGCAATTGAAAACGATGCATCTTCCTTCATTTTCTTCTGAATTTCCTTAAGAATCTCTTTTGAAATCACCTTATTATCACGCAAGAATAGTCTTGCTGAATCATAGCCACGTCCGAGCTTTACTTCGCCAAACGAGTATGATGATCCAGATTTTGTAATAATTCCATACTTCTCCCCAAACATTAAGAGTTCTGATTCACGAGAGATGCCTTCGTTATACACAAGATCAAATTCAGCTTGCTTAAATGGTGCTGCAACCTTGTTTTTTACAACTTTCGCACGGGTACGACTACCAATCACATCTTCTCCTTTCTTGATCTGAGCGATTTTACGAATATCGATGCGTACTGAAGTATAGAACTTGAGGGCCTTACCTCCAGGGGTAGTCTCAGGGTTACCAAACATCACGCCAATCTGCATACGGATCTGATTGATGAAAATCACACTGGTGTGTGTCTTTGAAACAATCGCGGTCAATTTGCGAAGTGCTTGTGACATAAGCCGCGCTTGCTTGCCAACATGTTGCGCACCCATATCACCCTCAATTTCATCTTTTGGGGTGAGGGCTGCAACTGAGTCGACAACAATGACTGCAAGGTTGCCAGAGCGTACAAGTGATTCGCAAATTTCAAGCGCTTGCTCACCGGTGTCTGGTTGTGAGACAAGGAGCTGGTCGATTTTCACACCAAGCTTGCGAGCATACTCAGGGTCAAGTGCATGTTCTGCGTCAATGAATGCTGCAATACCTCCTTTTTTCTGAGCTTCCGCAACCACATGGAGCGCGAGTGTTGTCTTGCCAGACGACTCTGGTCCAAAAATTTCGATAATGCGTCCTTGTGGAATGCCACCAACCCCAAGTGCGTGATCAAGCCCAATAGATCCAGTTGAGATCGCATCGATATTTACTTTTGGCTGGTCACCAAGCTTAATAATAGATCCTTCACCAAACTTTGTTTGGATTGCTTTAATTGTTGCTTCGATGCCAACTGATCCCGTACGCTCAGCTTCTGATTTTTCTTTTTTCACTTTTTTAACAAAACCTGCCATAGTAGATGTATTTATTGAGTAATTACTTGTGCTGCTGATGTGCTATGTATAGTAGACGAAGAAGTTGATTGAAAAGCAGGGCTTGTTGTCCCGCTCCAGATGACACCCACAGTTTTTCTTTCCTCTCGTCCATCTGCGTCTTTTGCTACTACTTCAATTATATTATAGCCTGCGTAGAGCAACAATTGCTCATTGAAATTTCCTTGCAAGTCCACAAATATTGACCTTCCGTCAAGAGTAAGCTCTTTGGTGTTTACGGCAGTACCAGTCACTCGCACAAGGGGAGTAGTGATCATTTCACCATCTTGAGGGGTAGTAAGCGTGATAGTTGGTCCCGCGATGATTCCTCGTGCCTGGTAGTATGCGTAATAGAATATACCCCCAATAAATAGTGTTGCCACCACAGTGACAATGATTCGCTTCAGGTTCCAGTACATAAGTACTCTATTATATACATGTCTGCGCCAATTGTAGTGCATTGACGTCTCTTGATTTGCAGTCTATATTGTGCAAAGAATTCACAACTTCATGGAGAAAGCTATGAATATGAGGTTTTCTTCGAGACTCATACTACTACTCTTGTTGCCAGCATTATCGAGCCCGTTCCCATTTGCCCGTATGTCTGTACTCACAGAGCCTCCCAGAAAGTCACTCCGTAAGAAGTCATTAAAAAAGATGCTTCCACTTGGGAAAAGTAACCCCATTGTGCGAAAACGAACTGCAATTCGCCATCGCTAACAAAAAGACCGCTCTCAAGCGGTCTTTTTTTGTCATCAGTACAGTCTTGGCGACTACTCCTCACTTTCTGCTGATCCATCACCACTGCGCATCAATACTTCGCGTGGCTTTGCGCCATTTCCAGGACCTATGACTCCTCGCTCTTCGAGTACATCCATCATTCGCGCTGCTCGTGCATAGCCGAGCCCAAGTCGTCGCTGAAGGAATGATGTTGATGCCTTGCCGGTAGTCATCACAAGCTCTTTTGCTTCACTGTATTTGTCATCATCATCTCCACCGTCACTTCCCGACAGAGCTTCCTCAGGAATTCCAAAGAATGCATTTTTGTTCTCTGGGTTGGCAAGGTCTAGTTCATCGCCAAGTGTGCCATTGTAATGATCTTTAAGGAATTTTACGACACTCTTTACCTCTGAATCTGAAATATACGCAGATTGCAGACGTACGGGTTTTGGTAATTCTGCAGAGAGGTAGAGCATATCACCCGCACCAAGCAAGTTTTCTGCACCTGATGAGTCAAGAATCGTGCGCGAGTCGATTTGGGACACCACTTGTAGTGCAATACGTGCTGGGATATTCGACTTGATCAGACCAGTGATCACATTTACGCGTGGGCTTTGGGTTGCAATAATCAGGTGGATCCCTACCGCACGACTCTTTGCCGCCAGTCGGTTGATTGCCGCCTCAAGCTCGCGAGGGTATGCCTGCATCAAGTCAGCGAGCTCGTCGATGATTACTACGATATATGGCATTAGTTCTGGGAGATCAGGCTCTTTGCCATCCTCAAACTTACCCTCAGCCTTCTGTTTTTCATATTTCTCAAGTGCAGGTGCAAGTATGGTCTCGTGATATGTCTTGATGTCACGGCATTTTTCATCTTGGAGCACATCATAGCGTCGATCCATTTCTGTTGTCGCCCACTTGAGTGTCAAAATTACCTTCTTTGGCTCAATGATTACTGGGGTCAGGAGGTGGGGGATACCATTATAGGCGGTGAGCTCAACTCGCTTTGGGTCCACCATAATAAAGCGCAGTCGCTCTGGCGAGTTTCTATATAATAGAGAGGTGATGATGTTGTGAATAGTCACTGATTTACCACTTCCAGTAGCACCTGCGACGAGTACGTGTGGCATCTTTGCGAGATTTACAAAGTGAGCCATTCCTGAGATGCCTTTTCCAAGCGGGACAAATAGTGGGTTTGGGTTCTCGCTCCAGATTGGGTCTGAGAGTAGTGATCCAAGTCCTACCGTTGACTTGCTCGTATTTGGGATCTCAATACCCACGAGTGACTTTCCAGGAATCGGTGCTTCGATACGGATTGGTGCAGCCGCAAGCGAAAGTTCAAGGTCATGTTGAAGTGCAGTGATCTTTGAAAGTCTCACTCCTTCAGCAGGCTTCAGTGCATAACGAGTGATAGATGGCCCAGGTGATATTTCATCCATCTCAACGGTAATACCAAAGTTCGAAAGGGTACGTTTGATGATATTTGAATTTGCCTTCACGTCTCCAGATCCAGGCTTCCCTTTATCACCCGCAAGAAGTGTGAGCGGGGGAGGAGTGTATTCAGTGTGAAGGTTTGAATTGAATTGAAATGGAATACCTTCAGGCTTCTTTGCGCTTACGCTTTCAACTACTTTCTCAAGCAGTGTGGGCTTCGGTTCTTTTGCAATCGGCATGACCTCCACAGGTGCTTCTTCTACCTCTTCGATTTCAATTTCTTCTTCAAATTCCTCCTCGTCCTCCTCTTCATCTTCATACTCTTCTTCCTCTTCGCCATCGGTATTTTTCTCACGCTTAAAGAGTTTAAAAAATGAGAACATAAATCCAAGGTGCAGTGGTGTATCAAACAGGATCAATACTGCAACGAGAAGTATTGCGGAAAGAATAATCCCCGAAAGCAGTGGTGCAAAAAGATACACCGTTGGAGTCATAATGTAATATCCAATGAACCCTCCAAGACCACTCGTTCCACTTACACTATCTGCGAGCGCAAATAGTCCAAGAGTTGAAAACAAAAAGAATGGTCCTGCAATCAGCGCTGGGGTAGTGAAGTTGTGTTCTCCTGCACGGAAAAAATTCACCCCAAGTAAGATGAAAAGCAGTGGGATCACATAGTACCCGATACCAAACATAAAATGTACTGCTCCATAAATGTTCCCCCCAAGTGCTCCCCCTCGACCAAATGCCGCCACAATCAATATGATTGCAATGATCACAAGTGAGATGCCAATAATTGAGTTGCGAGTCTCTTCGCGTAGTCGCTTCCAGAACCCAGGTTGTTTTTCTTTCTCGTAATTATTTGCACTCCTTCGTCCTCTTCGCGAGGGAGCTGTGGTTACCTTTCTTCGTTTGGCCATATAAAATTTGTTTCCTCTATATTATCACAATGTACTGTTATTCACGGAGTGAATAATCATGGCATTGAACACACTTGTATCAGTGTAGTGAGTTCACATGCGATAACCATCAGATAAGTAGAATATGCGCTTGTCATTATCAATGATCTCCGCGAATGTGCATGATATGCTTTTTATGCTGTTTCCAACTTGCTATGTTACTCGCTTGCATCAGCACAGTTGTCTTCTCTTGGACAAGGAGTAATATGTCTGATAACAACCGTGATCCTTCTTTCAATTGCGGACCAAAATGTCCGATATTGACATAAATTTATTTAGTGCTACTATTTAAAAGACAAATAACAGACAAACTATGGACTTCAAAAAAGACAACCTGTCCGCAAGTGCATCACATCAAAACGCGGGAAATCAAAGACACGCGTCGAATAGTGCGGAATTCAATGGCAGTTCATCACTGTCCTATAAAAATACCCAGCAAGAGAGCCGTGCTTCAAAAGGACTGTCTTTTGTATTTCGTAAGTCAGAGAAGCTCACGACCGCACTGTATATGGTGACCGACACGATGAATGAGCGCGAACCAATGAAATGGAAAATGCGCGAGACCGCAGTTGAGCTCCTCTCTGGAGTGACTCTTTCAATGAATGTAACCCCTGCAGAAAAAATGTCAGCGCTCGCTGATGTCCTAAAGAGAACCGATCGACTGGTTTCATTTCTCGAAATTGCTGAGGCGTCACGCTTGCTCTCAAGCATGAACGCATCTGTCCTAAAGAAAGAATACCGCATCCTTAAAGCTGCGATTGAATACGAATGGACGAAGATATTTGACCAAGACAAAATGGTCTTCACTGACAAGTTTTTTGATGTTCCTGAAGATCGTCATATCGAAGAAGAGTCAAAACAGAATACTCCTATCTTGGAAGCAAGTCAGGCTCATCTTCCACAAACTTCACACCGTGAACAACAAGTCCCTTCAAATGATAAAAGACATGAGAAGCGTGAAGTCGTGACTGTCTCCCGTGAGACTGGTGGGCGAGTGCTTGTGCCTCTTAAAAAGGACATTGCTATCGATGTAAAAAAAGTCGAACCAAAGAAGGTTGAAGTCCCTCGCCACGAACCCATGTCGGTACACAAAGAACGTATGCATGGTGTCCTTAATGTTGGCGAAGTTTTCACTCGTGTTGAACGTAAGTCAGATGGTTCTAGTATCGAGCGCAACATTCCCGATGCTACCAAAAATGATCGACGCACTATTATATTGGCACTGATCAAACAGAAGCCGGCTCTCGGGGTCAAAGACTTCACAAAGAGCATCCCTGCAGTGAGTGAGAAAACTATCCAGCGCGAACTCCTCGCGATGGTTGCTGAAGGTCTACTCGTAAAGCGTGGCGAACGTCGCTGGTCCACCTACTCGCTTCCTGGTCAGATAACTTAAAGAAAAGGGTAGTCCTTAGATACTTACATGAGTCATAAGTAAAAACAGCAGCCGATAAGGTTGCTGTTTTTTTTGCACATCCATATCTTGTTTTAACTGCCTTTGAATATCTCTGATTCTTGCATTCGATGCCTTCTTATTCTTTTTTCACATGCATGTATCAGTCACTTGTAGCTATTTCTATAGGACAACATAAAAGACACTCTATTATATAGAGTGTCTTTTATGTATGACTCTGTTGATCTGCGTAGCTCCCGCGATGTGCAGGTCATGATGTGGAGAGTCACATAACACCATGATATCTGTTTGACTCTATAGGGGTGTGAGGGTATCATGCCCCTGCGACACGTTGTGGGGTTATTCTTGCAATGTGGAGCTAGTAGCTCTCTTGGAAAGCAAGTGGGTGAGTGCAAACTTTCTTCACGTGTTATCCACACTAATCGTGCGTCATAATTTGGCGCGTAGTGTCGAGAGATACTATAATGATTTTACGCTTTCGTGAGCTTTGGCATATTGCCTTTGTATGTTTGTGCAATGTGTTGGAGCGATGCATCAGCCGGTGGCAGATGTATGGAGGAAAGCCGTAGTCAGCATTGTGTGATTCGTTCGCACAATTGCACTGGATAGTTCATTGAAAATTGAATAGCAGATGTGTGATTCCGAAAGTGCAGATTACTGTTATTCGTTCTCAGTGAATGTATACCAAAGGCATCGCACTCGTTGAGTGAGTCTTGCAAAAGATTCCTCAAAGAAAATGCCTGTTGTATGGAATGAGTTTCTTGCGGAGCAAAAAGTTCATACACAAAATCATACCGTGATTATAAGTTTCAGAATTTACTAGTAGAAAAACCGCATGGTTAGTTGGGTGCAGAAATGCACACTACTAATACATGTTTAACAAAGCAGTTCAATATATGAAGAATTTCAAGAATTCAAAGACGGCGAAAGTCGTTTCCGGATTCATTGGTCTCGCTGCAGTGTTTGCGATGGTGGGACCAAGTCTCGCTTCAGCAGATACTTCATACGTTTTCACAAAGACGTTGAAGCAGGGCGTGACTGATCAGGAGGTGATGAACCTCCAGACGGTACTCAACAGCAGTGTAGACACTGCAGTTGCAGCATCGGGAGTCGGATCAAAAGGAATGGAGACAAAGTACTTTGGTGGACTCA
>DALYED010000007.1:55757-56051 GCA_031972735.1 Minisyncoccota bacterium | reverse complement strand
AGTACCATAAAATGCATTATAACTTACAAAAGAAAAAGGAATCCCACCGATAGTATTTCGATAAACTGGCTCTTCCCCTACTACTCCACCGAAATAGCCTACCCCTGCTTGATCGAGATACTGATGTGTTGAAGCGATTCCTTCGTGACCAAAATTTGTAATATGATTATTTCCGAGATTAACAATATTGATATGATGACGAGCAAGAAGCGTTGCGGTTGAGGTTGAAAATGTGAAGCGGTAATTCTCAGGACTTCCAATAAGTGTGTCTTCACTTACTGAATCATAGTCAGT
>DALYED010000007.1:54972-55747 GCA_031972735.1 Minisyncoccota bacterium | reverse complement strand
CAAGATTTCCAATTACCGCATCAGCCTTGTCGAACAATGGATCAATGCAAGAAAATAATGTATCTTCTCCATGAAGCCGTGCCATCTTACGGATGTAGCGGTCAAAAAACATGTCACCCACGAATAGTAGCGTTGTACTTCCTTCAATGTGAGAGGGTTCAGCATGTATCAAATCGGTTCGTACAGTCTTTTCCGTTCCAACTACCTGTGCACTAGTCTCAAGTTGATGGTATCTCAAAAAAAGCATGGCAATGATTACGATCACCGTGCAGGTAAGAATTGTATTGCGAAGTATGTGTTCGATCATGAATGTTACTGAAACTGCTTCTTGAATTCTGCCCTACCGTCGTATTTTTTTAAAGAGATAGCGATCAAGTCCGAGATGTCCAGCAGTGCGCCATGCAAGGACGAGTGGAATTTGTAGCACGATAAGTAATGGATTGATACTTACCGTACCTGCAAATAAATAATTAAAATTCATGATGAGTCCAAAAAATCCTGCGACACCGGTAAAGAGTCCAACAATGAGTCCGAGTCCGACAAGCACCTCTCCGTAGGTCACAAGATATGAAAAAAGTGTGGCATGCGGAAGCGCAACCGTAGTAATGAGCTGTGCATACCATTGACTGACATCAGGATGATCCCCTGCCGTTTTCAAAAGTGCGTTTTGCAAAAAACTTGTCACTGCACTACCTGCACCATCCCCAGTCCAGAGAGGACTTTGCCATTTCTCCCATCCCGCAGAAATCCAAATAAACCCAACATAAACTCGAAT
>DALYED010000007.1:46223-54962 GCA_031972735.1 Minisyncoccota bacterium | reverse complement strand
ACATATCGCGAATGTCGTATTCCCGAACACAAAGCGAGATATTTTCCATTGCAAAAAATGTCGATAGGTATCCATGGATGTTATTTGGTAGATATATACACATTACAGCACAACTTCAATATAAAACAATGTATCGTATTCATGGGTCAACAGAGAGAGTTTAAGACATCAACCTCACCGCACCTTCATCATGTATTATCGTCAATAGCTCATTTGTGTCACAGCGTGGTATTTTACATGTTCTACCATACGGAGGAAAACACACATTAATCGTGTCGTGCTCAGCATTCAAAAGTGCGTAAAAGTCTTCATTTGTAGCGTTTTTTTTGAAATAAAAAATCATTCGGTGAAGCCGGCGAAGTAACTCGAGGGAGTTTTTCTTGTTGCCAAAAACACTTTTTGCTACGCAATAATTAAATTTTGTTCATGTCTTATCTATCAACTCTACCGTCACCAGTCACGCATCTTCGCCACATTCACAAAGTGAGTGTGTTTCTATTTGCAATCATGTGCTCACTTACCCTGATTCCATTATTCCAAAACCTAAACAACACCAATTCTCAGTCAAGAAATATCCTTCCTGCAGTCACAGCACTTCCCCAACCATTTAACCTATCTGCACCAACTTTCTCTTGCAACCAAGGTACACCCCAAGTTGTACTTAACTGGAGTGCATCAGTAAACGCAGTTTCATATACCGTCTCTCGTAATTCACCAGGTGGGACAGGGTGGCCGCAAATTGCTATTGGTATTACACCAACAACACTCACTACCACATCTTTTCCTGTAGGAAATGGTGTGTACCAGTATCAAGTCAGGGCTGTTTCAGCAAAAGGCGGAGAGAAATATTCAAATATTCAAGCAGTGACTATCACAGACTGCACTTCGCCAGCACCTGCACCTATCGCGCCAACTCCTGCACCAGCACCGACTCCAACTCCCGCAGTAGCTCCAGTTGTAAGTCCAATTGCGACTCCAGTTCCAGCACCAGTTACCGGAGTGATTGGCAACCTCATTCAAAATGCAGGACTAGAAACAGACGCAAATCAGGACGGAATTCCTGATCAATGGATTAAAGGTGCTTGGGGTACAAGCAATCGTGTCTTTAGCTATCCAGTAGGAAGTAAGGACGGGACTCGCGCAGCAAGTATCAGTATGAGTGGGTATGTCAGTGGAGATGCAAAATGGACATTTACCAATATCGGAGTTACTCCAAATACGATGTATCGCTTTCAAGATCAATATCTCTCAACTGCATTAACGCAAGTGGTGCTCGAGTACACAAGCACAAGTGGTGCAAACAGCTACATTCTCCTTGGTTCACTTCCGTCTTCTGCAAATACTTGGACATCATTTTCTCGAAGTTTTACCACTCCAAGTGATGTTGCTTCGGTGCGTGTATTTCACTTGATTGCTGGAAATGGAATACTCACCATCGACAATGTAAGTCTTGTGAATACCACGACAACAGCCACTCCTCCACCAGCACCAACTCCAACTCCTGCAGTAGCCCCAGCTCCCGTAGTATCTCCTGCACCTTCTGTAGCACCATCTCCAGCACCTCTTCCAATTAGCACCGCTCCAGCAACCAAACCACTTTGGGGTGCATATGTAGGATGGCAAGAACTCAACATGGATGATTTTGAAAGTCGAGTAGGAAAGATTACAGACTTACGTGCAGTATTCGTGCACTGGGGAAATGAAAGTCAGTTCCCAATGTATATCGCACCATATGTGCGTGACCGCAATAAAACGCTGGTGATTTTCTGGGAAGCAACAGACTACAATGTCGCAACCACTGAGCAACCCCGCTTTAATTACGATGCAATCCTTCGCGGTGACTGGGATGCATACTTCAGAAGTTTTGCAGCAAGTGCGAAAACATACAATGCCCCAGTTATCCTCATTCCATTCTCAGAAATGAACGGCGACTGGTTCACTGTCTCAGGGACGAAAAACGGCAATACTCCCGCAAAACATATTGCCGCATACCGCTATATCCGTGAATTCTTTAGAACTACTCCCAATGTTCAGTTTGGTTGGGCACCAAACAATGGCTCGGTTCCAGATGTCGCAGGAAATCAAATCGCAGACTACTACCCTGGTGATGCATATGTCGATATTGTTGGAGTGGATGGATTCAATTTCGGTGGAACACAGTGGGAAACATTCTCACAAGTATTCGACAAATCTCTCCTCCAACTCAATACCTACAAAAAGCCAGTGTACCTATTCTCATTTTCAAGTCAGAGTGACACCAGAAAAGCTGCATGGATAAAGGATGCACTTCAAGTACAGCTCCCAAAGCATCCAGAAATCAAAGGATGGGTCTGGTTCAATGAACTCAAGTCGCACAACTGGCTGGTATGGTCTGATCAAACCGCTCTTGATGCATTCAGAGCTTCGATCTAAACTAAATCTGCTCAATAAAAAAACAACGCACACTGTGCGTTGTTTTTTTGTATGTACGACTATCGATTGCGTGAAAGTGAGTGCTCAATCAATTCGATTTGCTCGCTGATTTTCTCCACACGAGTGACAAGGTATTCAATGGTCGCTTCTTCTGCGCGAACTTCTTGCTCGGTTTTTTCAACCAACTTCTTCTCCCCTTTCACTCCAGAAATGATGATCCCTTCACCCACAAAAAATGAGACAAGGAGACCCGTAGAGAGGAGAAGGAGTAGCCCAATGACAATCGAGCCAACACCATGGAGTATCGGGAACATTTCAGCTGTTTCCCAGACTCCTTTCCACAAGAGTACGATTCCAAGTGCACCGATGAGCGCATAAGTGATTGGATAGTGCGAGAGCGTACGCCGTGTTCGATCTTCGAGCTTATCAAAGTAGTGAAATATTTTTCCAAACATATGCATATACTATCATGACAGTTTAATTTCTTCAACCTATCTCCTCCAGATGGTGATAGGTTGATTTGTATTGTATTGTCATGGTAGAGTCATTTTCGGCAAACATATGGTTGCCACTGACCCAGCAGAACTGGAAATACTGTACCTTAGCGAGAACGACAAAATGAACTTCAAATACGTTGCCTTGGTTGCACTGACGATGAGCACATGCATACTCCCCTCCGTCCAGGCAGCCGGCAGGTGCCCTGCAGGTGAATCGGGATGCACCATCGAAAATGCAGGAGAGCGAATTCGTGAACGGGTTAATGATGGTGCTCGTTCCGTGATTCGAAACGAAAACCCCGAAGGTCGAGCAAAGGAAGTCGGAAAAACACTGAAAGACTGCGTGAAATGTGGTATGGATGCAGTAAAGGAAGGGGCTGACCGAATCAGCGGAAAACAAGAAACAGCCCAATAACACAACAGCGTGGAAGATGTATCATCTTCCACGCATTTTTATATGACAATCCGCATAAGTAACAAATAATTAATGAATGAGGAGGATGGTCGTGTGTAGATATATATATCTAGGCAAAGAAACTTGTAACAAAAATTCTCCTTGTGGAGAATTTTTACTCATCATTGCGACTTGGTGTAGTTATTAACAATCAATCTCTACATCGAGCGAATCGCCATAACTTCGATTGTCGCTTGAGGGATAGCGAGATGCGGATGTCCTTCATACGCTTTTGCAGCGTCTTCGTGTGAGTCTGCTTCGATGATCGAATACAGCATGATGTCATTTCGTGTATCGACAACACCATCTGAGCTTATCCGCTTTGTTTTTCCACCCGAGTTGGTTTCTTTGATCATTCCCGCATGAGCGGTCATCCATGTATTCCATTCTTCATGCATCTTTTTATCCGCCTCGGCACGCTCCGCTTCTGGCTTCTTCATCCAGTCATCAATCACTGAAGTGGGTGCGAGAAACAGTACGATATATTTGTTCATGTGTTTATGTGTATGAGTAAATAATAAGACTACTGCATAGTATATACCTTGTGGAGAGATTTGTGATTATGAGGAGCTAGTACGAAGCAGGTGCTACACCAAGAAAAAATAAAATACCGTAACTATGATTATTTGCACCACCATCGTCATTAACATTCTCATACGACCCACAAGTGGTGTGAGTGAAAAAGGGTAAAACAAGCTTTTTGTTGATGGATCATAGGTGTATATTACTAACGTCAAAACATACACAATCACTCCCATCACCATGACCACCAGAAGATTCGGACCTTCGGGGTCATTGAGCAATGCAAACATCGCCCTCGCGCACAACACCGATGTGATGCCCAAGAAAATCAATGAGAATTTTTTTGATATGAAATACATAGTTACTTGATTTGCCATGATATCAATAGAATGCGTAGAACAGGACTATTCATGACTTACTAAGCATATTCGCACCAACTTGTTCATCTGCCAAGCAGACGTGCCGAAGCTCTATTACATGAGTGCATAGGTCACTGCTCCCCTTTTTCGAATTTTCGTCTTGGAAGTATTTATGCTGTTGTTGACTGTATATCGACTACTGTCGAATACCCAATAAGACATTATTGGTCTTTTCTTCTAATTCGCAGCACAGAAATAAAGGTCGTAATCGGTACCGCTAAGATAACTCCAATACTACCTACCATTATACGGACGATTTCAGTGGCGAATATCTCTCGATTCAACGTCGTGCTCAGATCTGATTCCGATGTTGAATACAAAAGAAGTAACGTGAGTGAAACTCCCACATAAGCAATGGCAAGCATATTTACTAGGGCTCCGATATGTTCGCGACCTATCCTGAGTGCCCGTCGATAGATCTCTTTAGCAGAAAGATGTCCACCCACATGTGTGAGTTCCTCTACTGCGACTGCTTGTCCAATGGCAACATCGTACAATACACCAAGAAGTCCTATCATTATTCCTCCAAGTAAGAGCCCTGTGAGATTAATTATTCCATTCGTATTAAAGTTAAGATACACCGCTTCCTCACTGTTCATTCCTGTTAAGTGCGTATATTTTACCGAAAGGTAAGCAAGTAACCCTGTAATGACTATGGTGACGATCATTCCAATGACTGCGGAAGTTGTTGTGCGATTAAAACCATGAGTAATATATGACCCAATGATAATAATGAGCGATGAAACTCCAATACTCACGAGTAATGCTGGATACCCGTGAATAATTGCGGGAATAAGGACATAGAGAATAATAAATAAACTGCCGACAAGTGAACAAAGACCGCGGATTCCTTGCTTGCCTCCAAAAAGAAAAACACAGAAAACAAATAGCCCAATAAGTGCATAGAGGGCTGGTAGTCGATACACGTCTGCAACAAAATAGTAATCACTATTATCGAGTTCGTTTGTGGTGTGTGTAATGAAGATTAAGTCACCTGACTCAAGTGGAGTATAATCATTGTCGATAGTCACCAATTTTCCCACCTGGCTTCCTTCAAGAATTTTTACTGTAATCGATTGAACCACAGCAGGTGTATCAGTGCCAGGAATATTTTTTGTTTCACGCTTGAGAATCTCCACCACCTGCGCTTTTTCAGTCGTCACCTTATCAAGGACGAGCTCTTGAGCATAGACAGTTCCCGTACACAAAAAAATAACTACGATTAGGCTAATGAGATTACGCAACATCATGCAGTACATTTTTTACACTTCCCAATAAACTCAAGCGAATGACCAGTAAGCGAGAAAAAGTCTTTTAATTGTTTGAGCACACTTTTCTCAAGTGACTCTGGTAGACACACATCAACATCTTCAATTTTCCCGCAAATACTACAAATAGCATGATGATGATGTTTCTTTGTGGCAGTAAGTTCATAGTGTGTGTACGCATGTTGTACGTCCACCTTTCTCACAAGATTCGCCTCAACCATAGCAACAAGAGCACGATAGATTGTTATTTGATTGATTTCAGGTAGTTTAACCGCTATTTCAGTAACAGTAAGTGGACGCTCATTTTTTGAGAGCACACTAAGGAGGTTGAGTCTTGCTGGGGTAACTTTCAGTTTTGAGGTACGAAGCAATTGAGTGAATACAGGAGATGTTTTCATTGCATCTAGCATAGCACAAACGCAACACTATTGCAATTAATTTATGTTTCGTATACTATATTAAACGCAATACTATTGCAACTTAAAATATATGAAAATTGCATTTGTTGGAAAAGGTGGAAGTGGAAAAACTACACTCAGCGGATTGGTGTGTCGTTTTCTTTCAGGCAAAAATCTTCCAGTGATCGCCATTGATGCAGACATCAACCAGCATCTTGGAAGAACTCTTGGCATGACAAAAGACTTATCGGAATCTTTACCTGCAATGGGAAAGGAGATCAATCGCATTAAGGAATATCTAAGAGGAAGCAACCCACTCATTCCAGATAGCAAATCGATGATAAAGACTACTCCCCCAGGAAATGGCTCAAGACTAATGAAAATTCAGGAAACCAATCCTATCTACAATCACTTTGCTCGTGAGATTGACGGGGTGAAACTGATGGCTGTCGGACCATTTGATGAGGGTGATCTAGGGGTGAAATGCTACCACTCAAAAACTGGCTCAGTAGAAATGCTCTTAAATCATCTCATTGATAAAGAAAAAGAATACGTGATTGTTGATATGACAGCAGGTGCAGACTCATTTTCATCTGGATTATTTACTCGCTTTGATATTACCTTTCTTGTGGTCGAGCCCACACTCAAATCGGTGAGTGTGTACTCCCAGTATAAGCAGTATGCGAGTGATCATGATGTGGCTATTAAAGTGATTGGTAACAAGGTTGAGGACGAAAGCGATGTTGAATTTCTCAAAAAACACGTGGGTGGTGACCTGATTGCAGTCATACATCAATCAATGTTTGTAAAAAGGACTGACCGAGGAGAAGTTCAATTACTCTCAAAACTAGAGCAGATAAATATAGAGGCTTTGGGGAAGATAATTAGAACCATCGACGCACAAAAAAAAGATTGGGGTAAGTTTTATCGCCAAGCAGTCGAGTTTCATATCAAGAATGCAACAAGTTGGGCGAATGCTTCTTCGGGAAAAGACTTAAACGAGCAAATCGACCCCACGTTTATGCTACCTCCTAAATAATCTCATGCGTGCAGTATATAGCTTGCTTTGAAAAGTGAGCTAGATACTGACCACATGATGTGATCAGTAGTAATTTATTAACTGAAATAGGAGAAGCGTATGTCCTTACCATCAATCGCAACTGTCGACACAAAGAATCTTAATCCAGAACAGCTGGAGGATCTACTGTTCGAAGCAATTCAGAGTGACCTACCCTTAGCATTTTCCTGGTTCAAGGGTCTTAGTCTTGGTGTCCACAACAAAGAGGATCCTGCGACTCCGCTCGCGGCACAGATCAAGCGTGTCGTTGCCGATGGCATGCGACATGTTCTTGAAAAAAAGCTGTTCGACGGCAAGCGGATTGTCTTTGCAAATTGCTGTGATGTGATTGTTGATCCCCCAGAGGGCTTCAATCCTGTTCTTTTTCAGTTTGATACACAGAATGGGAAGTTGAACTATGCCGACTGCTAATGGCTTATTCAGTGCTTTCCTAAGCGAGAATGTGGATCAAATACTCAATCTTTGTCTTGCGGAAGGGTTTGTATTCTCGGTAAAGGAAAGCTCTCAATCCGTAACCGTGCGATGCACTCTTCCAAGTGGACAAGTCCGCTTTATCGTCTTTGATGATCATCGTATTACGAACTCTCACAGTGGCAAACCGCACGTGTGCAACCTATGGTACAAGGCAGTCGGCGACCCTGTTTCATTTACAATGGGAAAGAACTTAGTAAATACACAAAGACTCCATGAAGTGCTTCGAGCAACTGCGGTCATGTGTCTCACGCAAAATGAAGCATTCAACGACATGAAAACTAAAATTTTCTCCTAAAAAGGAGGTGTTCACGATCATCAAAAAATCTTCCAAATGGAAGTAGCTCCGCAATTGCGGGGCTTTTTTAAAACTTAACTTACAATTACTCCACATCGTAAATTGGATCCAATTTAAGCTCGATCCATATATGAGTAATTGTTTCCCATGATTCGGCCACAAATCACAAATTTTTTTGTAGCTTATCACACAAAAAATATAAGTGTTCGCGACCCCGACTCGGCGACAACGTCGCCAGAAGGCGCCGTCGTAGACCACCTCCGTCCTTCGAATCCTATTCTCGCGAGCAACCGTATAGCAAAAATTCTCCTTACAGAGAATTTTTGAAGGTTGCTGACTGTCTCGGTCTCAAATATGTGAGGCGAGACACCATAAGGGTATCATAACTCTCCTTCTACTCATGTAACTAGGCGTCTCGGTCACTGGGGTGTTTTTGTGAATGTTACAGATGAGACACAAACAAACCCAATATATACTTCTTTATCACGGCACAGCATATCAACAAACGGGGGCATGCAACAACTATCGCACTATGCTCCCACTGTATGCATTGTCTCCTGATGCTGACAACTTAAAAAGAAGTTCATCTGCAAGTCGTCGAGTGAAAGCGGGTTGATTATCATGACCTCTCAAGTAGGGAACGTGGATGCTCATCGATTGCACAATGGTAGTAACACAAAAATACCTCTCACGCAAAGTCCTCATGCTTCCCCGCATTCCACATTATGGACAAGGGAGACTCGGACACAACGCCGGACTACACGAGGTGACTGATGTCGAATGTGCAGCAACACGACTTATTCCCCATAGCCATGCTGATCATGGTTTTCTGGTATGGAGGTTCTCTCTGATGCACGACCGGGAGCAAAGACGTTGGGGTTCGGCTCTCCCTCGACAGCGATGATAGCCCACGCTCCCTTAT
>DALYED010000007.1:33381-46213 GCA_031972735.1 Minisyncoccota bacterium | reverse complement strand
CGATTCGGAGCCGCGGCGCGACGAGATCGTCGTGTGCGAGCGCATGGTCAACGAGCACAATATTTCCAGGGACCTCAGCCCTAAACTCGACGATAGCTGCGCCTCCAGGGAGTACTGCTGTCGTTTGAATATTTTTGAATATGTCTCCCCCAATTCCTCCCTCGGGGTACACAGTGTCGAATATTTCGCCAATGGGGTGGAAGGAAGAAATGAGTCCGACGCCACCATTACCCACATAGATACGCGCTGTCTCCCCCACTTTCATTTTCATACGTTGCTTGCCGTCCTGTTCTATTCGACCATTAAAGGTGATGTAGTTTGGCTCTTCGTCAAGCAGTGCATTTCCATCAAAAATAGTGAGTCCTTTCTTTCCAATAGCACCTTTGGTGTACAGTTCTCCTTGCACAAGGTAAAACTCTTTGTCGACTTTTGGTAAACCCTCCTTTGGTTCGACGAGTATCAGACCATATTGGCCATGCGAGTTGTGCGTGCTGACATTAGGTGTGGCACAGTGATAGATATAGAGCCCAGGATTGAGCGCCATCCATGTGAATGTCTTTGTCTCACCAGGGTTGACCATCGAGAGTGTCGCACCTCCTCCGGGACCTGTGACAGCATGCAGGTCGATGTTGTGATGATGCAGGCTCGATGAGTGGTTTGTGAGTGTCACCTCGACGGTGTCCCCTTCACGCACGCGGAGCATGGGCCCTGGCACCTGTTTATTGAACGTCCAATAATTGAAATATATTCCTGGAGCAACCTCGGCGATCACCTCCTGTGCAGTGAGCTCGATTTTCACCACCTCACTTGTTGTGCGGTTGAGTGCTGGGGGCACAACATTCGGATCTGCTCCAATGTCGTCAACAAACTCAAAATTATTAAAATTTTTAATGAAAACAGAGACATTCTTTAGTGGCAGATCGGGCAAGTGGCCACCAGGATGATACACATGCATAAAGGCGGGCATAGCAAAGTGCGGAGAATATGTTTTTTCTGCCCACATATACAAGAGGCCCCCTGCGACGACAATTCCGAGTATGATAGCGAGCAGTTTCGAGTGCAATCGATAAACAATACGAAGCACAAAGAACGCAAAGGCGAAGACTATGATGGTAATCGCTACCCCTTGTATGACGGAATAATATATAAGCGGAAGGAGCGCGAATAAATTATCTGCCCCAAAATAAAAAAAAATGACCACAGTGAGGACGATACATGCCCCGCACAAGAGGAGTATGGCGACTCCAAAATGTCGCGCCGTCTCCCGCGAATCAAAGAGGACACTCAATATGTCTTTGTGTTTATGCATACACTTATTATACACTCAGATATTTTTTAGTCATTGTTCTCACAATCACACATGCACAAAATTTGAATAGGTATGGATTATGAATGTGTCTTGACTTCGAGCATTTTCTGTAGTTCAGCGATGACTGCTTTTTCCTAAACTCCATGGAATGCCGGAAAATGAGTTGCGTCACGGCGATGCGTAGCTTTTTTTGAACCTCTGAATAGGGCTCTCAGCCGGTATGTCGGGGCGGGGCGGAGTGAATCTTTGAATTTCCAGTTCTGATGGCACTCGGTCATCCGAACCTATTCTTGATTGCTGGCCGTCTCGGTCTCGGATAACCACACATGAGACCCCACAAGGGTTTCCGGTGAGATTTTATTTTATCATGCCGACGAGTCTCGGACGGGTATATAATGTGACAAATGTTACACAAATATGGTGATGTTGGTTGTCACTTTTTTACCATATCACGCCTATATCTAACGACGCTTTAAGGTTTCAATGATCGTGCCCAGCCTTCTCAGGAGATCATCGTAGGTGATGATATCTACCACATTCTTGTACTTTCTCTTGACCACCTCAAAGTCTGCTTTCTGTGAGGCCGTGAGATTATTCTCTCGTCCCATGATAATAAGTCCTGTTGGATTGGTTACCTTTATTGTAAACTCCATAGGGAGCTTGCTCTTATACTTAGCAGTCAGCTTATCCTCTCCTTTCTTTCCCCATTTGTTTAAGTAAAAAATATACTTCTCAATCTGCATCACTGCTCCAGATAACTCTTGTAGTGGGATGTGGTTATCTCGATATTTCCGATCAGTAATAATCTTTTTATCGAGTGGACGTTTGATCTCGATAATATCAATATTGCCATTCGCATCAACAAGCAGGAAGTCTAACTCCCTATCTTTGTTATTGTAGGTATCTCGCACTGGCGCATCTTTGAATACGTAAAGATACTTCGGATAAAGCAGCAAAATAATGTCGAGTATCTCATTTTGCCACTGACGTTCATTGTATGACGTTTCGGTATCAAGCATCTTTTCAAGCTTTGCTAAAATGGCTTCATATTTTAGAAGCTCGACCGCCTTAAATTCCTTCAAAAGATCGTCACCTTTTGCACTCGGCTTCTTATTCATATACGCCTCGTACTTTTCCTGATTAGCAGATGCTGACTCAAAATAGTCACTCAACACCGAGCCGAGACGTGCTTGTATGTATTTCTTGATCTCATATGAGTTCGGGAATATCTTGAGCAGTCTACGAAACTCAGTCTCTGGGATTGCGTTGGGATACTCGCCACCTATATAGATGTCTTCTTTGATAAAATCCCCCATCCGATTAAAGATGGGGACTTTTTGTGAAAGAGTGAAGTACTCTTGCGACAATTCAATGTTTTTGTGAATAAACACGTTTTGCTTTATTCCAAGCATCCTTCCCTCGATCTTATAGTATTCTCCTTCCTTGCGGCCAAAGACAAACTCAACATGCTCTTCGCTTCCATCAACTTCTGACGAATGAATATCCTTCTTTGAAAGATGAAATGTTTCTTTTAGGAGTACTTCGTCTACTTCTTCAAATTTCTTTGTTATCCATGCTCCCATAGGATCATAAATAAGAAGCAATAGTTCTTTCTCTATTTTAAAATCGATCATACGCGATAGACGCAAAGCGCGTTAATAATCGGAATGAGTACTTGGAGTACCTGCCACGTAAACAGTCCAGTGAATATCCCAAACGGAACAAGAGCAATCCATGGTCTCTTTTGCTTATTGACCTCTGTGAGATTCTTTACTCGTTCCTTTGCTTCCTTATACAGCGACCAGACAAACTCGATTCCAATATACATGAGACTAAATGCGATCAGCGATTTAAGGGCATCATCAGCAGAATGATTCAGGTTTGGTACTTCGCAGTATGACTGTGCGAGGTAGATCACAAGCGATAATCCTGCTCCCACTCCAAAAAGTGACTTTACGACAGCGTGTACTGCCATCCCCCACGTCACACTTACAAGGATCACCAGCTCGATTGCCAACACGACATACGTCACCTTTTCAAGATAAGGGTGGGTATATGTGGTCATATAATATGCAAAAAGTGCAGCAACGAGAAAAGTGAGTCCGGAAATGACCTCTTTTTTCCTCAAAAATGCCATGATTTCTTCTTTGCTGTATTTCCGCATCATATCTTTAATATACTGTCCCCAACTCTCGATTCTGTCCATTTATGTCAAAATCTCCATTGGAACGAGGGGTATACTAGAGCAAACCTTCTCCCTCTAGGGTAAGGCCATGTACTCCTGTATTAGCACCTTAGCGTAACCATTTCCGAAGGAAACAATAAGAGCACGTCTGAAAATGAGGACCGACAAATATGCTGCCGTCATGGCCATTGAAGCAATCAGGGGTGTTCTATCAATGGACATTGAAAAGACCACTAGATTTACAATCGACATCATCAGAGCAAACACTGAGCACCCCACCAGATTTCGAGCAAAGCCGTATTCGGAATTGTGTTGTAGCACTAAATTCCCACTACCGACCTTCGCTCGAATCATATTTACTGCCTCAGTAACTTTTTTCCGCGAAGCGATTTCATCATTCAACTCTACTCTTGGAGTAGAGAGTGTGATCCCAAAATCTGATTGGACTCTCTTATGGATTTGCTTCGTGTAGTCAGATGAAAAATGAGTATCAAGGTGGAGAAGGTAGTTTGTTGTCGGCAAATTCAGTCCATCATAAAATAACTTCTTCTCTACAAGTTCTTTCGAGACAATCCTTCCAAGTTGCATTAACAAGAAGATCGCAACCAGAGGAGTGGTGACATCGGATACGAATTTAATTCCCCCAATGAGACTGAGAAAATCACCAAGTGACAATCGAAGCGAGAAGAAATATAACGTCACAAAAGGTAGTGACGCTATGATTGCGGGAAATAGCCGAGCAACAATGGTGTAGTAATCAAACTTCATGCTATTCCTCAACCAAATCATGGAATGGCTGCTCCATTGCTGTGACCCATCCCTCTCTAGGGACTCCCCCTTCATTTGTGTGAAGTGTTTTCCCGTCGTTGTTTGAATAAACTCTCATATTGTGTTTTTTCAGTGCATTTATGACTTTCTTTGATGGGTGCTTCGGAGATTTGGGTGCAGCTGAAATAATTGCTTCTTTTGCTTGAATTCGCTTCAGAAGTTTTGTGCTCAAGTTACGTCTACTTCCATGGTGGGGTACGTCAAGGAAGCGGAGGTTCGTGAGATGAACTCCTGCGCCATTCGCAAAATCAGCGGCATGATGAAGGGCTGTCTTTCCGGCATCTCCGGTGAAAAGGAGTTTGTGTCCATCGATAAGGAAGAGGGTTATCACGCTCGAGTTATTTTCTGCTGAGGTTGTGTCAATGTCATCATTTAGGAGATCAAGTGAAACGTGGTCACGAATCCAATTGACAGCTTCTTCCGCTGTACGTCGTACTGGTGAGAACGCTCCCATTGTTATTGTCGGCACGGGAAGTCCTCTGAAGTTTGGTAGAAGAGTTTCATAAAAATCCTTCGAGGGGCCGAGAATGTGCATTGTGTTATCGAAAGCACTTATTCCTTGAAACGGCTCAAATATAGGAATTCCTTTTTTCGTTGCAAGAGACTCTAGGTCACTTGCACTCTGTAGTGATTCTTCGAGTTTTCTTCCTATTCCCTCAGCCCGCAGACGCGCAAAGACATCTTGAATATTACCTGCATGTTCCCACGGACGATGCATGAGCAGCATGTTTACTTTCATATCTTCTAACACGTGAAGAAGACCTGAAGTATGATCCATATCGGGGTGAGTTGATATAACACAGTCAATTACATCCGTTCCGTAATATGAACGAATATGTTTTGTCAGTTCCTGTGCGGAAGATTGAAATCCACCATCGATGATGACAACCTTTTGTTCTGAACGCGGACCGTAGAGATTTCCGTAACGGATTGCTATTGCATCTCCACTTCGTTCTCCATCTCCAACTGGAATATAATCAATCTCAAATCCCATACGGTTAGTAAAGATTAGCGGGCAAGACTGCGACGACTACACCCTGAATAATAAAATCATCGGACAGAACAATCGGACGATGTGATGCATCTGTTGAGTTTGGTTTCAACACAACCACACCTTCTTCGTGATGAATATGTTTAACTGTCGCTTCATCATTCAGAAGTGCAACAACTTTTTCTCCATCATCCGCGGTCGATTGTTCCCTCACAAGAAGTAGATCGCCATCATTGATTCCTGACCTATTCATCGAAGTACCTGTCGCGCGCAGAAGAAAGTATCCATGACCAGGGCGAGCGATGCGAGTGGAGACAGGAATGTAAGCCTCCACATCTTGCTCAGCAAGTGACGGAAGTCCACATGCAACTGCGCCGACAAGTGGGATATCGATCGTTTGTTCTGAAACTGATGGCTTGCTCTTCATATTTAGAGAAATGACTCCATCCACGTAGCGAAGAAAACCGCGCTTTTCCAAGCGTTCAAGCATGAGCTGGATTGAACGAGGTGAAGCGTAGCCTACCTTCTTCCCTACCTCACGAAGCGAGGGGGTAACCCCATGCTGCATAATCTGGTTTCTAATATATGCATATCCCTCAAGGTCTTTTTTCTCGGTTTTTGTCATGTGGACTCCATTGTACACAAGTGTACACAAAAAGTAAAGGATGCTAGGATGAAAAGATTATGATCACAAAACCCTCAAAAGAGGCAGTCGAGCATTACCTAACCGTTGCTAAGGCAATATATGGCTCCTTTGAGGTGTCATATATCACTCACCCCGACCAAGACAAGATCAACGAGCTGAGGGTTACTTATTTGGAAGATGAGTTCGGACTGCCAAAGTTAATGGGTGTAATGAAACTCATCGGTATATGGCTACATGGAAGCAAGTTCAAGGCGAATGCACTTCACTTCAGCAAGGAGCCAGATGCGAAGTGGCCTGAGATGATGGAGATCATACATGAGAATATACTCAAATATCAAAATGAGACTCCGATTATCGTTCTCACCCTCTCCCCTTCAGGAAGAATGACGCGCGAGATCGGGAGCGCACGGTTCGAGCATGATTTCGAAGAAGACGGAAATAAACTCAAAATCATTCATACGCTCATTGAGCATGAAGGATACGTGGCAACCAAAACTATTCAACACATGATTAAATCGAAGAGTACTGCGTCAGTCGAAAAAACAGTCGCAGGGATAAACACGGCAATCAGAAAATCACTTAGTCTTCCGAAAGAGCGATCCTTGATCGACAGCAAACGAAGATCGGGCTATCGCATTGATCCGATCTACAATATTGTGCTCCTAAAATAATCTCCCCATATCCCGAGTTGATAACTCATCGTAAACCTCGATATTTCTTGAGGTTTTTTCGTCGTGAATTCGGGATACGTTCTATGTCGCAATGTTTGTTCACCTGTCACCATGAAGGAATACCAATTAGCGAAATCCTCATGAAAAACAAACTCACATGGGCGACTGAAAAACGCAGGATCAAAGATCTTTTGCCGTTCAAGAAAAATCCAAGAATAATGCCGAAGAAGCAGATGGACGACCTTATCAAATCACTTGAGAAATTCGATCTTGCTGAGATCCCCGCGATCGACACGACTAATCGCATCCTTGCGGGACACCAGCGTATCGCAGCACTCCAACTCATGGGGAGAGGCAATGAGTCAATTGATGTACGAGTACCGAGCAGGAAGCTCACGAAGAGCGAGTGTGAACGATATCTCCTCACCAGTAACCGTGTGCATGGTGAATGGGATTATGAAATGCTGTCTGAATTCTTCGATATCGATACGATGACGGCATCAGGATTCGATGACAACGACCTATCAATGATTTTCAGTGACACACTGGAAGTCACCGATGACAAATGGGATGAGGAAGCAGAGTTAAAGAAGATCAAGAAACCGAAAGCGAAACTCGGCGATCTGTATGCACTCGGAAAGCATCGCTTGATCTGCGGTGATTCGCTTGATCCAATGACCGTGCAAAAACTGGTCGGGAAAACCAAGATCGATATGGTCTACTGTGACCCGATCTATAACATCGCGCTCAACTACGATGGAGGAGTAGGAGGAAAAGCATCCTATGGCGGCACCGTGCAAGACAAGAAGACAATTGAGGAATACCGCTCATTCCTTAAGCAGTCGATGGAGAATGCACTATCAGTCACCTCACCAAACGCCCATGTCTATTACTGGTGCGACCAGCGATACATCGGACTCATTCAAGACTTATTCACTGAACTTGGACTTGATAACCGCCGTGTCTGTTTATGGATCAAAGGCGCAGTGAACCCCGTCCCTGCTGTGGCGTATGGAAAAGGTTATGAACCTGTAGTCTACGCAACGAGAGGAAAACCATATCTCTCCCCTGCCTCACAAAATCTCGGAGAAGTACTGAACAAAGAACTGGGGCCGTCGGGGAACAAGCTACTCGAAGACATCATGGATACGCTTGATATCTGGCTTGCGAAGCGCATCCCGGGTCAGGAATACCAACATGCGACGCAAAAACCTGTAACGCTCCACGAACGCCCGATCAAGCGGTGTACCAAGGTTGGTGGAACTATTCTCGACCTGTTCGGAGGAAGCGGCTCGACACTCCTTGCATCAGAAGCAATGAAGCGTGTCTGCTACACAGCAGAAATTGAGCCAATCTTCATTGATCTCATTATCAAACGCTACGAACGTGCCACCGGAGAGAAAGCGAGAAAACTCAACTGACATGAAAAAGCAGGAGAAAACAAAACAACTACTGCTTCTGCAACTGGAAAAGACACCAATCGTGCAGATCGCCTGCGAGAAAGTCGGTGTCAGTCGCATGACCTTTTATCGCTGGAAGAATGGTGATGCGGAGTTCGGAAAGAAAGTCGATCGCGCAATCAATGAAGGACGATTTCTGGTGAATGATCTTGCCGAGTCACAGCTCATCAGTGCGGTGAAAGAGCGCAACTTCTCAGCAATCGCATATTGGCTGAGACACCATCACCCGAGCTATAAGACCAAGATTGAGCTAGAGGGCATGGTCACACAGGTACACGAACTCTCGCCTGAACAAGAAGTGTTGGTGCAAAAGGCACTCGCGCTTGCGGGCATATCAATCCCAAATGGAAAACAATGAGCAAAAAGATGAAGCGGAGGTACTCCAAGCAATCACAAGGGATCGTGATGTACGACGACTTATCGCAAGCCAGAGTCACTTAATGTTCTTCCACCTGTACTTCCCCCACTATGTGCAATATCCGATTGCCGAGTTTCAAAAAGACATCTTTCGTATCACTGAGGATGCAGCGAATTCACTTGCCTGTATAGTCGCATTCCGTGGCTCAGGGAAATCCACACTCGTCACCTTCTCATATACCCTTTGGGCTATTCTTGGTGTGCAGCAAAAGAAGTTCGTACTTATCATCTGTCAGACCCAAGCGCAGGCACGGCAACACATGGCAAACCTCAAGTATGAACTTGAACAGAATGTGCTCCTCAAAAGTGATCTTGGGCCATTTCGTGAGGATATCGGTAGTGGCGAATGGGCAATGTCTTCATTGGTGTTCAAGAATAGCGGTGCGCGAGTGATGATCGCCTCACTGGATCAGAGTATTCGCGGTATTCGCCACCACGAGCACCGTCCTGATCTCATCATTCTTGATGATATTGAGGATATCAATTCGACCAAAACATCCGAGAGTCGCAACAAGACTCATGACTGGTTCTCACGCGAAATCATCCCGCTTGGTGACATCGGTACCCGTATTGTACTCATTGGTAACCTCCTCCACGAAGACTCACTGATGATGCGACTCAAGAAGAAGATCGATACCCAAGAGATGCGCGGGATATTTCGTTGGTATCCACTGATCGACGGAGCGGGACAATGCCTGTGGCCGGGAAAATTCGATACGCCTGAGAAAATCGACGAACTCAAACAGCGCATCGGCGACGAAGCGGCATGGTATCGCGAATACCTCCTGCGTATCATTTCTGGAGTAGAGCGGGTAATCCATCCTGAGTGGATCACTAGTTATGACACACTCCCTAGCAAAAAGTCAGAGGAGTTCCACGCGACCTATTACGCAGCTGACCTCGCAATCTCACAGAGTGCATCGGCAGACTATACTGCAATCGTGGGGGCGCAAATATTCGGTCATGGAGATAGCTTGCGTATATATATTCTTCCCAACCCGATCAATTCACGACTCACCTTCCCTGACGTAATTGCGTGCATGAAAACAATTGTTCCTCAACTCCAGAACGTCGACCAACTCTTCGTGGAAGCGCAGGGTTTTCAAGAGGGGTACGTCCAAACCATGATCCATGATGGATACAATCATGTGAAAGGCGTGAAAGTGACGACCGACAAGCGAACTCGTCTCGCGATTACAGGTGAGCTACTCCGAAGTGGCAAGGTACTCTTCCCTGATACAGGATGTGAGGAGCTGATATCACAGATTGTGAATTTCGGAAGCGAGCGACATGACGATCTCGCTGATGCGTTTAGTATGCTGATCGCACAAGTGATGGCACTCGAAGCGGATAATAGCAGTTTCTATAACTGGATGGAGTTTTGCAAGGAGAACGGAGGTCCGTATCTGAGATGGTAGAGTTGACTCCTGTTAAGTTGTCCTCACATAGATAAGCCGCTCAACCTTAGACTACTTTTGGTGATTTGCGAAGCATTTCTTGCCAACAGGTTACCAACAACCCTCTCTGGGCGCTCAAGATGGGTTGCGTCATCCATGAGGTATATGGAAAAGACACAAACAACAGCCCTGATTGGGCTCCCCCAAGTAGTACCAGTAGAGAAAGTAAAGTACTGCCTATATGCGAGAAAATCAACTGAGCAGGATGAGAAGCAAGCTCTCTCGATAGAGTCGCAGGTGAAAGAGATGCTCCAGATCGCCGAGCGAGATGGTCTTGAGGTGATCGACATTAGACGTGAAGCGCATTCCGCAAAAGACTCGGGGCAACGCCCAGTGTTCAAAGAAATACTCGAAGATCTCAGACGCGCTCGATTCAACGGCATCCTTACATGGGCACCTGATCGATTAAGTCGTAACGCAGGTGATCTTGGGTCAGTAGTCGATCTGATGGATCAAAAGTCACTTGTTGAGATTCGCACTTATGGGCAGCAATTCAGAAACTCACCGAATGAGAAGTTTCTCTTGATGATTCTCTGTAGCCAAGCAAAACTTGAGAACGACAACAAAAGCATCAATGTAAAACGTGGACTACGAACACGCGTTGAAATGGGACTATGGCCGGGACCTGCCCCTACTGGGTATCTCAAGGAGAAACGAGTGGATCAAAAATGTCAGGCTATTGTTGATCCTGACCGCGCGCCAATCATTAAGCAAATGTTCGAGCGAGCGGCGTACGAGAAGTGGAGTGGGAGAAAAATCTACCACTGGCTCAAGTTTGACCTCAACTTCAAAACAGCGGCGGGAAACAAGAATCTTACGTTAAGCAACATTTACCTTATTCTTCAAAACCACTTTTACTATGGGGTATTCGAGTACCCCAGAAAAAGTGGTAACTGGTACACAGGCAAGCACTCTCCCATCATCACCAAAGAACTCTTTGATCTCGTGCAAGCGCAGATGAGGAATCAGGTGCTACGTGTCGAGAACAAAGAATTTGCTTTCACCAAGTTGATGACCTGTGGACTATGCGGATCAGGAATCTGCGCAGATGAGAAGTTTAAGAAGCAGAAGAATGGCAACATACACCGCTATGTGTATTACGGGTGTACAAAATTCAAAGACAAAAAATGTCCATGTGGGTATATCAATGAGGATGAGCTTGTCAGCCAGTTTGAGCTCTTAATCGATCGAATCGCCATTGATGAAATCGGCATCAAGGAGAAGCTCAAGAATGAGGTGGAGCGGGTGAAGAAATTTCAGCAGATCATGCTTGGAGTTAAGGAGAAGATTGTCATAAGTGAGATTGATATCCGTCACTATGCGAAGTATATTCTGCGCGAAGGAACAGATGCAGACAAACGAGAACTCCTCTCATGTTTGAAGAGTACGATTGTTTTATCTAAAAAACAAATTGAAATAAGAAACTAATTCTGCTTTGTTGATTGATCTGTAATCAATTTTAATTCATCTATATTTTTAGGACGTTTGTCAAGAGGTGATATGTCCCAAGAAATTACTTTGACGACTCCTCTCGCAAAAATACCTGAATTCCACAAAGTAAAAGATGCGCCCACCGACAACTGATCTTCTAATAATCTAGTTAGAAATCTTATGGGAATATCATTAATGTGAGAGCCTAGTTGAATTGTGCCAATATTATCAAGCAATAACCTACAATCATAATATTTACCTTTAAATTCTAATGGGCAAGAAAAATATGGAATTTGTTCTGTCGCAAAAATAGGAACTTTCCTTGTTCCCCCCTCCTCAGGCGACAAGAACTGAATATCTGCAATTATATCTGGTTTCATATTATCACGATCTTTCAACCCCTGTTCTGAATTACTAGGCTCACATTCCTTAATGAAGAATCATTACCTGCTAGTGCAATCGCTTCCTTTTTTTCACCTAGAATTAGCTTAATTGCAATTTTTGCTGCAAGTGCTTCTGGGTTATGATTTTCCTGTTTAGCAAGAATGGTTTCTGTTTCCCTTAGAGGTGCTAACGACTTAACGAATGGCATACCATAAGCGACTATATAATTGGTGATTTCTGTTATGCTTTCATTAACTGAAGTCTCATCAACATTCCATTCTTTGAAGCTTTTTTCTGGACAGACATACCCCAAAAATACTGAAGCTGTTGCAAAGTTATGCGGTTTATACCCTAAGATTTTTTCAACAAGATTCTCAACTTCTGCATTCCTCACACCAATAACAGGAGTGAGTGTAAACTTTTTTTTCTTGGGAGAAAATTTTTCAGAAATACCAACCATAACAACCGCAGAAATTCCGCCTTGTACCTGAAAAATATATTCGGTTTTATTTTTTTTAAAACCAATATGTTCCATTTTTTTATCTAGTAGTGCAGAAATATGTTTTGTGTCTATTTTCATAAATTAATTACCAGTTATCTACTTGTATTTCGAATTGATCGGGTGACATCCATTCTCCCACCGGCAATCCAGCTTTTCTCGCATTGTCTCCAACTGGCATAGCTCCAGAATCTTGCATCTCTGCAAAAGCAGCTTTCTGATTGGTATTAAGTGTAGCATTAGGTCCATTCTTGCTTTCAATAAACTTCATTTAAACAGGGTGCATCCTGCCAAGAAAGAGACGATATCGATAAGATGGTTTGTCATAGTGTTCTCTTTTGCTCTTCGTTACCATTTATCATCAGAAGGCAATGCAACCTCAGTATTATCTAGGAGATCGAAAATTTTTGTTTTACATGATAATGGAAATACAATTTTAATGTCATGGATTCCTGCAAATTTTGATCTCTGCCAGAATTGCTGGCAGAAAATTAAAGAATTCAAGTATTTTATTTGAGAGTCCTTCTCATCTTTCATGGGTAAATCTTGGTGAA
>DALYED010000007.1:22711-33361 GCA_031972735.1 Minisyncoccota bacterium | reverse complement strand
TCTTGAGGTAATCATCAACCCAATGAAAGTCACGTAACACTTCCTCGAGTGCATCCCAATTTTCTCCAAAGTAACCTCTTATAGCGGGAATTACATTTCCATAGATTCTAAGTATCTCCTTATCAGTTTTTATACCTATCGGAATGACCAAAGCATATATATTTTCTTGAAGAATTTCGTCATTTGAATCAGTAAAATTCAAAAACTCCTCAATATTTTTTGAGTTAATCAGCATCTTATTCTGGGTTTAAGTCAATAAACGATTCGTAATGATCAGGGGTATAATAGCGTTCTCCTGCCATTCCAGCAACGATACGTTGTGCGCCTGGACCAGGATTTCCCACAGTTGGCACTACATATTCATGATAATATCCAATCGGTTGCAATGGTAGTTTTACGAGGTTATTTACCCAAACGATTCCATCATTTCTATACTGAGGCAATAAAACACCAGCATCAATTCTTTCTAACGTTGGAGCAACATTTACTGTACCTGTTAACGTACCCACCTTTGTATCGTTAACTACAACATTAGCGACCATACTAGTGTAAGTTCTATCTACACTGGCAAGGCCACCAACTGCATCAGCAGCTTTAATTGCCTTCGCAACACTGACCGGAGCTATGGTCATGATAGCTGTTGACATCACATTCCCTATTATCTGATCCTGCCTTGCGTCTGACGCTGTTGAGAATTCTTTAGCTGCATTTACAATCTGAGTAACCTTGGCAGTTGCCGCCTGTTGTATTATTTGAGGATTTGTGACTATCGTTGCAACAGTCTTCACTACACTGACTGCCGAGTCAATTGGATGAAAAACTGAGTTATATGCCATTGTGGCAACACTTACAGTGGTGTCAATAATAGCACTCGCTAATGAGGTCATTGTAGACTGTATTGCACCTAAGACCGTCCACAGTCCACTTGGATCACTTCTATTTATCGGATTATTTACAGCATAACTGTAGAAGTTCATCAGTTGGGGATTTAACAATGCTTGTATAGGAGGAACTCCTTTCAACATAGGGTCCTGACTCACAAACTTCCCTGATGGTGCCTGAAAATATCTTGCCTGAAGATAATCTAAATTCAGCGTACTGTCATTGATTTGAGACAAATACTTTCTATTGCTGTCGTATGAAGTGCTCTTCACATTCACGCGCACATCTCCATACGGAAGATAATCGAGCGTCTGCTTCGCAACACCTGTGCTATCCGTCACAATACTCGCTGAATTCAATGGATCTATGAGATTGTAGTATGCCGTTGCAGTAGCGGTGCCTGTCTTCTCAAGCGTAGCAATCACTGCACCACCAAGGAAGATATTTTTTGTCTTCTTATATCCCCCATTAGTTTGCTGGTACAAAGCGCCCCAATAACTGGTCGTTGTACTATTTGGATCAATCATCAGCACTCTTCTTCCTCCTTCGTCATACTTGTATGTCTGGGAAACAGAGGATGACGCGACACTTGAGGTGGAGGTAACAAGGGGTTTGAAGGTCGCCATCGTGACGAGCCAACCCTCCACAGTAGGGACACTGAATGAAGCAGTAGTGCCTGTAGCAAATGGGATGACACGATCTTCAAGTGCGTGACGCTCGACAGTGGCATTGTGAATCTCTGATTCACGGAGACTGTATCCTACTCCCGGCATCCAAGTATCGAGATCCTGCATCGAGAAGCCTAGTCCGACTACTAGTTCACCTCCCTGCGAAGGGGTGGCTGTTGCGGTTATGAGGAATGTCGAAGTGCCTGTGCCACTTGCGTATATATCGAGAGGGTTTGTCTTGTCGACTCCAGAGTATTCATTCACAGAGATTGTCCCTCCAAAAGAGGAAGTCACAGTAAACGAAGACCCTCCGGTTACGTTCTTGGCATAGAAGAGTGCCCCGTAGTCTACCCCATTTTGCACTTGTGTGATGTAGGTATAGGTATTACCTTTATTGTCGGTGATTGAGTTGGTTGGGATGTTTCCATTGCAACAGGTTGTGAGTCCGACAACAATAAGATTCCCTGTCGTGACCGATGACGCGAGGGTGATCGAGCTTGTAGTTGCCTCTATCTTCCCCTGTACAAACGTCGGAGTCGACGTTGCATAAATGATCGGCGCAGTCGTGGTTGAGGGATTGAAGGTGACAAGTGCGATTGCCCATTTTGCGCTGGTTGGGATACTGAATGAGGAACTTACACTACCAGTAGCGGTAAGTATTTTGTCTTCGGTTGCCATGCGTTCATACTCATTGTCATTGGTCTGTTCTTCACGTTTCGTATAGCCTGCACCAGGACCCCACAGTTCATCAGGATTTCTTGACCATCCAGCGGAGAATATAAGTGAACTTGAAGTTGCTACCGTAACTGAACCTGAAGTTGGAGTTGTAGAAGTGCCGATTGCAGTACTGGTCTTTCCAATTGGAGCAAATGTTGAGATACCGGAGTATTCGTGTGCAGAAAGGGTGTTATCGCCGATATTACTCGTAACCTTAAATCCTGCGCCACCAATGGCATTCTTGGCATAAAAGATTGCAATATGGTCAAGACCTTGAATCGACTCGGCGGCTTTGGTGTATGTATTACCTTTGTTGTCGGAGATTGCGCTTGTCCCAACAGTCTGATTATTCACCGAGATCGCAACAACAATAAGATTGCCCGATGTGACACTATTTGGAAGTGTGACTGAGTTGGTGGTACTTCCTTGTACTGAATTGAGCTTACTCTGAAGAAGAAGTGGGGTGTTCGTCGCGGTTATATTCTTCACAGTCGAACTTCCAACCGAACTTCCCGTCATGTAGTTATGGTAATCCCACGACAGCGTTGTTGAACCATACGATGTGAGGTTACCTGCTTGATCATACGCGTAAGTGACTCCACCGATTGAAGTAGCCGCATCTGGGTTTGCATAGCCAGTACCTGCGTAGGTGTATGATCCTGAAGGGCCGCTCGTTATGTTACCAAGCACATCGTATGCAAAAGTTTGGGCATAGGGGCTTGTACCGGTCGCGACCGCTGTCGTCGACGCGGTGAGAAGTCGATAGAGATTGTCGTACGCGTAATTCACCGTCTTGCGTGCAGAAGACGAAGCAATATCCGAAACCTGAGTGATGTTCCCAACTAAATCGTAAACATAGGAAAGGTTTTGTAGGGTTGAAGTACCCTTCCCCGCAGTCTTCCCAGAGAGACGATATTTTTTGGTCTGATCATACGTCGATGTGGCAGTAACCCCATTTGCGTATTTGATCACACTGGTCTGTCCGGCGGGAGTATAGCCAAGAGAGAGGATGATACTTGTGGTCGCGACACTTGGTTCCTTATCGAGCACTGTTTCAAGTAATCCAGCATCGTCGTAGATGTAGCCGACTTGGGAGAGATCAGGGTAAATAGCGATATTTGTCGCACCGTTTCGCAGATACGAGGTAGTTGTCGTGCCCCACACAGTGCCGATTTGTTTCGCTTCGGTTGTTGTGAGTCCGATTGGGTTATAGAGATAGGTAGTAGTTGCATCGCCCTGTTTAATTACTTTACACAATCTCCCCACTCCATTTGTACAAGTGTCATAGGTGTAGACTATTTCTGTGCCACTTCCACCAGTAAAGTCTTCCGTGAGCTGACGATTGAGTTTATCATATGTATAATTAACCGTCTGATTGTTTGGGGTCACCACTGTGGTCACATTTCCAGCTACATCGTAGTTGCGGGTTGAAGATCCGTAGGTGGAATCAGCGGGGGTATGCAAATCCTCGGACTTCGTAA
This sequence comes from Minisyncoccota bacterium, assembly GCA_031972735.1. Lineage (GTDB taxonomy): Bacteria > Patescibacteriota > Minisyncoccia > Phycocordibacterales > UBA6899 > MHLP01. The sequence continues at coordinate 29,613 of DALYED010000007.1, read as the reverse complement.
GTCTTCCCAAGAGATCGTAGGTAAAGTTGCGGACGTTACCCAGCGCATCAGTGAGCTTCGTCATCTTTCCAAGTCGGTTCCAAGTGTATGTACTTGTAGCGGAGGAACTGGTGGTGAGATATTCGATGACTTGAGAAAGATTGCCGTACGCGTCTTTGTACGCGTCTTTCTTGTTTCCGAGTGCATCAACACTCGTCACCTGCCAATCATTGTATCGGGAGAGTGAGGTTCCGATAGTGTCGGTCACCGTCGCAACACGACCCATGACATCGTAGTAATAGTTAGTGAAAAGCGAGGGGGTTGTGGTCGGCGCGCCCCAGGTCGATGCACTGGTAAAGTACGGCACTGTGTCGGAGGCCACACTTCCAATCTGGTTATAGAACGTATCTTTCGTCATCCAACCGTTCCCCGCCTCCGCTTCACTCTTTGTCTGCATCGTGCGACCGAATCCATCGGTAAAGACGAAATTATCGGTAGAGGTTGCAGAGGAGAGGTAGCTGGTCTTCTTTACCGAAGAAACAGTGGTAGTCGCATCTGTGTAGAGATATGCGGATTTCGTAACAAAAGTTGAGGGTGTCGTGAAATCAGGTATCTTCTCAAGTATTGGACGATCAAGCACGTCAAATACCGTTACGACCGTCTGATTATTGGCATCGGTGGTCGTAGCAGCCTTGCCTGAAGAGTAGTCATAGCTCACCAGCTTCTGCTGACTAAGTGCATTTGTGATGGTAATCGGAAGGAAGTTGTACCCGTCGTATCCAAATGCGGTCGCATTACCGAGTGCATCGGTCGCAGTGGCAACATTTCCATAACTGTCGTACGTTCTCGTCGTCGACGCATAGCTAGATCCTGAAATCAGACTTTCGATTTTGGTTTGATTGCCATTACTGAGGCCGGTGATGGGAAGATTATCGTAATAGAACTTTGAATCTTTGACGGTTGTTCCCGATTGATCAACAACAAGTTCGCGGGATGGAAGAGACATTGCTGGTAGTGTTGAGCTTGCCGCATACGAATATGTCGTGGTCGCGTTGTCGTTTCCAGTGTCACTCCAAGTACCATCGCTGTTGCCAATAACCTCACCGAGCGATTCTTGAACTGAAACGTTGCCTGTCAGATCGTCATAAGTAGAGGATGCGGCAGTATCACGATGAGTTGAGTCGCCATCGAAGACTTGATTAAGCACATTCACTAGCTTCACGAAATTGCGTCCATCACCATAGTCTGCCCGCGCCCACTTACTGATTGTGCGTGAATAGAGATTCGCAGAGGTGCTCGTTCCATCGAGTGTTTCAACGCGATAGGGTCTTCCTGCTTTCGCAATATTGTCATTGTATTCTCCATTCGAGCTGTCGGAAGAATTTCCTTGATGGAAATAGGTCTTGGTCGTCGCCGCATTCGGCTTTGATTCCATCACGAGGCCAAAGCCGGTGAACTGACGATTCAAAAGATCAGAAGATGTCGAGTAGTAATATCCGCGCTGATATTCGTAGGTGGTCGTTGCAATGACCCGCTGAGTACCAACGAATGTACCGCTATCCGTAGTAATAGTCTTTGCAGTCTGTACTACGAGCGGAAGATTGGGGTTGGCGAGATTGCCGTTTTGGTCGAGATAACGAGTACTCGATTGATAGGATACGGTTGTCTTCCCTCCTTTGGAATTATCGACCTGTTTCAACAGATCAGGGAAATTACCGTTCTTAAGATAAACCTTCTGTGTATGAACGCTACTTCCTGAATCAAAGAACCCACGCACCATATCAGGGAGCCCATCACCATTCACATCCTCCATACGCACACCATAATCGCTTGCGGAGTCACGGAAATATTCAGGAAGTGTCCCAGTGACAGAATTATTCCATCCTGTGCCACAGTTTGAGAAACGAATGTCTTTTGTGAGACTGGTGAGACCCTGCGCCATGTCCACGCACCCATCGCTGTTAAAATCGGCGAAACGAACCCCTCGATCAGCTGAACTCAGGGTGGCAGCAGGTTCTGCAAATGCAAATGGGACGATGACACTCGGGTCTTTCTGCCAACCATGTCCGGTATTGTAATAAACTCGAGTCGGTTCTCCTCCTGCTCCAGATGGAGGGAAAGGAGAAAAGATGATATCGACAAGTCCGTCTCCGTTGTAGTCGTAGAGACGAACAGCGGAATCTTTAGAATTATTGATGAGTACTTCAGGAATGGTCCAGCCGAGATCCTGCGTCCAGCCATAACCATTACCAATATAGACCTTGCTTGTCGTTCCTGTTCCACTCGAGTAAGACGAACGGAACACATCCGCAATTCCATCACCGTTCACATCAACGAGCTGCACACCAAGATCATTATTACTCCCATCAATGAAGCTCTCAGGGAATGACATCGTAGTGCTCGCATTCCACCCACTCGTTCCATTATTGAGATAGACGATCTTACTTGATGACGCTGAGACAAGATCGATGAGTCCGTCGCCGTTGACATCAGCGGTACGTACGCCCTGCTCGGCATTAGTGACCGAGAACGAGAGTGGGGTCGACCATGTGGAACTCGCAGTTCCCCAGGCTTTGCCGGTATTGAACCTGATTGCTTTCGTCGTCCCATCGCTCTGCACCCAATCTGGGAGCCCATCACCGTTGACGTCGAAGAGGCGGTATCCCTTGTCGTCGTTTGCGGTATTGGTGATGTCGAAATTCACCTGATACGAATTAGGATCAGTGACTTCTGTCCAAGTTGAGGTGCTAGTCTGGTATTGGAATTTAGTAACAGGAAGAGAAAGAGTGCTTGCACCGAATCCTCCGCTACCATCGGCATATCCGGTGTCCTTTATCGAAGCGAGCAACACTCTGGACTGGTTGTCTCCTGTAGAATACGTCGGTGTATAGCGACGAATGACACCCGCGCCAAGTGCGGCATTTGAAACAGTGATATCGGAGATGAGGTAGCGCGTGAACACTGGAAAGCCGTACATCGATGAGGTTGCGAACGGAGCACACGGAGAGCCATTTTTATCACAAAAATCTTTTGTAAACGCTACCTCATAGAGCGATCCACCTTGATGGTCTGTATAGTCGATATAGTTCGGATAGACTTGACCACCATCCTTTGTGTAGTTATAGATGATGCCATTTCCATTCGGATCAGTTACGCGTTCAAGATACCAACGATAGATTGAGGACGATGCGGTAGAATCAAAAATACGCGCGTTGTTCGTTGCACCGAACGTATACTTCCATCCTCGTTTGTCGTATGCAGTCCATGAGCCATCTGTGCCGTAGGTGTAGCGAACGAATGACCCATCATCAACCTTCGCCATGTAGTCCCCTGCTACCTGCATAATGAAATAGTCACCACTCGAAGACCATGCACCCTGAACATTATTTTGATCCCAGAACCTGATGCGCCAGTAGTATGTCAATCCATCAGTTTGGAACGTGGTGGTTGCATAGATGAGCGGGGTACGTTGCCCAGTTGGAGTCGAAGATGAGAGGGTTTGTTTACCAGAAGCCCAGTATGTACTCGCAAAACTAGATGAATTCGAGACCTGTATCTCGTACGAAGTTGCAAGAGGTGTCCCCGATGCGTGAGTATAAATCGCCGAGAAACTCGGAGATGGCTTCGAGATATTCGATGGATTAGTGAGTCCTTCGACCTGAAGCGCAGTTGCAGTAATGAGATTGGTATTAGGTTTTAGCGTTACTCCGGTTGCAATACACCCAGTACCAGCATTCGGTACGCTTGTTACCGTCGTCGTTCCTATTGGAGTTTTCGGTCCAAGATCGATAATCACCCCTTGGCTATCATCAGTGCGAACTGTCCCCGCAGAAGCAGTGTGTGAGCGTCCAGCATCATCCCCCCAAAGACCAACGATCCATGCATTGTCGTTCTGAGTAGCAAGTGAGAGGCTGTCATTCGTGCATGTACTATAGCCAACCATATGTTGTGTATTGGATTCGATTGGGCTTGCCTGGTCTACTCCAGTGTAGGAAGCGCAGTGGGCATAGAAACCGGTTACACTATTCTGTGTTGTGATGACAAGACTGTTCAACCCGGTCGGCGCACCCTGAAGAGAAAAGGTGTCCATATATGTCGGCTGTCCAGCTATTGATGAATCATATTGTTGAGATCCCACTCTCGTCATCGACTGTCCACCATAGCTCATCGTCATTGTGCCGGGATTCCCCCAATAGGTGATGTCATTACAAACAAGAAGATTACTCGATCCGGTCACGGTATATGAATAAGTGCATGAAGTCCCAGAAGCACAGGAAGTATATGAGGTGGCATTATCAAACGCGATCGCTGCAAGTGCAGTCTTAAGACCCACAATCCCATCGATGATTTTCGCAAAGAGTTTTGCGGGAGAAAGTGCACGAAGTATCGCGGAAAGTGTGAGTGGCTCACTGTATTTAGGGTAAGTCGGAGCAAGGACATTGAGTCCAGAATATTCGTCACCAGATGCGCGCATCTTCCAAGTATCTACTCCGTCATAAAAAGTATGGACATAGGCTCGTCCAGTATCGCGGACTTCTTTCATATCCTTGAGGAGTGAGGAATCGTCTACACTTTGAAGGTATGCGGGGATTTCGTACGTACTCGTTGCCGTCTCCATTGTAGTTGTAGGCATAAACGCAAAGTACGTCTTTCCGTCAGGCTGAAGCGCATATTCGCCCGGATGAAGTTGTCCATCAGGAGTATCGTAGGTTATGATTTCTTGCGAATTAATCCAAACAGGCTTCCCTTTCTCAAATACCTGAGGAGGAATAGGGTCATGTGCAGGTTCGTCTGAAGCGATGTCGACAACTGACGATGACCCCATGACAATTGGAAATCCTGACCGAGGAAGCTGGGCATCTTCTGCTGCCTTCGCGCGGAGTGCATTAAATTCTGCTTCTTCGTTCGGGTGGTATTCCTTGATCGGCTTGAACGTATCCATAAAGGTATGCATCGAACGCACAGCAGCATCAGAAACTTCAGGAACTGGTTTTGCGTCAGCTGTGGCTGCCGCTGCGAGTGAATTAGGATCAAAGAATCCAAGCGATAACGCGTTCAGGTCGAAGACTGGCAGTGGTTCCGTCGACATACTCACGCCAAGAAAACTTCCTCCAACTGGAGTTGAATTCTTTATTGGAAGCAGCTCTCCCGAAAGTGAAGAGGTGAAGTAGGAATGATCACGATCTTGATTAAAAAGTTTATCAGTGCCAGCCTTGTTAACACGTTCTATATATGGAAGGTTCATCGACCAACCGTATCCGAATGGACTATCAGTACGCTTGTCTGCACTTGAGTATGAAAGAGAAAGATCGGGCTGAACACCGTTGCGTCCAGGAGGTATAACGAGCGGATAGCTGTAGGTCATTGCTCCCGAGGATTGTGCGACGCCAAGCGACTGCTTGGGATTTACTGCATCACGACCATTTCGAAATGGATCATTGTTTGCGGCAGTTGCAAGAGACGGATTTGCAATCAGGAAAACTATTGTAAAAAGGACTGAAACATTTTTCAAACTAAAACCTTTAGAATTTTTCTTAGGTTTTCTAAACATACTTACGCTCATAAATTTAAGAAAATTATTCTCATCTTAATTAAGAAGATGAAAACTTGAGTAAAGAGCTTTCCCCCGTAGCTGTTACTTCATTCAGTATGACAGAGCATGATGAATACGCGGAAATGTAAAATGTAGATAACCCTGTGCATAAACTGTGCAGATATATATCGCGCAATTGAAAAACACCCTGTTGGGTGTTTTTCAATCTGGATACGGCACTCAGCCGGTATGACGTTTTGGGACGGAGTTGCTTATTGAGTTTTAGACGTATCTCGGTCTAGCTCAAGTTGGCTGGCCGTCTCGAGTTAGAACCGTGGTCGGCCAAGCCCACCTTGACCGAATCGCTTAGTTTCAGATTATCACAACGAAGGGTCTCGGGCACGTTAAAATAGTGACAAAAGTGACACAGGAATGAGATCCTAGTGTGTCACTATTCCTCAGTAGTTACGTACTCACTCAATCGCTTTGCGCCACCAAGTACCATGTCATCCAGGGAACACAGTGGTGGCTTGCCCCTAGCGGAATACTCAAGGGTCTTAAATAGGTAACCGAGAAATGATCCTGTGTAACGATAGCAACGGATACAGTGTCTGATCTTATCCCCCACCTCATCCTCGTATCCTTTCCAGCGAAGCATCTGCGGGTAGCGATCTATCCAATCGTCCGTGATGAATGTAATCCATTTAATAAGTTCTGCTTGAGCGCAGACGTTTCCTCTCTGTCCAATTCGTACAAGTCTTATGATAATTCGATGCTGAGTTAACTTATCCCGTTCAGTTATGGGAGCAAAGAGAGTATATAGTCGGTCTTTGTTTTTGGTCATAATGACCTCAACCTCAGAGATGTTTTCGTATGGCTTCACCAACCGTTTTCGATATCGTACAAAACGTCGTTGGAATGTGCGATCGAGCGCACTAGTTACTGTATCCCAATCAACATCACCGTTTTCCGTCTTAACTTTTTTCCATATGCATTGATATATACTGGGTGCATTCGCTATGATCCACGTACAACTAAACGTCTTGGGTTGGCGTTCTTCGAGTAATTGATTGAGGCATCTAAGTGCTTCATCAACTTTCATGGATCAATTCACCTTGTGTACACGCAAAGTGAATTGATAATTGGTACTAGTACTTGTACCACCTGCCAAGTAAATAAGCCTGTGAATAAGCCATACGGAACGACCACTAGCCAGGGTCTTTTATGGTTATTAATCTCACTGAGGGTTTTCAGTCGATCCATAATTTCTTTGCGAAGTAACCGAAGATAATCAAAACCAATGTATATAATTCCAAACCCAATAAGTGACATAAGCGCACTGTTGCTCGTTGAAGTCCGCAATGTAGCGGGTACATCACAATAACTCTGC
>DALYED010000007.1:20711-22701 GCA_031972735.1 Minisyncoccota bacterium | reverse complement strand
AGATCAACAGCGACAACCCCACACTTACCCCAAAGAGCACTTTCATTACTGTGTGTCCTGCCATTCCCCAAGTTATGAGAGTTAGTATTAGAAGTTCAGCTATTAATACAACATAGCCAATCTTCTGTACTTGCTCTCCATACTTTGCCATGAGGTACGCAAAAATAGCAGCACATAAAAAAATAATAAAGGATACGATCTGTTTTCGTGTCAATTTCTGAAAATACATTTTAATATCTGCAGATGTTTTCATTTAGTATTTCAAAATAATTATTCAATTGAATTAACGCTACTTGGGGTAACACTAATAGCAAAATCTGCATATTTTGTATTTAATTTCGTGAATTCAACTAATTCGTCAACATTAATTTTGCACTTTGCGATATCCTCATCTCGAACAACTATCGTCATTCTTTCGCAGTAGTTTTTCCCTGAGCATGAAGCAATGAAGGATCTAACAATTTCTTTGTAAACTTCTTCTCTCGGCATTTTGAGTCTCCCATTTCCTGTACCGAGGAGGGGTATGGCTATATCTTCTTTTGCCCCATGTGTAGATATGTATGACCAAAGACCACTTAGCGTCACAGAAAGTCCAGACTCTTGCGCCTCTACGCGATTGTCATTTAGTTTGTGTGAATTAACAACAAAATAAAATGCCTTCTTTTTATCATCAGTCTCAACTCGGACAGTAGTTCCAAGTTTATATTTTCCACTCTCTTTCTGAGCTATATATATCTTTGATTTCAACTCTTTTGAGATTTTTTGTTTGACGGACGTATGATCTCCTGCAAAATACTTTTTTATAACCATCGACTTCACGCTTTTTGCCGACTGAACATTCCCTTTAAGATTCATATCAAATTCGGAATTCACTGGGACAATATATGCTGACCGCATTTTTTCAATACTACCGATATTTAATCCGAGTTCGACATCACGATTATTGATCTTGAAGACAAAGTTGTTCTTGGGTCGATTCTTGATGACGCCGTATATAAATGCAAAAAGAATAAATATCCCTAAACAATATGATTGTTTCAAATAATCAGAAAGTGGTCGCAGGGACGGAAAAAACTCAACGATAGTAATTATGATCGTAATAAAACCAAGGACGCTTGCGCCGTCTTTGGTGATTTCCCATAATCTCCCTGTTTTAAACCACCTTCCACTTATCATAGTCCGAGATTTGTATATACCGACTCCTTGTAATGATAGGCTTCAGATTTTCCCTGAACTGAGTACGAATCGTGTGATGACGGCCAATGCTCAAGCGCGTACTGAATAATTGCTCTATTGAAAGTTACGTGAATGGCAAGTTTGTCTCTAAGAATAAGCGGGCACCTGCTTTCATCTATTGAACGCATCCCATTTAAATTTATGGCAATGATCGGTAGACCCTGCTTGATCGCCTGCTCAATCTCCCATCTCACGTATGTATTTTGAAACTTCGTTTTCTCTCCCACCAAAAGAATGAATATTTTTGAGTTTTTCATTCTCTCTCTTAATGCTGTCTTGATCGAGTCTTCGCTACTCCATGGACGGATATCGTTTATGTCATGAGCATTATTGAAGTCGAAATCTGTATTGTCGTTCTGCTTCCACGCCTGCATTAAGCGGTAGTAATGAATATCACTATCTGCATCGAATGCTATATAGATTTTATTTCTGTATGCCATATTAGTTCTTCTTATCTCTTGGAGGGAATGGATCGTGCCCTGGGGGAACAGTGTCACTATCCCGAATTGGACCACCATTTGGCTTATGGATTCTCACCTCCCCTCCGCCTGAATTTGCAGAGAATTCTTTCGCAAGCTTCTCGGCTTCTTTTTGTGTGACTGCTGTTGCCGAAGCACGTTCGCCTTTTTCTTTCACTACCTTCCATACATCTGATCCTTTCGGATTTGTCACATGATAGTTTGCCATATCATTTATCTTTAGGTTTCTTAATAACATCAACCACTTTCCCACTTACCACGAAATCATCTCCCTC
>DALYED010000007.1:15080-20692 GCA_031972735.1 Minisyncoccota bacterium | reverse complement strand
GTCGACTCGGCCTCAAGCACTATTCGCTCATGCTCCTTGTCCTCCTTGTATCGTTTTATCGTAGCCATTCCGTCGATAACTGCGACCACAATATCACCCGTTCGAGGAGTGCGAGAAGAGCTATCGACGACGACATAGTCTCCGTCTTCGATTGTGAGCTCATCTCGTACTTTTGCAAGATTCATCGATGGGCCATCCGCTACTAGTACGTAGAGATCCTGCTTCCTGTGAGGCAAAAATTTAGGCGAAACCTTGAGATACCCTTCGATCCTTTCTTCCGCAAATACAGTTGCAGGACCGCAATTTGCTGCGCCAACTATCGGAAGCGAATAAAAGGGACTCTTTACTGCCGTAGATGCATTAACACCACGCGAAACCGGCTTAACGATGCCCGCCTCGAGGTTTACTTGCAATAATCCCGCTTTTTCAAGCTGAAGAAGGTGGTGTTTGATAAGCTGGGGCTTATTTTCAAGCCCTAATAGATTCGCGATCTGCCGCAGGCTCATACTACCCAGATCCATAGTCCGAGCCATGCCCAATAAGAGAGTTTGTGTGCTGTGCATGAAGACAGTATAGCAAATTAGAGTTCAAAATACAAGTTTTTCGTAAAGTTTCTTTACACTCTTGACACCCACAATGGAAGGAGTACGCTAGGTGTATGGTCGAAACAAAAGAACGTATTTATCTAACGGATATCACGCTTCATCTGCGCGATTTCAAGCAGACGGTCAATTACTCCACAGCCGCACAGCGCGGGCGTATGTACTCCCCCATGAAGTACCCCGCAGCTTCGGCAAAGGAAACAAATTCACCAAGTACGGACTCTTTCCAGATTACTTTCAATTTCCCGCCTGAGTTGCAGGAACGAATTAAGAATGGAGAGATCGAGATCATGGTCCCCGAGGGAGGACTCCTCGTGTTCGCAGGAAGGGACGTGTACGAGCACCTCCGCGCTAAAGAACAACAATCTCGTCGCGAACTGATCCACAGATCACGACCGAATCCCCGGTGGACAAAGTAGTGTAGTTCGAACAACTGAATATTACAGGTGGTGCCCCGCACTCCTTGCCACGCCCACTTCGTAGAGAAAGCCTAGAGAATCACCAGTTGATTCCCTGCGTCTTCATCGCGAAGTGGGCTTTCTCGTTATTGCTTTATTAATAACGTAGAAATATATGGCAAAAGATAAACTTGTGTGGCGTGCAGAACGGAGATTAGTACGCGAACTAAAGTGCTGGGCAAAAAATCCACGGAAGATCACGCCTGAGAAGTTCACACAATTAATGGAGCGCATTAAAAGCCGTGGTTTCCACGATGTGCTCAAGATCGATACCGACGATACGATTTTGTCAGGTAATCAACGCAAAAGAGCATTAGTGCAACTCGGCATCAAAGAAGTGACCGTGCTTGTTCCAAATCGCAAGCTCACGAACGAGGAGCGCAATAAGATCGGGATTGAAAGCAACACGAACGATGGCGAGTGGGACTTTGAATCTCTAAAATCCTTCGACGTCGATCTCCTTACCGATATCGGATTCAGTGATGCCGATCTCTCGAACATTTGGAATGAACCAGAGACCGAGGAGAACTTCGATGTCGAGAAGGAACTGAATAAAATCACGAAGCCGAAGACAAAGCTCGGCGACATTATCGAAATGGGAGCTCACCGCCTTATCTGCGGCGACTCTACCGACCCAAAGGTACTCGCGCGCCTGTTTGGCAATGAGCGCGCATCCATGATATATAGCGACCCCGTTTATAACCTCAAGGGTGGCGTCAGTTATTCCAAGGGAGTTGGTGGTAAAGGTAATTACGGCGGAAATGTGAACGATACTCGGACCGATGCTGAGTACCGCGAATTCATCAAGAAGAGCATGTTGAACGCGCTATCCGTCGCGAAGCATGATGTTCATGTCTTCTACTGGTGTGACCAGATCTACATCGGCATGATCCAAGATCTCTATCGAGAGGTCGGCATTGAGAACAAGCGCGTGTGCTTATGGCTCAAGAACTCACACAACCCAACCCCTGGTGTCGCCTTCAACAAATGCTATGAGCCGTGCCCATACGGAGTCCGTGGCAAGCCATACATCGCGAAGAATATCCAGAACTTAAATGAGGTGATGAACAAGGAGATCGCCACAGGTAACAACATGTACGACGAGGCATCCGACATGCTCGATGTGTGGGTTGCAAAACGTCTACCAGTCATGGACTACACCCACGCAACCTCCAAGCCACCGAAGCTGCACGAGAAAGCCATTCGCAGGTGCACTCGCCCAGGCGACATCATCCTTGATAGCTTCTCGGGGTCTGCAAGCACCATGGTGACCGCAGAGCAGTTAAAGCGCCGCGTCTTTGCTGTAGAGCTTGAGCCCACATTCTGCGATCTCGCAATTCGTCGATACGAGAAATTAACAGGTCGTAAGGCAACAATCATTCGCCGCCATGAAAAAGAATAAGAAGCGGGATGAATTCCTCGCACAGTTACGGAAGATCCCGATTATCCAAGTGGCTTGCGAAAAGACAGGAATATCCCGCAACAGTATTTATCGCTGGCGCAATGATGACGAAGAATTCCGTAAAGAAATGGAGACCGCCCTGATCGAGGGTGAGGCCCTCGTCAACGACATGAGCGAGAGTCAGCTCTTGAGCATGATACGCGACAAAAACTGGTCGGCCATATCGTTCTGGCTTCGTCATCGCAATCCTAGATTTAGAGACAAGGTCGAGGTGACCGCGAAGTTTGACGACGGAAAGCTATCGCCTGAACAAGAAGTGGTTATTCGTGAAGCGCTTCGGCTTGCTGCGTTTATTCCAATGGAAACAATTAATCAACCAATCCAAAACCATGAATCTCAACAAAATAATCCCACAGAACCTTCTCGAGAAGATGATCAACGATCGAATAGTGCGGACATCAATCACTAGAGAGAGCCATCTGTACTTCTTCCACCTGTATTTTGCTCATTATGTGAAATACGCGACTGCGGACTTTCAGAAAGAAATTATTGCGCTCACTGAAAATAACTTAGTGAAAAATCTGTTTATCGTCGCATTCCGCGGATCTGGAAAATCAACCATTATTACAACATCGTACCCCATTTGGTCGATTCTTGGACGACAACAAAAGAAGTTCGTGCTCATTCTCTGCCATACGCGTAGTCAGGCCAAACAGCACATGATGAATCTCCGTAGAGAGCTGGAAAATAACCAGCTACTTCGAAGTGACCTGGGTCCATTCCAAGAAGAGAATGATGAGTGGGGTTCAAGTTCCCTTGTATTCTCAAACTACGGAGCACGAATAACAGTAGCTTCAGCGGAGCAAAGCGTTCGAGGACTGCGTCACAACCAATATCGTCCCGACCTGATAATCTGTGACGACGTCGAGGATATTTCCTCTACAAAGACACGTGAGGGGCGACAAAAGACTCATCAGTGGCTCACTGGGGAGGTAATCCCAGCAGGAGATCGCGATACTCGACTAATCATTATCGGCAACTTGTTGCATGAGGACTCACTACTTATGCGAGTCGCAGATGATCTCAAAAAAGGAAACCTCACAGGTGAATATCGACGCTATCCCCTTCTTGATGATAACGAAGCAATACTGTGGCCAGGAAAGTTTCCCTCAATGACTGAAATTGAGGAGGAACGCCAAAAGGTCGGAAATGATGTCGCATGGCAACGGGAGTATCTGCTTAACATCATTCCTGACGATGATCAGGTCATCGACCCCAACTGGATTAATTACTATGACGCGCTCCCACCGATAACTCATCGGGCGTACCGTGGTACATATGCAGCCGTTGATCTTGCGATCTCCAAAAATGAAACCGCGGATTACACCGCTGTTGTGAGTGCGATGATCTTCGGGCGAGCTGAAAAGCTTCGCATATACATTCTCCCAAATCCGATCATTAAGAAACTAAATTTCCCAGAACAAGTAGACCTACTCAGAAGCATGAAGGCGACCACGCTTTCGAGTCGACACGACATGCTCTACGTCGAAAGTATCGGATACCAGGATGCATTGGCGCAGATGCTTGAAACCATGAACATCAAGGCAGTTGCAGTCCGCCCCACGGCAGACAAGCGGACACGACTAGCGCTCACGGCTCCAATGATTCGGTCTGGAAAGGTCAAATTTCCAAGAACCGGAGCCGAGGAAATCATTGAGCAAATAGTTGGCTTTGGCGTTGAAAAACACGATGATGCAGCAGACGCTCTCTCAATGCTCCTGAACCAAATCGCAGAGGAACACTACCGAGAGCCGACATGGATCATGGCCGCAATTGGTCCAGGCACGACAGATGATGACATTGTGCGCTATAGCGACTATGTGGACATTGGCGATCAGTACTAAATAGTTGCCAACATGTTGCCAACACCCCCTGCTTAGCAAAACGGGTGGTTCTGTCATTAATGGGTGTCTATGGAAAGCGCACTAATAGCCCCTACGGGGCCTCAGATCGTATTACCAGTAGTGAAGGTAAAGTATGTGCTGTATGCACGCAAATCAACAGAGCAGGACGAAAAGCAGGCATTATCAATAGATTCTCAAATTAAGGAGATGCTTCAGATCGCAGAACGAGAAGAGCTACAAGTAATCGATATCAGACGCGAAGCACACTCCGCAAAAGACTCTGGTCAACGTCCCGTTTTTAAGGAGCTACTCGAAGATATTAGACGTGGACGATACAACGGAATCCTTACATGGGCACCAGACCGACTAAGTCGTAACGCAGGTGATCTCGGATCGGTCGTTGATCTCATGGATCAAAAAGCACTTCATGAGATCCGCACTTATGGACAACATTTTAGAAACTCGCCAAACGAAAAGTTTTTGCTGATGATCCTCTGTAGCCAAGCCAAACTCGAAAACGACAACAAAAGCATTAATGTGAAGCGAGGGTTAAGAACAAGGGTCGAGATGGGATTGTGGCCAGGCCCCGCCCCTACTGGCTATCTGAAAGAAAAACGAGTTGATAGAAAATGCCAAACACTTGTGGACCCAGAACGGGCTCCGATCATACGGAAAATGTTTGAGCGAGTCGCATATGAAAAGTGGAGTGGTCGAAAGATCTACCACTGGCTAAAATTTGAACTCAACTTTAAGACTGCAGGAGGAAACAAGAACCTCACACTAAGTAATATTTATTGTCTTCTACAGAATCACTTCTACTATGGAGTTTTTGAATATCCCAAAAAGAGCGGTAACTGGTACACAGGAAAACATGATTCAATTATCACTAAAGAACTATTTGATCTGGTGCAATCCCAAATGAGAAATAATGTCATGAGAGTTGAGAACAAGGAATTCGCGTTTACAAAGCTAATGACTTGCGGACTGTGTGGATCAGGAATCTGTGCTGATGAGAAGTTTAAAAAATTGAAGGATGGGAGTGTAAATCGACATGTGTACTATGGATGCACAAAGGTAAGAGATAAAAATTGCAAATGTGGCTACATCAATGAAGTAGATCTAATCGAACAATTCCAGGAGCTCATGGAGAAAGTGGCCATTGATGAAATTGGAATTAGAGAAAAAATTAAAGCAGAAGTTGCAAGATTCAAACGATTTCAACAGATGGCACAAGGGTCAAAAAGTA
>DALYED010000007.1:6275-15070 GCA_031972735.1 Minisyncoccota bacterium | reverse complement strand
TAGTTATCGGAAATATTGATATTCGTAACTATTTTAAGTTTATACTGAAATTCGGAGAGGATGCAGAAAAAAGAGAATTACTCTCATGCTTGAAAGACAAAATATTTCTTAACCAAAAAACTCTCACTTTGGGTAATTCGTAATTCAAGCAAATAAAAACAACCCACATTACGTGGGTTGTTTTACATTTTAATATTTTTTACTCCACCTTAAAGTCAAACATCATGCCTGACTCAAGATGTTCTGCAATGTGACAATGCGCCATCCATGTTCCTGGGTTCGAGGCATCAAGGAGAATGTCGACATACTGTCCTGCAGGGACGAGTACGGTATCTTTCCAGACAAGATTTGTTTGCTCTACACCATTGCGGTTGAGCACTAAGAAGCGTTGCCCATGGAAATGAATCGGGTGTTGCATCGGATGCATCGACTTCGCGTCGTTATTGATCCTGATTTTCACCTTGTCTCCAACCTTGAACTTCCAGTCGATGTCCATATTCGCTTTGTTCGTCGCCTGATCGACGATCTTCCATTTCACCATCGACGTATCAGGGATACTGTCCATCATCATTTGCATAGTATTCTCCCATTCGATTCCATCCTTGGGGATTTCCATCATCATTCCTCCGCCTCCCATCATGGTGCCATCAGGCATCATGTGGCTTCCGCCACCCATCTTCATGCCTCCCATCATCCCTCCCCCAGAACTGCTTCCTCCCATCATCTTTTGCATGCTTGCACTCAAATCAACAGTGAGGTTTATCTGCTTGTCTAAGGGTTTTTCAAAGAATTGACGAAAAGGGTCAATGCTTTTTACTACTTCCTCATGCGTCTTCAGTACCGTGAATGTGCTCGCGTATGATGATGCAACAGCATCATCGGTAACCATAACTTTTCCAAGTGGTGTTGTCTTATCTGGGGTCTGATTGAGAAGTGCATATGTCCCTGCATGGTCGAATAGCACCTCGACGACATATCGTTCCGATGGAGCAATGATCACGCCATCCGTCCATGTTTCGTGCTCATAGGCACCATTGTCACCTCCAACGAGTTTCATTTTTGCTCCATCGATAGCAAAGCGGAACGGCCGCACATTCGCCGAGTTGGTGAGGTAGAAGCGAACCACTTCTCCTTTCTTTGCGGTAATCTGGTAATGATCGTCACCATTTATCAGCATCACATTACCATATCTCCCCATCAGCGTATGATTTGCAGTCTTTTGGTAAAACGGGGCGACCTTTCCGTTTTCCATCGAAATATCGTCGAGGAAAAGCGGGACTTCACGGTTGACAGGGTTCCAATAATTCACATCGGTAGGCTCGACCAGATAGTTTCCATACAAACCAAGCTCCTGTGCGTAATCTTCGCGGATGTGTGGGTGGTACCAATACATTCCCGCATCGGGGAACTTGAGCTTATAGATGAAAGTGCCACCGACGGGTATCTCCTTTTGCGTGAGGTCGGGAACGCCATCATATGCGTTATCGAGGCGAAGTCCGTGCGAGTGGAGTGTCGTTGGAATGTCGATATTATTCTTAAAGTTGATCGTCACCTCCGCACCCTGTACAACCTTAATGATTGGACCGGGAATCGAGCCATTGTACGCGAGCATCTTCACTTCCGAACCCGCTATCGTACGCTTTACAATAGAAGCAGTGAGATCATATGTATCTCCATCCTTTAGCTCAACAACAGGAGAAGAGGTTGGGGAAGATACCAGCCCCGCGACTTCGGTCGAGATAGGATTTTTCGCAAGAGAAGAAGTGTCAGATCTATTCTGATTGTAGACATATAGTCCGCCAAGAAAGCCAACTAATAGGGCCCCAATGATAAGAAGATTTTTATTCATATTTTTTAATTTGATTGGTAGATTTATACTTTTAATTTGGACTCGACTCTTTTGAGTAATACAGCATTAGTTGCGACAATGATTGAGGAGGCGGACATGAGGAGGGCTGCAATCTCAGGGCGCAGTGACCAACCAAGTGATGTGTAAAATACCCCTGCGGCAACTGGTATTGCAAGCACATTGTAGATTGCCGCCCAGAAAAGATTTTGTTTCATCTTGCGTACCGTTGCTTTCGATAGGCGGATCGCCGCAACAATATCATACGGGTCTGATTTCATGAGCACAATATTCGCAGTTTCGATCGCTACATCAGTTCCAGCCCCGATCGCAATGCCGATGTCGGCCTGCGCCAATGCGGGCGCATCATTCACCCCGTCACCTACCATTGCGACAAATTTTCTCTCACTCTGAAGTTTCTTTACATAGCTCGCCTTATCTTTCGGTAAGACTTCTGCAAACGTTCTGTCTATTCCCAGTTCGATCGCAACCGCTTCCGCTATCTTTTTGTTGTCACCGGTTATCATCGATGTCTCAATTCCTAGTCTTTTCAATTCCGTTATCGTTTTTTTTGATGACTCACGAACAGCATCAAAAATACCAATGAGCCCGACAGCTTTCCCGTCTACCGCAATAACACTGATAGTCTTTCCTTGCTCAAGTATTTTTGTAATTTCTCCATTCATGTGTTCGATGACAATTCCCTTGTCTTTGAGTAAACGCTCAGTGCCGATCAATATTTGCTTTCCGAGAATTACCGCTTCAAGTCCCAATCCTGAAAGAGACTGAAATTCTTCCGTAGCCAGAAGTGGGATGCCTCGTTTTTTTGCTTCAGCAGTTATTGCTGCAGAAAGCGGATGATTTGATTTAACCTCCGCACTTGCGGAATACTGAAGGATCAACTCTTCTGAGACATTACCGATAGCAATGACATCAGTGACTTTCGGCCTTCCTTCCGTGAGTGTGCCAGTCTTATCCAGTACGATGGCATCTATTCGTGATGCGCCTTCTAGTGTTGCGGCATCCTTAATCAGGATATTATGCTTTGCCCCAAGCCCTGTCCCCACCGCAACCGCAGTCGGTGTCGCAAGTCCAAGTGCATCAGGACATGCAATGACAATTGCAGCGATAGCAAATGTAAGCGCCACAGTGAATGTTGCCCCAGCAAAAACATACCACCCAATGAATGCGGCAACACCAGAGCCGACGGCGAGTACCACCAACCATGCTGCGGCCTTGTCAGCGATACGCTGCCCTGGTGCCTTGGAATTCTGCGCTGTCTCGACCATCTTAATAATAGACGCGAGTACAGTGTCTTTCCCAACTTTTGTTGCGCGGAATTGTATCGCACCGCCTTGATTAATTGACCCGCCAATCACTTGGTCACCAGATTTTTTTGAGACAGGAAGTGACTCTCCGGTCACAAGAGATTCGTCGATCGTCGTTTCACCACTCTCGACCTCTCCGTCAACGGGAGCTTTGTCTCCAGGTTTGAGCACAACGATATCACCCATGACCACTTCTGCACTCGGAATGACAACTTCTTTACTGTCCCGCACCACTCTTGCTTCAGGAGGGACAAGGTCGAATAGTGCACGCAATGAATCAGATGTTCCGCGACGTGACTTCATTTCCATCCAATGCCCGAAAAGAACGAATGTGATCAGCATTGCTGCCGCCTCATAAAATGCATCTCCTCCGCCGATGAGCGCAAGCGCGATACTGCCGAGATACGCTGCAAGCACTCCCGTTGCAATCAGGACGGACATATTCAGCTTTCGTGCTTTGAGCGAGTAGTAGGTCCCGGTAATGAATATTGAGCCAGTCCAGAACACGATGGGTGTTGTGAGGACGAAGAGCAGTAGGTTTTTTGGAATCGGTGACCAAAGTGAGATTCCGAACAGCATTTCCCCCATTGGCGAATAGAGTACGATTGGAACAGTAAGTGCAAGTGAGATGAAAAAACGTTGGCGCATGTCGGCTTCCATTTGCTTTGCCATTTGAGGATTGGTCATTGCTGACTCGTGATTCATATGACTCATTGTCGACATGTCGTGCCCAGCATGAACGTCAGTTTTTTTCACGGCAATACCATCCATCGTTTTGCTCGAAACAGGAATCAGATCCATTCCGCACCCAGGACACTTTCCTGGAGCACTCGTCAGGACTTTCGGATGCATGGGGCAAGTGTAGAGTGTTTCTTCAGATGTGTGGTTGTGTGAATGATTCATAGATTAAGTATATCGTTTTCTTGTGAGTCACGAATGAGTTTCTCGTGTCAGACTGCGCGTTGTTGTTACATTTTCATTCCGTCCATGTCCATTCCGGGCATACTCTGCATGTTGCCACCCTCGGTCATCCCCATCATGTTACCGCCGGTCATACTTTGACCATCTGATTGATGCTTCTTGCCCACAGTGGAGAGATCTTTTCCCATCATGAGCATTTCTTGATCGTTGTACTTCGCGCCACGATCCTGCAAGAGCTGTCCGGCTTGCACCATCATTCCACCCGCTTTATCCATGCTTGTGCCGTCAGTTTTCATCATGTCTGTCATTTGTTGTACTTGCGCAGCGTTCGCCGTGCTAGCTCCGTTCTGTCCTGCAAAGTAACCGCCAGCACCACCAACTGAAAGTGCAATGATAATGGCGAGAATTGTTGTTGTGTTGTTCATATGTATTTTTTTGAATTGATTTAATTTATTAACTTATCGCATAATTTTTGGGCTATCTCTTCCATGAATATGTTCCATATAAATTGGAATTATTAGAATCCTGACGAGGATTCTTTGTTAAGTTGTAATACCGCACGTTTCCCGAACCGATAGAGGAGTGCAGGGGTGAGAAAGAGCGAAATGATCGTTGATGAGAGGAGCCCGCCAAAGATCACCACTGCAAGCGGGTGAAGCATCTCTTTTCCAGGTTCATCGCCAAAAAGAAGCAGTGGGATGAGCGCAAGAGAAGTGACAAGTGATGTCATCAGAACTGGGGTGACACGATCGAGTGTCGCGCGAATGATGGTCTCCATTGTAAACGGTGCTCCTTCGTTTCGCACAAGGGTGAGCGTGCGTCCGATGAGCATGATCCCATTGCGTGAGACTATTCCCGCAAGAGAAATGAAACCGACTAAATGCGCAAGATTGATAGTTCCACCTGTTATCCAAACTCCGAGCATTCCCCCGATCATCACGGTGGGGATATTCGCAAGCACAAGAAGCAGTATCGGCACCGATCTGAACGCACGATACAAGACCACAATGATCATCAAGAGTCCTACAATAAATACAAGGAGCAATCTCCGTGTACTTTCTTTCTGACTTTGATAATCTCCCTCGAACGAGAGTGTCACCCCGACAGGAAGTTTCCCAGAAAGGAGAGCATCCTTTGCCGCTCCCACCTCACCAACAATATCTCGGCCTGCATAATTCGCAGACACGACCAATACACGTTTGCCTCCTTCGTGGTCTACGCTATTAAGCCCACCTTCAACTCGAACATCAGCGACAGAACCAAGCGATGCCGCATTCTGATAAGGAAGTGAGAGGTCCCGGAGAGATGACATTGCACCCTTTGATTCTGAATCATATCGAGCAACAACATCTACTGATGCAGATCCAAGACGTACTTGTCCGAGCGTATCGCCCATTAGTCCCATCTCGAGATCCGAGGCGACCTCACCAGAAGAAAGACCTTCTTCTGCAACACGCCCATTATCGACGTAGACACGAAACTCAGGAACTACGGTATTCTGCTGTATGCGTGGATTCGTTATGCCTTTTTGTTTCTTGAGTTCAGCAAGTACTTGCTTCGCCGCCTCATCCATCTTGAGAGGATCATCCCCGTACACTTTGACGACAATCGGTGCCCGTACGCCGGAAAGCAGCATTTCAACGCGATGCGTGATTGGTTGACCAAGGCTGTAATCTGCTCCGCCGAAGCGATCGAGTGTTTTCTGAATGTCAGCAAACAGGCGCTCGCGATCACTTTCGAAGTACCCCGGCTTGAAGGCAATCTGGATCTCACTCGCATTCGCGCTTCCTCCGTGTGGATCTGCTGGAGCACGTCCGGCAATATTAGACACTTGGCGAATGCCAGGGATTGTGAGGAGTGCACTCTCGAGTTTCGTCACATAGTCATTGGTAGCTGAAAGTGCCGTTCCCGGAGGAAGGAAGAGCATAACTACCGCAGAACCTTCATTGAACGGTGGGATACCTTCTTTTCCCGCGAAGAAATAAAGTCCCACAGTAAGGAGTAGCGCGATGAACACTCCTCCGGCGACCATCTTCACATTCGTGATACACCAAGCAATCCATGGGGTAATCTTTTCTTTGACCACAAGAACGACTCGTGTCTCTTTTTCGTGTCCTTCGAGTGACTTGTCGCTGAGGAGAAGCGCTGAAAGTACCGGGGTCACCGTGAGTGAGACTGCCATCGAGGCGATGAGCGAGACAAGGTACGCTGCGCCGAGCGATGCGAGTAGTCGTCCTTCAATGTCTGGCATGAAGAAGATCGGAAGGAACACGACGGTCACAAGAAGGGTTGCATAGACGATGCTGTTACGCACTTCACTGGACGCACTCCGCACAACTTCCTCTCGTTCTTCCTTTTTTCCTTTCTGCTTCCAGATCCGAAGGCGACGAAAGATGTTCTCAACATCAACAATTGCATCATCGACGAGCTCTCCGACCGCAACAGCGATACCGCCGAGTGTCATGACGTTCACCGACAAACCGAACTGCTTGAAGACGATCGCAGTAACAAGAATCGAGAGCGGTATCGCAGTAAGCGTGATCATTGTCGTGCGCACATTCATCAAGAAGATGATGAGCACAATAATGACAAGGAACGTTCCATCACGGAGCGCTCCAGTGACATTCCCAAGTCCTGCGCGTATGAAGTTTTCCTGACGGAACAGATCAGGATGAAGCTCTACTCCTTCTGGAAGGCTCGCTTTGAGGGATTTGAACGTCACATCGATGGCATCGGTGACCTCGAGTGTCTGTGCATCAGGCTGACGAATGACTCGCAGGATGACGCCAGGATTCCCGTCAATCGCACCGGACCCCCGAACGGGACTCGGTGACTCGGAGACATTCGCGATATCAGCGAGCCGTACAATGCTTCCTTCTGGTGTACGCCCGATCGCAAGCTCTCCAAGTGTTTGTGCCTCCGTTGGTGCCACAAGGATTCTTATCGGGTATTCTTTGTCATCCTCGACGAGGATGTTTCCGCTCTTGTTGGTAATCGCGCCTTCGACTTTTGTTCGCACATCTTCAATCATGAATCCGTATCGACGCATACGTTCTGCGTTCAGGGCAATTTGCCACTCACGTACGTCGCCACCCATGACGAGGACATTCGCCACTCCAGGGGTCTTGAGTATCGCTGGACGAATCGTCCAATCCGCAAGCGTACGGAGTTGCATGGGAGTAATACTTGGATCTTTCGTAGTGATGCCGACCCACATGATCTCCCCAAGTAGCGATGTTGAGGGACCCAAAACAGGTTTTACGCCACGAGGAAGCACCGCCTGCGAAAGGCGTTCTTGAATGATCTGCCTATTACGCAGAGGGTCTGACCCCCATGCGAACTCGATATTGAGTGTCGCCTGAGCGAATGATGCATTCGAGCGAATACGGTCAATTCCGGGAGCACCTGCTACTGCAGACTCAAGTGGGTTAAGTACTAAGCGCTCAACTTCTTCCGCAGCCAACCCGGGACTTTCTGCAAACACGGTCACGGTCGGCTTGTTGATGTCGGGAAGAATATCCACCTTCATGGTTGCCAAGCTCCATATTCCAAGTACTGCAACGATTGCGGTACACAAAAGTACAAGATATTTGTTCCCAAGAGACCATGTAATGATTTTATTTAACATATTGGTGAAATTAAGATCATTACATACCCATAGCGCGCATTGCTGCCTCGTAAGAAGATTCACTTTTCTGACCAGACTCTGGGGCTTTGACGTCATCAATCAACATATCTTCGGTAATACCCGGAACAGGTTTGACGATGTAGTGGTCTCCTCGGGAAAGACCACTGTAGATCTCAATCTTTTCGCCAAGCGTTCGCCCGAGGGTAACTTTCTTTCCATATACGCGCCCTGCATCAGAGACCACCCATACATTCGCACCACCATTTGCATCCCACCACACTGACGCAAGTGGGATATCGAGCGTCCCCGAATCAGTTGCCGCCATGACACGAAGCGATAAGCCGACCGGCCAATCGATGGGGTCAAGAAGAAGTGCATCGGCCATGACTGACCCAGTATCATCAAGTGAGTTACCGACACCGATCAGCTTTGCGCGTGGCATCGTCTCAGGAAATCCTGGACGAGTCACATAGAATTCATCTCCGACAATAGGCTTGCGAACATTGCTCGGAATTCGGAAACGAACGACATAGTCGCTACCCCTACCACCCGTAACCACAGCAACAGGCATGCCAGGACCCACAAATTCACCGATCTTCTTGGTGATCGAGGATACTGTACCGCTTTTAGGAGAAAGAATTGCCGTTGCACCCTGAACACCACTTCGCACTGTTTGATAAGAAACCTCTTTCGCAGAGACATCTCCTTCTGCCATTGCGAGATCCTGTTTGAGCGTTGCAATCTCATTATCGATCTCGCGCAATTGTTCGAACGATGCTTTTTTTGAATCAACAGCCATCAGTTCGGTTTTCTTCTCTTCATCGATCGCCATTACGAAATCCTGCTGGTCTTGGTGCAACATCGTTTTGAGGTCAGAAAGTGATGAACTAGTCAACGCAGCATCATCGGGAAGCGATGCATCAGCAAGCTTAATCGCAAGGTCATAATAAGCGAGTCCGGACTCGAATGGAGATTTTCCTGCCATCTCGACATCGCTCTTAGCTGCAAAATAAATTGCTGGGAATTGATCGCGTAACCCTGAGTTTTGCTGACCAATAGGAGAAATGAGGTT
>DALYED010000007.1:0-6265 GCA_031972735.1 Minisyncoccota bacterium | reverse complement strand
GATGGAACTCCATTTAATCGGAGGAGTAATACTTCCAGAAAAAACAGGGTATGTCTTTGCGAGTGTTGAACGAAGTATCGCTCGTACAACCTCTTTCTTTGCGGTGATCATCGAAAGATCTCCACTCCCGCTATTTCCAAGGAGTGCTTGTGATGAATCAAGTGACTGCTCTGTATTCTCACGCAGTGCAGTGAGTTGCTTGATCCGTTCGGTTACGTAAGTACGTTTCGCATCGACATTCGCTCGCGACATTGTGGCTTCACCTGCTTTCTCCGCAACCATTGCGATGGTATCCGGCATTTGGGGAGAGGCTGAGAGTGTCCCGAGTGTCTGTCCTGCATACACTTTTTCACCAACATGAACATTCCACGAAGCAATTGTGCCTTCACGTGCAGGTTGAATTGGCACACTGCCGAGCGAGACAAGCTCGCCAGGCCATGAGTTGCCGGTTCCTCCAGTTTCTAAGGTACTTGTTGCTCCAGCGATCGCGACTTCAACATCAGGTATTGTGCCCATACGACCTTCCGAAGCACTCGCAAGCGAATCTTTGCTACGGATATACATCAGTCCACCAATAAGGACAATGATCCCTGTGAGTATTCCAAATAATATTTTTTTATTCCCAATCAACATTCGAACAAATTGCATCAATTTTTCTTGCATAGCTAATCATTACAGTGAATAACAAGAAAGACCCTCAATGAGGATCTTTCTGCGACGCAAGAAACACTTTACGACAAGCGTTTGGGGTGCGTCGCGCTATGCGAAGTTGGGGCTGGTTTCAAAAAGTGAGAGCCAGGTAAGAATGTTTGTACGTGTAGTATTTACAACCTCCTCTGTTCTCCGTATTCGCGGTCGAATTGCAACTTGAGAGAAAAGTGTACTGAGCCAGTTATTCCCCAAACTAAACGCAATCAAGAGAATAAAAACTAGAGCCGAGAGTGCAATTGAGAAGTCCACGAGCGGAGTTTGAGTGATTGAATTGTACATACCCACATGATGTGAAGCTGTGTCCATTCCGCCTCCCCCCATTTCATTTGCACATCCACCAAGTGGCATCCCACAGTCATCCATCTGATGTGAGGCACCAACCATATTCATCGTGTCTGCATTGACCATCAACATGCCACCAAAAAAGCAGAATGGCACAAGTGCGATGTATCCAAAGAGAAGAGTTGTCGCAATAAATTGCTTCATGGTCAACATCGTACCACATTAATTTTACAAACGCAATTTCAGCATTATTGCCTACAGAAGTCTGGATTCTTTAGTGATTATCGGTTTAAACAGAAAAGCACCCATCGGGTGCTTTTCTGTTTGGATACGGCGCTCAGCCGGTATGTCATTTCTGGACGAGGTGCTTTTTGAGTTTTGCTACGTATCTCGTGCTAGCTCAAGACGGCTGACTGTCTCGGTCTCAAACATGTGAGGCAAGACCTTGTAAGGGTATTATAACTCCCCTTCTACTCATGTAACTAGGTGTCTCGGTCAGTGGGGGGTATTTGTGAATGATACAGATGAGACACAAAACACCCGTCTCGGTCGGGTGTAAATACGACAAATACCACACTATAAAAAGGCTGGGAAAGTCTCTTGCATGAGCATTGTGGTATTTAGAGCTTTGACAACCTCATCTTATCGATAAACTCAGGCTTAAACGTAACATAGGTCTGATCACCATCCCTGTTTTGCTCCATATATGGTGGTAAAGGTTGGCGTTTGTGGACTTCTGGATCATCAGTATCAGCTTCAACTCTCAACCAAGGCAATGGGGATATTCTGTGAGCGACCGCCTTGCCAACTTCTTTTCCTCCCTTCTTGAATCTCAAGTGTATAGTCCAAATACTTAGGAATGGATGCTCGCTACTCACTTTCTCTTTGAGCAGATTAATCCACTCTTCGCTTTTTTCGTGATTAACAAATATCAGCAGACTAAATTTTACTGGCTGATCTCCGTATTGCTTCTGCTTCTTCTCAACGACCCTTAGGGCTTCATCAAAAGATTTGAAATGGGGGTAAATGCCAGTTAGTTCTACGGGCTCCATTTTCATATCATCAGGATTTTCTGCGAATGATATGAAATCAAAATCTGGATAAGACCGAACTGCTTGGTCGGGTTGAGCTAACCACCAATCTCTTCCCGTGTATTTCTTTAGAGTAAGAGTGAAGAAATATGCCGCGAATCCTTCTCGAGCTTTCTTCACTTCTTCATCAGGACTTGAAAAGAATTTCTGTGGACCAACTCTTTTTAAGATTTTACCTACTTGATCGAAGAGTGTATGTGGATGTGCGAAAAATATTTCAGTCATAATTTTGACGATTTTACAGCTTCTCCCACATGCCATTTCAAGCGTTCATACGACCAGCGATCAAGGGCTCTTTGTCCACTGAGCATTGAGGAAAAGAGCATGGGGATTTTCCTGCCTCCTTTCGTGAACCAATGAAAACCTCGCTCTTTATCCCACAACAGGTCATTCTTAATATGTTCACGGAGAAGCTCAGATCCAAATGCGTTCGCAATAATGATGCACTTCGGCTCGATCATAAGGAGTGCCTCTTCAAAGAGTGCAATCTGCTCAAGAGCAAATTCGTTGAGTGAACCACCACACATAATGCGCTTGGTAAAATCAGACTGTGAGGTTTCTTTGTAGAGAAAGAGGTCAATGTGTTGCCAATCGAGCCCGACTTCTTTTGCAATCTCGACGGGGCGGGCAAAGAAGAGCTTGTAGTTCTCGTACGCATGGGTCTCAACTTTAATACAGTCACCGACAAGCTCAGGATTTGCAGAGATATTACTCCACTTGAAAAACGAGACGGGATCAATCTTCTCGTACTCGGTACCCTTTAAAATCGTTTTAAATCCTCGCTCGCTAAATGAGGGGTTCATACCGACAAACAAAAGTCCGCCCTGCTTGAAGTCATCATAGAACATCGGCGCATACACCTCGGTGTCATGCTGAAAATACTTGTTCCAGAGCGCGATGATTTTTGAGTTAATTTTTTCGTTTTTCATAGGGTCGATACTTCTTCTTGCCTCGTCATTGAATTGAATTTCTGCGACAAAAGAGCCACGTCCTTTCTGCCATCTCTTTTCTCAAGACTTGCAAGTACTTTGTTTTGAGTTTCTGGGCTCCAATATATTTTCAGCTTTTCCTTAGCACGGGTAATTGCTGTATAAAAAATGTTATGCGTTATCATTTCCTCAATTTCATCAGTAATGACGACCCTGACTGAATCATATTCAAGTCCTTGCGCTTTATGGATTGAAACGGCATAAGCAACCTGAAAAGGGACGACGGTTTCTACTGAGGAATCGTCGTCATCGTCAGAACTCTCAAACTTATTAACAGAAAAGCGGATCACCGAATTGCCATTCGCAGCATTCGACATTAGCTGAAAATCATACACTTCGACATCGAGCTGGTTGAGTGCTTTATCAATTTCAATATCAAACTGTATATGGTCAACAAACTTCTCAATGCCGACAATCCTTCCCTTTAGATTGTTATATATCAGCGGTGTAAACCTATCCGTCTCATTGAACAAAATTGGGTCATTAACCTTGTAGGTTTGAATGCCCCATTGTACTGCGGTATTACTGTTGCTACTTTGTAAAAATCTATTGATATTGTTAATGCCGTAGAGTCCATCGTAGTTTAAACACAAAATTATCTCGTCCTCATCAGATGTGTCAAATATCGACTCATTCAAAGGCGTGGCGTAGCTGTTTCTCGCGATATGCTCCGAAATATCGTCATCAATGTTTCGAACTTTATCCCACAAGTTAACTAATTTATCATTGGTGCTTCGATACGGCTTGGTCAATTCAAATACTGCTGTACTTGGTATAAAATCCCTTGCTACGCCAAACCAATTTCCAAATATGATTGATTCGATCTGGAACACATCACCAACCAAGACAAGAAGTTTGAAAGTAGCCTTATTTAACACATCCACCATATCAGAGTTACTAACAGTACTACACTCATCAATAACCAGTAGGTCGTATTCTGTATCTGCGTTTCGGCTAGATAAAAATCTATCGATTGTTTTGAAGGTACAAGTAGACGCATCAACCTTTCTTTTAAGATTATCGACGGCAGGATTGGTCTTGGCTAAGTAAAGCTTGCTCTTATCATTAAAGAAACTTGAGATGTGGTTTATCAGGGTTGATTTGCCAGTCCCCGCTGCTCCATAAATTAAAGCTACTCTGGAATTTTCAAATACATCAGTAAGTATTTTCTTCTTATCTTCACAATCAATTTGATAGGCGGAGGACGCCAGCCACGAAACTACCGAATTCGAATAATTCTTAACATTTTTTAACGACAATTTATTTAACCTCTTTAGAATATCTAGGGTATCCTGCTCGTACCCTTGTATATAAATGTGAGCATTAAAACTCTCTAATCTTCGATGCCCATGTTTGTAGTACAACCTATTGTTATAGCTATTTACCAGTTGATCTATGCTAGCGAAACCAGTGATGTCCTTTTTCGGAGTGTATAAAACGCCCTTAGTCTCAGTATTGTTTTTAATAAGTCGTGAAAGAAACTCGTGTTCCCGATTCTTAAAATCAATACAAGCAAATAAGTCAGATACTCGCGGATTATGATTTTTCAGCGAAGAATTAAATGGCATTTGATCGAACGGGATGCACCCATAATCTAGGTGTAAGTCAGACAAGCGCTCGCATGCCTCTCTCCGATACTGCCGTTTTATAATCTTATTATTTAGGCTATGGAGCAAATACTTAATAACGTTACTCCCAGCTTTATTTTCTTTTGTTACCTCGCGACATTTATCCAAAATATCAAAGAAGTTGGCTGTTTTCGCACCTTGGGTCAGTTGATTTCTAATTTCGTTATAATAACCATCTTCGAATCCTACGATTTCCGGCAACGAAAAAATAGATTCGGTTAAAAAGCGCATCAGTTTACGATACTCCAAATTTCCACCACTGATTTTTGAATGGGGACCGAAAATGTCGGCAAAGTTATTAAGTTCACACGGACGAATTGAAACCTCCCAGTCATCAATGATTTGTATGGGCATATGTTTACCCAAGACCTCAATCGTGTCGTAGCTTACAGAAAGTCTAACTGAATAATTTTCAGAAATATCGAGCTTGGTAAACGCAATGATTCGATCGAATTTGCTCGCTCGATCGTTGGCTATTGTGAATGTTACTTCGTAAATTATTTCATGTTTCACAAAAAATGGTTTTATTTTCTGTATGTAGTACCTGTCTCTGTAGTCTCCTTTCTCTCTTGCGGATTCTGGTTGATTAATTTTTTCAGC
Source organism: Minisyncoccota bacterium (assembly GCA_031972735.1). Lineage (GTDB taxonomy): Bacteria > Patescibacteriota > Minisyncoccia > Phycocordibacterales > UBA6899 > MHLP01. Next base: position 964 of record DALYED010000007.1, on the reverse strand, counting down.
TATTTTTTCACGATACTCTCTGAGGGTCGAGTCAGTATCTAATGGGAACTGGTCAATGTTTTTGAGGACATCAAGATTATGAGCTTTCTTTGCATAAGATTTCACCCTGAGTAGATATTCGTAGTATTTAAGCATCAGTCGCTCCGATGCATCTTGTTCTAGTGTATAGTGAGAAGCTATTTTTTGTATGAAGTAGTGAAATTTTCTTAAAAACCTTAAGTCTCCCCTTGTCTTCACATACTCAATTGCGGATACGATGTTCTCGTATGTATCTTCTATGTCACCGCCTTGGGAATACGCTTTTAACGAGATGTGCTCAATAAAGTTCCTGAGCTGCGAGAGTATATTTTGTGATAATAAGCCCCTCTCTATGGGAGAAAATTTCTCAATGTTCTGTTGAATATTTTGATCGATAGTTAAGATTTGAGAATCAATCTTTTGTAGTGTAGCCATTTCCTTACATTTTTTATGCAGGCAAGTATTCTCGATAAACCCTGACGGTCTCCTGATATATCGACTCTATCAGTCGCTCTGTTTGCACAAGCTCCGTGAAACCCTTTTGAAGCAGGAGCAGGCGAACATTCTGGCGAATGCGTGCCTTGATCGTCTCGTTGTTCGTCCAATCGATCGCCAAGTCGCGACGAATACGCTTTGTCAGCTCTTTGACGAATTCCTTGATATCAATACCTGCCTTCTTGAGATCTGGGTCACTCGCTAGTGTGTCGTAGAAAACGACTTCCTCTGAAGACAGCCCGAGCTCCTTGCTTTCTTCATCAAGCTTCTTTATCTCTTCGGCAATATCAAGAAGATGTTTGATAATTTCCGCAGAACTGATGACATTATTCTCATACTTCTCGATAAGGTCAGTAAGTAGCGTTAACATTGTTTCATAACGTGCTTTGTTAGTGCGGGAGCGTACCTTGATTTCCTGATCGATCATCTTGCGCACAGTATCAATAGCAAG
>DALYED010000006.1:16615-58291 GCA_031972735.1 Minisyncoccota bacterium | reverse complement strand
TGCCTTTCCTACTGCAAAGCGTGAGATGCGAGTGACCACTGTTTTCTCTCCAAATTTCTGCACCGCATTGGTAATAAGTCCTTCAATGGTGATATTTGGATCCTTCACATATGACTGCTTCATGAGTACTTGCTCAGCAAAGAAGGTATCGAGTTTCCCCTGGAGCGCCTTCTCTTGAATTTCTGCAGGCTTTCCCTTCATGGTCTTTTCTACCTCTTCTGCAAAGAATGCCTTTGCCTTCTCAGTGTCCTCTACGGTGACATCCTCAACAGTGCGATACTTTGGATTGATTGCCGCAACATGCATAGCGATATCATATGCGAGCTTTTTGAACTCCTCGTTCTTTGCAACAAAGTCAGTCTCACACGAAAGCTCCACGAGCGCGCCTACTGAACCATTTGCATGGATATATGCAGCGACAACTCCTGCAGCAAGCGTGCGATCCCCTTTCTTTGCGGCTATTTCACCTGACTTTTTGCGGAGCATCATGCGCGCTTTATCCATGTCCCCACCTGCTTCTTCAAGTGCTTTTTTGCACTGCATGACGGCAACGCCAGTCTCATCGCGAAGTGCTTTAATTTGATCCATGCTGATTTCCATATGTTTATTCAATTAACTTACAAAGAAATTTATTTTTGAGTGGTACCACCTTGCTACTTCATTCAGGTTTTTCATTTTGGATGAAATCCGAGGCGCCAAGGAGGAGTGTCGACTCACCTTACGTTGCGTAAGGTGAGTCGACCGATGACGCAGGCAACGAAGGCGGTCGCCAAAATGAGAACCGTTTTATGCGGAACGAGATTTAACTCCACGAGTGAACGCACCCCCCAACTGTGCCAAGAAAAACTTCACACTCTCAAGCGCAGAGTCATTGGCAATGATTGGATAAGTGATCTCATTCTTATTGCAGTCAGTATTGAGAATTGAAATAATCTCAACTTTCATCTTGATAGCCTCAAGCACTGCAATGTGCTCTTCACGTGGATCAACGATCACCAGTAATCCAGGAGTACCTTCAAGTGACGAGATACCACCAAACTCAGTGTTGAGTTTTGCCATCTCACGCTCAAAGAGCAAGCGCTCTTTTTTGGTATATTTCTCAAGTTCACCCTTTGCAAATTTGTCGGTGAGTTCTTTTAGGCGCATGGTGCGCTTTTTGATCTCAGGCCAGTTGGTAAGCATGCCACCCACCCAGCGCTCAGTCACGTATGGCTGATTGAGTGAAGTTGCGATTGCTTCAACAAGTGGACGAACTTCCATCTTTGTTCCCACAAATACGACAGGCTTGCCGAGCTTTCCAACTTCTTGGATGCGCTCTTCTGCAGCCTTGAGCATTTTTGCAGTCTCTTCGAGATTAATAATATCTACCCCATTCTTTGCGCCAAACAAATGTGAGCGCACAGAGGCATGACGGCGAGCTCGGGAATATCCGAAGTGAGCGCCGACATTGAACATAGCATCGATTACGGTATTGTTTTCAGTCATTTTTCTTTCCTCTATTTGATCTTATTGAAAATGCAAACTCCTTCAGTGATATTGCTCCAAATCTGGTCAATATACAGAAAGTATACTTTGCAGTTAGTCGCATCTTCACTCGAGATTTCACCCTTTTCACTAAGCTCAAGCTTAATAATTTAACTGGGTTATCCTAACAAAAAAGCATCATTTCGGCAAGAAATAGGACATTTGGCAAGAATATTGAGACCATTTGAGCTATAGGGTTGTCAAAAAAATGATGACACCCGCAGAAAAGTGGGGTTTACTCGTCTCCATCCCCTGCAGCGCCAAGTTCACCACTCGCCGCTCGATCACGAATAGTAGTAACAACAGCATCGATATCTCCCTGAAAAATTCCTTCGATATTATGCCAAGACTCTTTAATGCGGTGATCAGTGACGCGATTCTGGGGTACATTATACGTACGTATTTTCTCTGAGCGGTCACCAGTACCGATTGCCGAACGAGCGTCTGCATTCTTTTTGAGTTCTTCTTCGTCATTCAATTGTTCAAGCTTGGCAATCAAGATCGACATCGCTTTTTCACGATTTTTTAGCTGTGAGCGCTCGACAGAGCAGTGGACATGAATATTGGTTGGCTTATGGACAAGATGCACTGCGGTCTCCACTTTATTTACATTCTGCCCTCCTGCGCCCCCCGAACGAGTGTATGACATTTCAAGGTCAGCCTGATTAATCACCACCGTACTCTTCTTGCGAATAGGAAGTATCACCACCGCAGCAGTCGAGGTGTGAATACGTCCAGACTTCTCAGTGGCAGGAATACGCTGTATGCGGTGTACTCCAGTTTCATAGCGGAGCAAGTCCCACACATCACTCCCGTCTATTTCAAACGATGCCTCCTTGTAACCACCCATTTCACTCTGCGAATCATCAACAGCGCGAAAATTCCAGCCTTTTTCTTTTGCATAGCGCTCATACATCAGCGCCAAGTCCTGTGCAAAAATCGCCGCTTCTTCACCTCCAACTCCTGCTCGTACTTCTAAAATAATCTCCTTGGGTTTCTCTTCTATTTCAACGTCATCTTTGAGAATCTGTTCCATCTTCTGGTACATCTCCGCCATCGAGCTTTCATTCATGGAAATGTCACTGGTTACCATTTCATCCATTTCGGGGTCTCCCGAGAGCATCGTACGGAGTTCTTCTACTGCAGTCGAAAGACGCTCGTATTCTTCTGCGAGATATTTTGTCTTGTAATTCTCTTTATATGTTGTGAGGTCCATGTGTGTTCAATAATTACCAGTTACAGCAGAAAACCCGCCCAGTGATGGTGCGGGTTTTTTCTGTCGAAGCTATTTCTTCTTGGTAGCTGCTGCAGCGCGAGTGCGGAATTTCTCAACGCGACCACCGGTATCAAGAGTCTTCTCGAGTCCCGTAAAGAGTGGGTGGCATTGCGAACAGATTTCCATGCTCACCTTTTCCATGGTTGAACCCACAGTGTGCACAGCTCCGCACGACTCACAGGTCGCACTGGCAAGATGATACTTCGGATGGATTGCGGTCTTCATAATTGTAGTTATTAGTCTTCAGTTCCTAGCTACTAGGAAAATACAAAAATACTGATGCGAATCACTCTACCAAACACCCTTATGTTTGGCAAATCTCTAAGAAAAAAACCAGCCATAAGGCTGGTTTTAATTGCTAACAATTTCCCCTCGCAGGACGAAGCTTTTTGCGGTAATAAGCAAAATTCACACCTTGATCTTCAACGTATTTTACGTCGATCACCTCTTCCCTCAAGAGCTCATCGAGAACGATCTTTGCCTGAAACCCCAACGCTCCAAAGCGTTCAAATTCAGATTCGATATGACTGCCGCAAATCCAGCCATCTGGAGTATAGATATCTGGCTTCAGCAACTTAAGTATGAGCTCGCGTGGAGTCAGGACAAGAAAGTTAGCTGACTTAAGAATGTCGACCATATATTTGAGTACTTCTGCGTGCATAGCACCTCCGTTGTTATGAGTGATAACTACTGAAATAACTGCTATCTCGCACACTACCTGCTCTTGACCATCTCCGCAAGGATGAGGAGACTAGTAAAAAATTTCTCAACAGAATTATTAAGGTTGAGTTTTTCAGAATACGTAATTTGAGATGAGATACGAAGCTCTGGACTTGAGGTCTTGCTCAAGAGACGTAGTTACTCTGCGTTGACCGAACTGAACGAAGGAAGGGTGAGTCGTCAAAATTATGTATTCTGCAGTGGATCGATCATGGTGGTTTGGATTGAAGTAGCCTTACTCATCACCTGATCTCCATATGTTCTCGCCCAACTCGATTTACTACACTTACTTCCAGAAAAATAACGGCATGCCGCATCGCGCTCCGCGCTGTAAGTCCCTGCACCAGCACCAATATCAGTAAGATAAATTCCGGCCGCCATAAATGCATCACGAGCACTCCACGGGTCAGCCGCATCAGTACCAAGTGCACTCGTAATACGATTTGCAAGCATTTGCCAAGTTGAAGGTATAAACTGTGCCGCACCCATTGCTCCTCCCCACCCTACCTCTTGAGGACATGAAACGAGTGTATTAAAAGGATCCTTACCAAGTGCTTGAGTGATAATCAAAAAGGGTGGCACGTCACGGGTTGGGTTCATAACTTTGTTAAAAGCACTCCCTGTACGCACACCGACTCCTGCGCCAGTGGTTTGATTTTTTAGATAACAGGAACCCTGATTCTTTCCAAAGCTTGATTCTTGCTGAAAGATTGCCAAAAGAAATGCGGGACGAATACCTGTCTTTGCAGAAACGAGTGTTGCATAATCAAGAGCTTTTCCAAAGTTAATTTCTCCTGAATCACGAAGTGCAAAGAGTGCCGCACGGATTTCTGCTGCTTTCTTTTTTCGATCACTCAATACTTTTTGATACTCTTTTTCTTTATTTGTCGTAATTGAAAGAAGTCGCTTCTTCTCCGCTTGATTTGATTCAACTAACTGTTTATTGCGCAACAGCTCTGCTTTTGCATCCAACTCTTTTTGTTGCTTTTCTTCGAGTGCATCTTGTGCTGCTTGTGTTTCTGCTTTTGCACTCTTGAGTGCGTCAGATGAATTTTTGAGTCCTGCCCGAATAGCATCAAATGAATCAAGGTCGAGAAAAAAATCAGATAAGTTCGCATTTGAAAATACCATTTCCGTGAGTGACGCTTGGTCAAGCTCGTTGGTTTTACGGATCAGCTGAGCGAGTGATTGTTGCTCAGCCTCTAGTTTTTGTGAAAGTGTCTGTACTGTGCGTGTCTTTTCAGTAATACCTTGTGTCAGTTGAGTGATTTGGATATTTTTCGATTTAATATTGAGTGTCGCCTTATTGATGTTTGCGTTCAAGAGCTTGATGTCACCATTGAGGCTTTTCCCTTCTCCCTGCAGTCCAGTGATGGTATTACTAAGCCCCTTGATTTCAAGATTGATCTCATCGAGCTGTTTTTGAAGGATAGTCTCTTTATCAATCGGAGCGCTTGTCTCTGTGGTTGATGCTGTCTGCGCAGAAACACTCACCCCAACAAAGAGGAGTGTGCTTGTAAAAATAATGAACCCTGCGAACAAATATGCCCGCAATGCATTGTGCATTGGTGTACCCATGTTTATACAACAATTATACCTCAGATATATGACACCCCAAACCAATTTCCCCACACAAAAGAAAACACTGGCAAATTGCCAGTGTGGGTTTTAATTGAGAGGATCAACTGGTGACATACGCTGTGCTTGCGCATACATACGATTGGCGTGATCGACAATACTAAGTATCACTTTTTTACTGAAAGAGAGCTTATCCACTGGAACCCAGCAAGTAGCGCCGTGCTTATTTTTTATGCGTGCGTGTGGTTTACGGATCAGTGGAGGAGGTGCAATAATACCGGTATATCCTCGCCGAATAGGAGCATTGCTCTGTGCTATTTTATCAACGACTCCACACTCAACATGAAGCCCTGTTCCATGTGACTGTGCATAATAGCGAACAGCACCCAATTGTGGGATGCGATGTGTGATTTCTTTATTCACTATCTCTCCTCATGAAGTTTCTCTAGCATAGAGACTAGCAAATAAAAGCTTTTCTGCAACAAAAATACAAAAGCACCCATACAAATGGGTGCCATGTCTGTCCTATCGGACTTCGTGCGAGTGCAAAAGGGTATTCGCAGGGATTACTTTGCTGTATCCTCCGCTTCTTCCTCCTTCTTGCCTTTCTTTACGACTTCAATTGCAGAGAGGTCAGCAGGTGCTGATTCCTTTTCTTCTGTTGGAGTCGATGCAAGTGCAACAACTTCAGTCGCAGTAGCGAGCGAGCGCACACCATCACCGAGTACGAGATCTGAAACTGAGATGTGTGAACCGAGTTCAGTCAGTGTAGCAAGGTCAACGGTAATGTGATTAGGGATCTTTGCAGGTAGTGCTTCAACATGAATTTCATGCATGACCTTCGTGACAATTCCACCAAGCTTTTCAACTGGAGAAGTGCCGATGAATTCAATAGGTACATGGACCTGCATCTTGTGATCCTTTGAAGTGATGTAGAAATCAATATGAATTGGAGTTCCAGTGACAGGGTCAGCTGCGACATCCTGCACAAGAGCATCAAGTTTTCCCTCTGGAGCTTCAAGGGTGAAGATAGTTGACTCACCCACTTCTCCATAGAGCTTAGTAAATTCGAGCTTGTTTACGGTGATAGATACTGGCGCCTTGCCAAATCCGTAATAGACCGCAGGAATGTCACCATTCCTTCTGATCGATTTCGGATTTACTTTCACGTCACGTGATACTGCTTTTAACGTTATCATAATCCTAAAAATTAGCTTCTCTGAACACCACAATAGTGTCGAGAGAGAAAAATTGTTAATGGAGAGAGCCTATCAGATATCTGACTATTATTCAATCAACAGCGCATTTTTAAATAAAAAAGCACGTATATAACGTGCTTTTTTACATGTGCTATTTCGTACTAGTTCTGGACAAATGTCGCTCTGGTCATTGGACCAAAAAATCCTGTTTGAGGAAGCGATCGCTCTTTCTGAAGCTTCATGAGCGCAGCCTTCGTGAGTCCTCCAAAATATCCAGTAGCATTACTACCCAAATATCCTTTCGCAATAAGTAGTCCTTGTAGTTCTTTTACATCATCACCACGAGAACCCATAGTGAGGTTGCGTGTGAATGTCACCATCATGTGCACTGGTGGATTTTCTGAAACTGGAGGAACTGAGACAACACCGAGTGTTCCTGTTCCTGATGCTGTAGAGGTTCCAACGAATACATTTACCACCGCATCTGAGGTACCGTACTTATTCGAACAACTGATTTTATAACTCACATCAGCAGAAAGTTTGATAAATACTTTTGATCCTGAGGTAGCAGTGCTACTTGAGTCACCAGCAAACACACAGCTATCAACATTCGTACTCATCCAGTTGAGCGCAATAGAACCACCAAATGGAACATGGTCTTCGGAGACAGTCATGACAACTTTTGGTGCAATGACTGCAGGGATCGTAGGTCGTGATGCGTTTCCAACAGTGTAGAGGTCTTTGACTTCATCGAGAGTAAGTACTCGTGAGTAGATCTTCAGATCATCAAGATAGCCATTCCATGAACCAGACAATGGTGTCGCATCAATCATGCCGATGCGGTACATGAATGTTTGATTGGTCATATCTGGTATCCATCGCCCAATATTATCTCCTGCCACAGTGATCTCTTCACCGTTGGCGTAGATACGATACGTTTGCGCACTTGCAGTAATCACAAGATTGTACCACTCATTTTTATTGAGGAGTTTTGTGCCTTGTGCTTTGCGATCATTCCCTGTTGCAGTGTCGCGGAACTGTAGTGTCGGTCTGCCATCTTTATCAATCAACAGTGCAGCATAGACGTTGTTCTCATTGGTTGACTTTGCACCAAAGATAATATTATTGTCTCGCAGATCCTGCGCATTCAACCACAGCGCGATACTTCCTTGAGTACCCTTAAGTATTCCGTTTGGAAGTACAACCCCTGTACCCTCCGCACCATCCATTCCTACCGCAGTGCCAATTTTTCCTGATGCCCATCCAAATCCTGATGATGAACCTGTAAGTACACCGTTCTGACCCCCAATAGGATCATTTACACTACGCCCAATCCCCTCATCGAAGGACCAGAAATTTGTGTAATCCGCTGGTGTAGCAGCAAACACGAAAGCGGTTGGAACAAAGAGTCCTACTGCGAGTGCTGCCGATACAAATGTGAGTGATGTTTTCATATGTGTAGAATTAAAATAATTAATCAATAGCGAGCAATATCTCTAGAGAATAACACTTTCCTGCCCTATGCGAAACTCCCCCAATATATGCTGTATATTGGGGGAGTTTGCGGAGACACGGAATGTTCTACAGATCTTGCGATGTGGAGACAAAATCACCGCCCAACGACTCAGTATTGAGTTGCCCCCTTGTTGCATCAACGGCAATTGCGAGCTGATGTGCAAATACACCTTGCGCCCCACCGATATCGTCGCGATGCGACGCCCAATACTTCAGCACTGGATCTTGCAGTGCGCGAGAATATGAGAATGTTAATCCCCATGGGTGTGGACCTTTCTTAGCAATTGCATCAAGGTTTAAAAAAGATGCTGATGGTGTTTGTCCACCAGAAAGAAATACAACTCCTCCAAGTTCTTTCGGAACAAAGGTATGGAGTGCGCGTACTGTTTGCTCTGCGACATGCATTGGATCAGATGATATTCCTGAATCCTTACCAGGCAAAACCATTCCTGTCTTTAAAATTGCACCAGGTAAGTGCACGCGATATGCGCGCATGGCAAGAAAGAGTGCAGTATAGACTTTGTCCGTCACCTCCTCACAGCGTTCCTTCGTGTGAGTTCCATCAAACAATACTTCGGGCTCGACAATTGGAACAATGTCGTAATCCTGACAAATACGTGCATAACGTGCGAGTACAAAAGCGTTTGCATTGATACATTCATTACTTGGTATCCCTTCTCCGATGGTAATAACTGAGCGCCACTTTGCAAATTTAGCTCCTGCATCGCGGTATGTTTCCATCCTTTGTGGAAGTCCATCGAGCCCTTTAGTGAGTTTCTCGTTTGGAAATCCTGGTAAATCAATCAATCCTTCGTCCACTTTGATTCCAGGGAGAATTCCATTTTCAGTGCAATACTGATGAAATGGCTTTCCATCATCACCTACTTGCCAAAATGTTTCATCGTAAAAAATGACCCCCGAGATCGCTTCTTTTGTTTTTTGCGTCGTCAGTAAAAGTTGTCGATACTGTCTGCGGTTTTCTTCAGTCTCCTCAACACCAACAAGTGCGAATCGCTTGTTGGCGCTCGCATTTGATTCATCCGCCGCTAAGATACCACGACCAGGGGCGACCAGTGCGTGTGCAGTTGCTTCAAGTAATTGAATGTTCATATACCCCACATTGTAACAAAAATTGATTTTGTGCGCACAAAAAGCTGGGCAAACTCACCGTGGACAACCACCTCCCCAGCTGATTCCTCGTGATATACTAGGGGGAAATTTATAATTCACATTTTTATGGAACAAGAAATCGATTTTATTGCGATTGGAGACACGGTCATTGATGACTTCATTCGTATCCAGCAAGCGAGCGTCATGCGAGCTGAGAGCCCAGAGGGAGTTGTGGACGAACAACTCTGCTTTGTGAATGGCGCTAAAATTCCTTACGACTTTCACACCATTCTTGCTGGTGTAGGAAACGCTGCAAATGCCGCTGTTTCTGCATCTCGTCTTGGACTACGATCGGCACTTGTTGCTGATATCGGTGGCGATGATCGTGGACAAGATGTACTCAAGGAGCTTGCACAAAACAATGTTGAGACTACTTTCGTTCGCACTCACAAAGACAAGCTTACCAATTTCCACTATGTACTTTGGCACAATGCAGAGCGTACCATTCTGATCAAGCATGAAACCTATGACTACAAGCTTCCACTGGTTGGCAATCCAAAGTGGCTATATTTTAGTTCGGTTGGCGACAATTCACTACCCTACCATGTTGAGATAGCCGCTTACCTTAAAGCACACCCAACGGTAAAGCTTGCATTTCAGCCAGGCACTTTCCAAATCAAACTTGGCAAGGAAGCACTCAAAGACCTCTATGCGCATACTGAGATTTTCTTCTGCAATGTCGAAGAAGCTCGCCTTATTCTTGGAACCAATGAACCAGAGCCTTCTAAACTTCCAAAGATGGTGAGTGCGCTTGGTCCAAAGATCTCAGTCATCACTGATGGTCCAAAAGGAGCATATGCATTCGATAGCTACTCAGGAAAGACTTTCTTTATGCCTCCCTACCCTGACCCAAAACCTCCCTATGAGCGCACTGGGGCAGGCGACGCATGTGCATCAACGATTACTGTTGCACTTGCTCTTGGTCTCCCTATTGAGACTGCACTTCAGTGGGGACCAATCAACTCCATGTCAGTCGTACAATATGTCGGCGCACAAGAAGGTCTATTGGTACGTGATGCACTTGAAACATACCTTGCGAATCGACCAGAAAACTATCATGTTAGCGAGCTTTCAGTCTAAATATCTCAATATAAAAACACCCACAATTGTGGGTGTTTTTTATTTCATAGAATTATATACAATTGCTCCGCCGAGAGAAAATGCTGAATGCGCAAACACGTGAGTATAGAGCAATACAAGATTTACTAACCCAGCAAATAAAAGAGCAACGAGTACCGCCGAGGAAGCAATGTCCTTACTTTTACCAATGAGTTCATGATCTTCAGGATGTATCTTATTGAGCATCGTTTCAAATGCGGTATTAATCAGCTCAATAATGATGATCAAGAGATATGAAAACACAAAAAGCACGAGTTCAAGTGGTGTAAACGGAAAAAGTATCCAACCAAGCAGAAAATAGATGGGCAATCCATACCTCACTTCCATGCGAATACTTTTGTCGATACGATAGGCATGACGAAGTCCTTTCATGCCAATACGAATACTACGCCAAATAAGCCGGATGTCTTTCATGTTGTAATCCTACGCCGTTGTTTGAAAGCTGACAATAAAATCAGTTCCCTTCCCCTCAATAGACTCAACATTGATTGTTCCATTCATCGCCTCTACGATTTGTTTCGTAATCCACAACCCAAGTCCAGTACCCTCTATGTGTGCAGTTGATTCACTTTTCACGCGATAGAATTTTTCGAACAAATGCTTTTGATGCTCAGCAGAAATACCAAGCCCACTATCTGATACCCGTAGCGTGTAGTATCCATTTACAATTTGCACACTGACTCGCACACTTCCTTCTGGGGTGTACTTTACTGCATTTCCAATGATGTTCACAAGTATCTGGCGAAACCGATCTTTGTCGACCAGAATACGCATATCAGAAACTTTTTCTTCTTCGAGTGAGAGTATCAGTGATTTTAAAGAGGCAACCTGCATAAAACCATCAACCACATCCTTCAGTATCGGTGCTGGATATAGTGAAACAAGCTCATATGACATACGACCTTCTTGGAGTTTTGCAACATCTAAGATATCTCCCACGAGACTCGAGAGTCGCACAGCAGCCTGATCGATATTACGTAAATGTGCTTTTCCTTGCTCTTTCAATCCATCTCCTTCGCCAAGCATTTCTACATATCCACGAATCACTGTCAGTGGTGCACGAAGCTCATGCGCTGCCATCGATACAAAGTCATCTTTCATGCGATCGACTTCCTTGAGACGCGCATAGAGTCTTGAATAATCAATGATGCGCGCTTGTCGCCCAAGTAGTGCAATGATCATGAGAATGATCAGTACAAGCACCATGTATGCTTTTTGAATATTTTTTCGCGACACCGCATCAGATTGCGCCATTGAAACATCAATGATGACATATCCTTCACTATCAAATACATCCCCAAGTGCACGTGCGCTACGCCAATGTCTTCCATACTCATCGGTATAGGCCATCGCAAAAGACTGCGCATGATCTGCTCGCGCAAAACGCAGGAGATTTACTGCTACTTGATCAGGCTCGAATTCACTTCCTGCCAACTCAGAGTGAAGTGACGCGTAACGTTGATATCCAGTTGTATTCGTAGTAGAAGCAAGAACAATATCGATTGTATTGATTGTTTCATTATCTTTCGTAAGCAACTGAAGTAGCTGTGTCACATCAGTTGTTGTTGCAAGCTCTGGAATAAATGTCGCAAAGGAATCTTCAAGAAGTGCAATGCGTGATTGTTCTAGTCTATCTTGATTCTCACGAGCAACCCGCAAAAATTGATCGCTTGAAAAGAAAAAAGCAATCGGAATCGCAAACACAAGAAAAAGTGTGTAAATAATCTGGGGATTATTTCGAGCGAACTCAACTCCTTGCGTAAAAAGATTCGTCGATCGCTTCATAGTCTTGGTTATTTTTTAATTGGTGGGAATAGTGGTGCGTCAGGTTCAGTACGTGTACGCACGACAAATCCAATGATTGAGAATGCGACTCCAATCAGCCCAATCAGGATTGCAATAAACGCATACAGCGATGTTCCACTAAAGAAGCTCAGGGTCTCATTTGTAGGAAGAAGTGCATTTGATCCCACTGAGACGGCTGCCGCAACTTTAACAAATGGAAGTGTCTCTGACTTTGCGAGGATATGTCCTCCTTCATCAGTAATTGCAGAGACAACTTGATGTGCACCGTCAGGAAGCTCCTTGTCCAGAGTGTATGTCCATGCTCCCGAGCTATCTGCTTTCACTGTCACCACAATAGGGGTTGAGAATATATAAAGTGTTACAAAACTATTGGGAAGTGCTGATCCTGAAAGAAGCAGTTTTTTCACAGTGGTAGTGCCTTCACTATTTGTCCCAATCTCAGAAACTTGAACATTACCGACTTTCAAGATCTCTTTCTTTTCAAATCCTGCAATCAATGGATCCTCAAACGTGACTCCCTCATCGATATCATCCTTGGCTGTGGTACTTGTTCCGTATGAGCGTGCTGTTTGTCCGTGTGGATTTGTGTGATTCATGATTTCTACTCCATCAGGTACACCATCATGATCGGTATCTGTTTGAACTGGATCAGTGTGGTAAATATTCACTTCATCGTAATCAGAAATAGCATCATCATCACTATCGATATATGATCTCGCAAAGGTACGCTCCGTGAGTAATTTCACTTCTTCTTCTTTTACCGCAAGCAATGCTTGTTTTTTCTCTTCAAGTGTCTCATGTGTGGCAAGGTCATTCTTGGTCAACATTTGCGTGCAACTTGCGATATGTGCAGGGTTTGCACAAAATTGGACAAGATCATCAGATGTTGTCACCAGCTCTGGAATATCCGAACGCTTGCGCGTATCAAGAAGCACTCGCTCGATACTTTCCTTTGGGATATCACGTGCGAGTGAGACGTTTCCATCAGGTCGTAAAAAAGGTTTTCTCGCATACGACTCACATGCTTCGGTTGCATTTGCGGTTGCACAAAAAACTCGACACTCGTCAGGGGTAGTACACGATGCAACATCAACAACGCGCAAGAGAATTGCTTTTTGCTCTTCTTTTGTAAGCGGGAGCTCAGTTTCATTGCTTGTACGCCGAGTACTCATTCCAGCATCAGCAACCCCCCCCACGCTAATAGGGAGAGGGACCGACTCAACAACAGTGCCATTGAGAAGTAGCACCCGCGCAAATACTTTATATGTATGTTCATTTGCGTTCACAGTATCCCATGTAGTTGTCCATACATCTTGATTCTTACCAGAAAGAAGGTCGTCGACAACCCCCTGCCCCACCTCGATAGGGCTAGAAGCAGTTGGTATGATTGCAAAAAATCCAATCTTCTTTGCATCGGTTGCTCCGACGCGAAATTCAATTTGCTCTCCTTTTGTGATCAGTGTTCCAGATGGAACCACTGTATTATTGAGATACATTTTCAATATTGGCTTCTGAGCAAGTGAAACACCTATCGACTTACTGGTTGCGACACCAGCATTCTTTACGGTGAATAAAAATTTCTTTGAAATCATTGTTCCCGCACTTGTATCAATCAGACTTGCGAGTGTGTAGTCCCCGTCAACCATATTCGCAGTATTCCACAACACTGACCACTCATCACCACTATCTTTATGGATTACTCCAAGTTGCTTATCGATAAATTGCTTTGTTCCTGTTTTACTTTCGAGCACAAATACAGTGCGTGTACTACCTTTGGCAATCACATCAAACGTCACCACTCCAGAAACAATATCTCCTTCCTTGATTCGGATAGTATCGATCGCGACGCTTGGAAGCACTGTTGCACTCTCTGGATACTTAAGAGGAAACGTATCTGCAGTCACAGATGGTGTTGCAGATGGAGTCACAGTTGTCGTTGCCGTGGTAGTTACTGCACACACACCACTCAGTGTAAACGTTCCAGTACTCTCACCATTTACTACATAGCCACTTTTTACGATTGCTTTCCATGTGTATATGCCATTGGTGAGTGGATATCTTCCCCATTCAAGTGGTGCTTGTTTTACACCATTTTGTGACGAAAGCTCGAATCCACCACCAAGCGGGTCTGACACTACAAAGAACACTTCGGTCATCGGTTTACTGCTTGCACAATCAGTAATCGGTGCGACCGTGACCCCAAATGATACAGGAAGTAAGGTGGATACTGGTTGAGTTACTCCAGTTGTCGTTGCGCTAGTAGTTGCTCCAGTTGCAAGTGGAATGGTCACTGTGATTTGCGCACTTTGTGGCGACTCATTTCCTACAGCATCAATCGCTTTTGCATAAAAAGTCATCACTGCACCAGGAGTGACACTCCCCATATCGATATTTCCCGTCACACTAACTGAGGAAAATAGACTACCATTTTTAAAAAGTTTATACCCCACAACTCCAACATTATCAGTCGCACCAGTAAAACTCAGACTAACAGAGGTTGAAGTAAGCGTCGTAACACTTAGTGAAGGTGGGGTTGGTGGAGTCGTATCAACTCCTGTATTCACCCCAGCGGTAGTGAGTGAAGTATTTGGCATGACTGCAACTACCGCATTACTTGAAGCTGATGAGCCACCAGTCGTATCAATAGTTTTTACACTATAGACATAGCTCATTCCAGGGGTAAGCCCCGATGAATCTTCATACGTGGTAACAGTAAGCTTTGCAATATTTATATCATTGCGATATAGCGCATATCCCTGACCTGCTCCCAGAGAGGTCATTGCTGTCCACGAGAGCGAGACCTTGCCAGACACTACTGAGCCAAGTGAAAGGAGTGGTGGAGTAAGAATATATGAACCTGGGATGGCGGTAGTGAGTGATGTCGCATCGGTCACTGTGGTAGTAGTAGAGTCAGCCGCGTATGCACCGTATCCAACAAACATAGCGACGGAAACAACAAACAGAGCACCTAAGATATGCTCTATTGTGTACATCAGAAAATGTTGCTGTGTTTTTGTGCGGTGCATCATGATTTAGCGTGCAATAACTCGCTCAGCTGCTTTTACAATATGCGAGACCCCCATTTCATAATGCTCGATCAATTCTGCTGGTGTCCCAGACTGTCCAAACAGATCATTCACTCCGACAAATTCTTGCTTTGTTGGCATCACTTGTGCGAGATATTCGGCAACCGCACTTCCAAAACCTCCCTTACGCTGATGTTCTTCGACGGTGACAATTGCTCCAATTTGCGCTGCCTCGCGCACCGCATCTTCATCAAGTGGTTTGATAGTTGTAAAATTCCACACCTTCGCACCGACACCTTTTTCCTCAAGCGCTTTTGCTGCCTTGAGTGCATTATGCACAAGTGATCCTGTTGCAAGTATTGCGAGTTTTATCTCGACTCCTTCTTTTGGAGTGAAATAGACTTCTGCTTTTCCGATACTAAATGGGGTCGCTTCAGTGGTGACAATTGGTGTTGCTTCACGCGCAAGTCGAATATAGACGGGTCCATGCCACTGTGCCGCAGCAAGTGTCGCCTTCTTAGCTTCGATCGCATCACATGGCGCAAGGACGGTCATGCGAGGAATGATCCGCATGAGGGCAATATCTTCAATTGCTTGATGTGTACCACCATCGGGACCAACCGAGATACCAGCATGACTACCGATGATTTTGCAGTTGCTATCATTATAAGCAATCGTTGTGCGGATCTGTTCCCAATTGCGCCCGGGAGAGAACATTGCATATGAAGAAAAGAAGGGTATTTTTCCTAATGCCGCCATTCCGCTTGCCACACTTGCCATTGATTGCTCGGCAATACCTGTCTGCACATAGCGCTCGGGAAACTTTTTTGCAAACAAGTGCATCACGGTCGATTCAGTGAGATCAGCACATAGTGCAACCACGTTGTGATCTTGTTCACCAGCAACAACGAGCCCCTCACCAAATCCTTTACGGATTGGTGCTTGCTCAACATCAGCGTCAAATACTTTTGGGTTAATTGGTACAGGGTTCATGATGAGTGAGCGTTATTTATCACCAGTCGATTCTGTACTCGTTGCAATATCCTTCCTATTTTTATGAAAAGAAAAACACTGAACTGCGTAAGCAAGTACAAGATAACTGTGTTCAATAAAACCGCGATGACTAAAATCGCATTAAACCAACTGATTGGTAGATACGCATTCAAAAGCACACTCCACGGAAGCGTAGTGTAGAAGAGCGACACCCAGCAAAAATCTACTTTACAGGTAGATGAGTAGAGATACGCACCAATCGCAATAAGCAGATAGAGTATCGCAACAGTCAGTCCAATTTTAGAAAATTTTTGTAATATACTACTCATGTTCGGATTTAATTACTCCCCGTAATGTACGAAGCTCAGCCAGTGCAGTCTCCCCTTGCATCTCCTTTGGTACCACATCTGCAGGACCCTTGCCAGGAGGATTGCCATGCCACTCAAACCTGCGCTCTGCAAACTCGACTCCACGCCCTGGGATTGTGTGTGCGATGATCACGGATGGTTTACTAAACATCGCCTTTGCTTCATTGATTGCATTATTGATCGACTGCATATCGTGTCCATCGATTTCCTGTACATGCCAACCAAAGGCCGCCCATTTCTCTGGAAGTGGCTCAAGTGGCATCACATCTTCGGTAAATCCATCAATCTGAATATTATTTCTATCCACAATGGCAATCAAGTTATGGAGCTTCTCTTTTGAAGCAAGCATGATTGCCTCCCAATTCTGCCCCTCATCGAGCTCGCCATCACCCAAAAGACAATAGTAGAATCGGTTGGACTGAGGACCTCTATCTATGCGATCTGCGAGCGCCATACCAACTGCCTGTGAAAGCCCTGATCCAAGCGGACCAGAAGATGTTTCAAGGCCTGGGAGCCATTCACGATGTGGATGCCCTTGCAGTCGTGAGCC
Source organism: Minisyncoccota bacterium (assembly GCA_031972735.1). GTDB lineage: Bacteria > Patescibacteriota > Minisyncoccia > Phycocordibacterales > UBA6899 > MHLP01. The sequence continues at coordinate 41,447 of DALYED010000006.1, read as the reverse complement.
AAATTTACGCAGTGTCGTCTCTGCTTCGTTCACCGAGAAGTATCCACGATGAGCCATCGTGGCATAGAGTACAGGGCAAATATGTCCATTTGAGAGGATCACACGATCACGATCAGGAAGCTCAGGGTTAAGGGGGTCATGGCGAAGCGCATGAAAGTACAGCACTGTAAAAATATCTGCCATACCCAAAGGACCTGCCGTATGTCCCGATCCTGCAGCAACAAGCATAGTAATAATCGTCTGACGAATATCGTTTGCAATCAACTCAAGCTCTTTTATTCTTTCATCATATAAATGTTCCATAAGTGCGAGTGACGTGTCATGAACTTCATTATCTGAATTTCATGAGATGATGACTCGTATTCATTTTATACGAGTATAGGAAGATTGCATCCCCAGTTTTGTATATATTATGCAGTTTCAAGTGCAGTAATGACTGCGCCAATGTCTTCAGCATTGAATATCAGTGAGCCAGATACAAGCCGAGTCGCCCCAGCAGCTTTGAGAAGTGGTGCAGTCTCCATATTTACACTCCCATCAACTGAGATTGGCATATTTGGCACTGCGACACGGAGCGCATTGATCATTTCAAGCACACGCTCATCAAATGGCTCTCCTTGATATCCGATCTTCGCAATTCCCATGCATTGCACAAAATCAATCTTCGAGAGATGTGGGAGTATCTCTTCAATAGGGGTTCCTGGATTTATCGCAAGACCTATCTCAATGATCTTCTCACCGCCGATCTCACGCGCACCTTCCTTAAAGATGTCATGTGCAAAAAACATTTCAATATTTTTTATTGCTTCAATATGAAAAATAAGCCGACTAGCTCCAAGTGGAAGCCACTCAAAAATATGCTTCTCTGGTTCATCAATCATGAGATCGATCTCGTAATCAAGCTCATCAAAAAAAGGAAGGAGTTCTTCTTGTGACTTCATTGCGATGAAATGTGCATCGTCTGGACTCGCTGAATCTATGTATGGCCAACTTTTTGAATTCACAAACTTTCCATCCATAATATCGATTTGCGCGAGTGGAGTCGCACCAGTAACACGCTCTGCTTTTTCATAAAGATCAGCGAAACTCTGAGGCATAATTGCGGGAATAATTTCAGTCATAATGTTTGTCGCTAGAAATGCTTATAAGATAGTGTTCTTCGTATGCACAAAAACTGCTCAACTAAGTCTACCGATATGGCCAGATCTGTTCAATTTTTTTAATGCGTCTGATGTGACGCTCCTCTTCCACAAACGATGTCTCAAGCCAAAGCTTTACTGCCGCTTTTGCTTCATCGAGACTCATGAATCGTGCGCCGAGCGACAGCATATTGCTATTATTGTGCTCACGCGAAAGCTTAATGATATCAAGTGTACCTCCATAGTAGACTGCACAGCGCACATTAGGAAAACGATTTGCAACAATGGCTTCCCCTTGCCCTGAGCCTCCCATGACAATACCCCGAGACCCCGATGGATCATGTGAGACTTCCTGTGCAGCTAGCTGAATAAAGTCAGTGTAATCATCATTTGTGTCATTCTGATGTGCTCCCATATCTGCAACGGTGTAACCCAAATCTTTCTCAACATATGAAGCGAGTGCTTCCTTGAGTTCGTACCCAGCATGATCTGTCGCAAAGTATATTTTCATATGTCTATTCTACGTTTCAATTCTGTCTTATAAATTCAATTAGCTGCAATAGCAATTTGTGTAAATTTCGATACAGAGCGAGAAGGCAAGGAAGTGATACTTATGAGCGTACTCTTGTGCGTTGAATAAGTCCATGACACAGCCGACAAAGCTATATGCGAAATTTACACAAATTTTGCCACTTCGAGGACATGCATGACGAGCGTATTGGTATACCCCATCTCATTGTCATACCAACTCATCACTTTTACCAAATTACCGTCAACAACACGAGTGAGCTCAAGATCAGCAATCGCCCCATGCAAGTTACCGATGACATCAGAGGAAACAACGGGCTCTTCAGTGACGGTAAACACTCCGGCCCAGCGGGGATTCTTCGACGCATCGCGCAAGATGTGATTCACTTCTTCAACTGAGGTATTTCGTTTTGCGATGAAGGTAATATCTGCAATAGACCCCTCGATGACTGGTACGCGCATCGAGATTCCATCAAACTTACCCTTAATGTCCCCGATGACTTCACCAACCGCAACCGCAGCTCCGGTTGATGCAGGCACCATGTTTTGTGATGCCGCTCGCCCACCACGAAGGTCTTTGCCTCCTGGACTATCAACCACGCGCTGCGTACCTGTCATTGCATGAGTAGTATTGAGTAGCGCTTTCTCAATTCCGATTGTTTCATTCAATATTTGAATAATCGGTCCAGATGCATTCGTTGTGCATGATGCATTAGAAGAAATCTGGCAAGTCGCGAGTGCTTCATGGTTAATACCCATCAACACCATCGCTCCTTTGACTCCATCGGTTGTTTCACCTTTTGCAGGTCCCGTAATGACAACTCGCTTTGCTCCAGCAGTAAGATGCACTTGGGCTTTTCCATAGTCAGTGAAAAATCCAGTTGATTCAACGACAATATCAATATTGTATTTACCCCAAGGGAGGAGTGTTGCATCTTTTTCTTGCACCAAGATCACTTTATGTTCTCCATCAAGAAACCCTGCAGGACTCTCACCTTCTGCTGAGACAACACTGATGTCGAAATCTGCTTTCCCGTATGCAGTGTCATACTTCAAAAGATACGCCATATTCATGGGATCACCCAAATCATTGACTGCAACAATCTCGAGTTCAGGTCGAGTCCGTGCGAGCTTGTAAAATGCTCTCCCAATGCGACCAAAGCCATTAATTGCGACGCGGACTTTTTTATGAGTATCCATAAGAATAATGAGAATTAGTATCTGATATTACGCAAATATCATACCATATTCTGACTACTCATTATCCACCATGTGTAAGAATATGGTTTTTATAGTGTCGTAGCATTCACAAACAAGTCTTCTTTGACCACACCACCCTTTAGATCCATCTCTTCTGTACGCAATACCTCATGATAGCTTCCATCAGGAAGTTTTTCTTCAACAGTAATAAAGTAGCGCCCAGGTGGAACCAAGAAATAGTAGCGACCTGTCTCATCAGACACTGTTTTCTTTACGACAGTATTGATCCCAGGAAGCCACACCTTAATGATTGCAAATGGAAGATGTTTTCCAGTCTTTTGATTGATCACATGAGTGACTTTATGCGCTACACGCCAGAATATTTGGAATACAAAGATGAGCACATAGATGCCAACTACCACAAGATTCAAGAGTGAGTACGCAATGATCAGCGAGAGGACTGAGAAGATAAGCCCGAAGAAAAAAATAGTATTGAACACCCAGAGACGAATATTCTTTTTCTTTGAATAAATTTGAAATACCTTATCTTGGTTCTTCGCATATTCATTCCAATCAAACTCGACTGGATCAAGAGGAATATTGTATTGCACCACTCCTCCTTCACGTACCTGGAATGGGTCTCCAAAATAAAGATTATCATAGAGCTCATCGCGAGCCTTCCCTTTCAATTTGTCTGATGGGAATTTGTAATGGGTTTTATTTGCAACAATCGTATACTCACCAGGATTAAGGAAGAAGCCAAAACGACCATCAAGATCAGTAATTGCTTCACCTTTTGATTGTGCAGTTTCTCGAAGCTGAGCGATCACATATGCAGGATCAAGTGGGCGTTTCGTCACTGAGTCATACACCACACCCCATGGCTCACTCCGCTTTCTGCGGAAGAGTCCAGTTAAAAGACCAATGAATTTAAGGAGGAGTAAATACAGGTCATACCCAGAACCAACATTAGTTGCGAGAAGCACTGCTTGTGATGCTCCTGCAGCAACTCCGATTGGTGCTGAGATAGAGTTTACATTAGCGACAGGTTGCTCAATTACTGTAAGTGCTTGAGTGACTACTTTTGCAACTTCTTCGGGAACAATATTTGGTATTTTAGGAAGGATGAATATATCGAACACTCCAGCAAATCGGGAGATTGCTTGGCGTTCATGATCAAGAATGCTTATTGTGAAATTATACTTTCCTGACGTTTTAAAAGCAGGAACTACTCCTTCATATGCAGTTTTATTTACATTGATACGTAAGAGATATGACGCAGCACTTCCTTTTCCACTCGGGTCTTCAATACTGATCGCTAAAGTAGTAAGCGATTCTGGTAATTTTGCAACATCGATTGATACCTTTATGGGGTAATCTCCATTTGAGCGAACCGTATTATTTTTAAGTGCAAGTGGTTGTTCACTATTTCCAAGTTGAGTAAAACGAAAATCATTCAAGGTAAGTTCTCTCGTCTGTACCGCTGGAGTTCCTGTACCTACCATATCAACAAATGGGCCTGACGATGTGGAGGTAATGGGTGGAAATATCACAATTGGTGAAGGACTCGGAGATATTGGTGTGGGTGAAGGCGACCCCCCAATATCTCCAGTGGGGGTTGGTGTGGGTGGTGGAGTAGGGCTCCCAGGTGGCACTGGAGTTGGTGTAGGGGTTGGTGGTGGAGGAGGAGGTGGCGGTGGAGTAATTATTCCCGTATCAGTTACGAGTGTAAGAAGTACTCCCGAAGAATAGTTAGCAGAAGTATCGCGTGCAAATAGTGTGTAATAGTAACGTGTTCCTGTTGCAAGACCAGTATTATCAAATGCCTGAGCACTACCGTCATAGACAAGCACTCCATCGGTTGGGTCAACTGGATATCCACCCTGTCTTCGCATAATCCGCACTGCAGCAAAATCTCCATCATTCGGATTTGTCCATCCAAGGAGAACATTGGTAAGCCCTGGGTTTCCCGTAAAATTAGTAGCGTTTGCAGGAGGTGTAGTGTCCGGCGGTGGGGGCGGTGTGAGCGTAGTGAAATTTCCTGTTACGGGGACGCTTTGATTATTTGATGCATCGTATGCAGTAATGCGGAAATAATACAGTGTTCCACTCGCAAGAGATGAGAGAAGAATAGAATGATTTGTCGAATACCCCACTTCACCTGCACTACCAAGCCCGTATGTTGTTGATGTTCCCCAACTCAGTGTCGCAAGAGCAGGCTTATCTGTGGTAAAGGTAATCGTTCCTGTTGTATAAGTTGAAGTTGAGACGACGCTTGAAATAATCGGAAGAGTGAGGTCTATCGTTGTGAAAGACCAAATGCTATTCCCACTAAATCCTGCAAAATTTCCACCCGATTGCGTACTAAATGTTCCCGCTGGTACTTCAACATAAAATTGTGTGTTCTGAGCAAGTGGCGCAGTGAGTGTAATTTCAGCTGTTGCCCCATTCATCGAAACTTGTGCCCCTGAAACATCGATTGTGTCGACAATAACATTATCACTAAAACGTTTAATGAGAATATTTCCAGATACTTTATTGACCAACTGACTGAAAGTGATTGCGAGAGTAGCTGAGGGTGAAATGTTCACCGCACCGTTTACTGGGGACTGCGTAGTTACAGTTGGTGCTGTTGGTCCACCACCTCCTCCACCACCACCTGAAGCTGCTGAAGTTGTAGCACTCGAAGTCGCTGAGAATGCTGAGTAATTCAACGTTGTGTCATACGCTTGCACAGTGTAGTCATATCCTGTACTTGCAGAAAGTCCCGTATCAGAGTAACTCACCCCAGATGTGGTTGCGATTGAAGTAAATCCTCGGCGAATCACATACCCTCCAACCGCAACATTATCAGTCGATGCTGTCCATGCAAGGTTGATCTGCGAAGAAGAGACAGCGCTTGCGGTGAGTGCTGTTGGAACTGAGGGAGCAATCGAATCTGAAATCACGGAAAGACCGACAGTAAACTGACCCGTAGCAGCAAATGCAGAATACCCACCAACGCTCACTGCAATAAAGGTGAGGCTTATGAAAAAAAGAACATACGTAGTGCGAAACAATTTCATGTTTATTGTTACAAAGGGAGCACGGTGATGGTGGTGGTAGCTACATAAGAACCTGCTGGTTGTACATTGGCCGCATCAGAAACAGCGTGGAAACGTACATCAGTCTGGGTACCGGACGGATTATTTGATGAAGCCCGAAGCGCTATCGTTGTCTGTGTAGTGGCGAGAACATCCCAACACGAGCTTGCAGTATCAAGTGCACCAGCATTGCATGTTGCTCCATTATCTTTATACCGTTGGACAATATCTACACCTTCAGGAGAAAATCCAAAACGTGACGCTGATGCAGGAGTAGTGAATGTAAAATCAGGATTTACTCCTGCGGGAGTATAGTTTGCAAAACTGTTTACGCCAGATTGAAGTGCGGGTGAAAGTGCGGATTGCACTGCCATGCTATACCCTGCCACATTGTCGGTAGTGACCACAAAACTCGCAACACCATCAGCACTACCCCCGCCAGTAGCAGGAATATTCGGTGAAAGGGCGATATTTCCTGATGGAGCGAGTGCGAGGTACACATCTTGCATCTGTTGGTACCCAGCCTTAATTGAAAATGTTGCTGAAGAAGAAGTTCCTGCACCCGACTCACCAACAGTATCCTCTGCGCGATACGAGGTCGAACTAGAGAATACTCCTCCAACATTTACACTATCAGACTGAATGCGATAATTTGAACTCGACGCAACATAACCAAATGCAAGTGGTGCTACAGCAAAGAGAACTGATGTGGCGATGAGCGCAGTAAATTGGAATATTGTTTGTTTCATAGGTTATGAGACAAAGTGTCGAGATATCTTGAGTGAACGGCGAATAAGTAACCCGAGTAGTGTAAGTACGATTACGACTATGACCCATTGCAACATTGTTGGCATGACCCAAAATGTCACATCTCGTTCATCAACAACATCGTCATACCCACGATTGAGTTCAAGGTGGGCATGATACAACCCAGGCAAAAGCCCATCAAAAAGGTCAATCTCGCGCATGCGAGTTGCATTGGGGAGCACTACCCACGGATCAATGATGAGCACCTTTTCATTGCTGAGCATTCCCGAAACAGTTATCCGTCCATATGGGTTTAAATGCACATTACCTGTGTTCTCAAATGCCACCTGGAAACGCAGAGGGTTTTTTGAGTCCGGAGGAGGTGTCGTGTTTGCATTGTTAAACAATTCAAATGCTACAAGGGCACCTGATTCACGTGTCTCACCTAAAACACGCACGAAAAATAGTGACGCAATCCTACTTTCAACTGCAACGTTTGCAGGAAAACTTGTTCCACTTACTCCGGCAATTTTAAACGCCCACACCACTGAGCCATACTTTCCACCAGGAATTATGTCTTTACCAACTTGAATAGTCACAGGAACTTCTATTTTTTTCCCAGAAAGAAGGTCAAATGGTTTTATCGGGAGTGTAATTATGCCAGTCAGAGAATTTTTTGAACTCTGTGTTCCAAGTAATTTAATTGGTTCATCTGTTGCAGACTCCTGCGCACCAGCTTCAATGTCTTCGTATGAAGGAGTAATCGTGAGTGGGTATTGTGTCCCGTTTGAAAGTGTTACCGTCACTACCTTTGTTTCGCCAGGGTTTATCGAAAGTTCCTGTTTTACAGGTGAAACAATGAACGCACCGGAAGGAAGTGTCTGTGCATATAATGGAGATACTCCACAAAAAAACACAACAGGAATACTGAGCACGAAAAGGGTGCGGCGCATATTGCCGAAATAATATCTCATCCCATTATTATATTGGGAAATACGATTAACTACCATACCCCAGACTACATGTTCTTAGTGTGTGATGAGCGTTGCAGTGGCAACACTTTCAGGAACAAGAATATATTGATATGACTTCCCTTTTCCGTGCTCAAAAATAGGCTGAATGATCACTGTGTCAACTGACGCGCCTGAAGTAGCAGTAATTTCATTTGAAAATGGCAATATCAATGGTTTATCTACTTGTGACGACTGCGAATCAGCAGTTGTGTTTTTTTCACTATCGGGAATACTCCCACTTATGGCACCGACCCCAGCAACATAACTCGCTGTATTTACAGAACCACCGACATTCTCAAGTACTTTCCCTCCGAGTGTCATAAATGATGCAACAATCAACATCACAGCAAAGACCATATTAAATCCAGTACTTTTCATTAGTGGATGGGTTTCATATTTCGCAAGATGGTGCTCTATTTGAAGCATTGGCATTGCTGAGTTATGCATAGCAATGGGAGCATCTATCTTCTTGTTTGGAATAAGTAACTCTGGTGTTGAAGTTAATATGGGAATTGGATTTTTTTGTACAGGAAGTGGTGTCATCGGTGCGCTTATTACACTCGTTGTTGTGGGTGTCGTCAGGAGCATACCTTGCTGTTGTTCATGTTGATTTTTTTGTACTGGAGTTGTGTCTCTATCACTTGAAACAGGAACACTTGTCTTATGATCAGAGAAAACAACAACCTTTTGTGTAGTTGCAACAACATGTTCCGTCTCATCATTTACTGCGCTCACAGGAACTCCGTGGTGTGTGATTGGGGTAAGTAAAGTAGTGTCATGTGTGTTGGTATCACTATTTACCTGAACTTCTGGTGGAACGCTGGCTTCTGACGTATCTTTTACTATCGGTATATGTCGTGGCGCACCTGTATGGATTTCTGATTTGGTTCCAATCAGGTGTTCGTCCCACTCATCCTCTGGAGAATTGATTGCCTTAATAGGTATATGCTCATGCACTTTTTCAGCAACAGTTTTTTCTTGGAGTGAAGGCGCTGTTGATGTTTCTCGAATTGCCTCGAGGTTAAATTGCCTAATCGGAACTCGCACTGCTTCTTCTTGAGGAGGAGTGGGTATAGATGGGAGAGGAGCACTATCATCAGCTTGCGAAACTGACTGTGGCAACACAGAGGAAATCATCTCGCTTTTTTTGACATCATTTTTTTGCTCTTCAGGATGAAGTGCATCAGAAAATACAGCGCGACCAACAAATGAGACTGGCTCTGTTTTTGCACTGAGTGTTTGCCCAAATGTAGGCACTGCCTGCGCCATCCCACTTTTAAATGCAGATGAATCTTCAAACGATGTTGCAGGTTTTGCTAAAGCAGGACTCTCAATTGTTTTTAAAACTGATGAAAGTATATTTCCTACCACTTGAGGAATTGGATCAGTAAGCTCATTTCTATCAACAAAAGTAACCCCCTCAAAAGAAAGAAGGATTGCATGGGTTTCGCGCAAGAGAGACTCGAGCTCAATGACAAAAGAACCATTCGACCATAATCGATACTCCACCATGTTGAGCCTGCACAAGCGTTCGAGATAGTCCTTGGTATAGCCAGAAATCTTACTTCCTGTTTCAAGAGTGACATACTTTTTTTCTTTGCTCTCTTCAGAGAGTTGCGCAAGGGTTTTCGAGCCTGTATCCATCACCACAGCATACAATATAATCGCAATTTACCACAGACGGATTTTCCACCGCATTGGCAAAATTTTAAGGTAGGTTATAAATTAACCGAGCAATTGCTTGAATACATCAGCAAGCACAGAAGGATTTGCTGCACCTTTACTCGCTTTCATCCCCTGCCCAACAAGAAACTGTAGCGAAGCACCTTTTCCAGCTTTGTATTCAGCAACCACCTTCTCATTTTCTACTATGACACCTTTTGCGATCTGCGTTAGTGCATCTGTGTCACTTTTTTGTATGAGCCCTGCAGTTTCAGCGACCATCTTTGGATCACCACCATCTTTATGGATAAGTGCGAGTGTGTCTTTTGCCCCTCGTGACGAAAGTTCACCCTGTTTGGTCATCTTCATAAGTAGCAGGAAGTTTTCTGGGGTAATTTTTCCAAATCCACCAACTCCATTTTTCAAGAGTGCCGCAATATCAGAAGAAATATAATTCGAAGCAAGCTTGATCAGCTCAATATCAGTACCAGCAAGCGCGACAATCTGATCAAAAAAACTTCCGAGGACGACATCACTGACATAAATCTCAGTGATATGCTCCACAAAGCCATATTCGCCCTGCAGTCGTGCTCGTTTCTGCCATGGAAGCTCTGGTAATGCAGCAAGCTTTTCATAGTTGCTCCCAAAGATTTCAGTAATCTTCATTTTCGGCAAGTCAGGGTCTGGGAAATAACGATAATCATTCGCACTCTCCTTCTTGCGCTGACTAAATGTTTTTCCTGTGTTTTCATCCCAGCCACGCGTCTCTTGTACGATCTTCTCACCACGAGCGAGTACTTCTTCATGGCGTCTGATTTCAAATGCAATCGCATCTCCAACAGACTTAAATGAGTTTAAGTTTTTTACTTCGACTTTTGTCCCAAATGTATCTGTATCTGAAATAGAAATATTTGCCTCAACTCGCATTTCTCCTTTTTCCATGTTTGCATCAGACGCCCCAAGGTAGCGCAGGAGTAGCTGAAGTTCTTTCGCAAAACGCATCGCGGTTTCAGCATCATGTATCACCGGCTCTGTTACAAGCTCCATCAGTGGCACTCCTGCACGATTGTAATCGACAAGCGAATAATCTCCCTTATCATGGCGAGAGCTCCCCGTATCTTCTTCAAGATGAATACGTGTAAGCTCCACTCCTGCAATAGAACCACCAGAAACAAGTGGGTACTTATATTGAGTAATTTGGTAACCTTTTGGAATATCTGGGTAGAAATAATTCTTGCGATCCCACTCAGTAAAGTCGGCGAGTGTTGCTCCTACAGCCTTTCCAACACGAAGCACGTGCTCAACCGCTTTCTGATTGATGACAGGAAGTGACCCAGGTTGCGCAGTGCAAACGGGGCAAATATTATGATTGGGAGTAGTTTCATCCGAGTCGTTCTTGCAAGCACAAAACATCTTGGTCGCTGTTTTCAGCTCTGCGTGTACTTCAAGTCCGATAGTGGTTTTATATGCCATACGTAAACGGATTCTAGCATACTCTGCAAAAACAAAAACCCCACGCAACCTTGCATGGGGTTTTATTATCATAGTTGTCAATTATTGCTTGATATCAGAAAGGACACACACCGCATGACCTTTCGGTGAGACCTTTCGGTACACCTGACTTAATTTTCCATCAGTATTAATAACGAATGTTGAGCGTTCGATACCCATATACTTTTTTCCATACATGCTTTTCTCAACCCAAATACCATATTTCTCAGCCACCTTATGTCCCTCATCAGAAAGGAGTGGAAACGTGATACCATCTTTCTTGATAAATTTATGATGACTCTCAATCGAATCCGGACTGACTCCAAATACAAGCGTGCCTGCCTTTATAAACTCTTTTGCAATCGCAGAAAATTCATGTGCTTCAACAGTACACCCAGGAGTCATATCTTTAGGGTAAAAATAGAGCACAACATTTTTTCCGCGCAATGATGAAAGTTTGACTACTCCCCCATCAGTTGATGCAAGCGAGAAATTCGGTGCGGTCTGCCCAACTTTGAGCATGCTTGTCTTTACTTCAGTTGTCGGAGTAACTTTTTTTACAACTTTTTTCGCTACCTTTTTTGCAATCACCGTGACAAGTTTCTTTTTTTGAGAAGATTTTTTTGTGACCATATAAGTATATTATACAGCGCTACATAAATTCACACTATAAGCATCGAGCTGCTATTTTGAACGAAGAATTTTCACAAATTCGTCGGCAAACTTTTTGATGGCAGGATCATCGTACACTGAAATAGTGAAGATTGGCTTATTGAACTGAGAGAGCTTCTTTATCGCTGCCTGCACTGTTGACTCATCAACCATGTCCGTCTTGGTCAAAAGGATAATCTCATCTTTTGTCGCAAAACTTTTGTTATATGCATCGAGTTCTTTGCGTATGGTGGTATATGCCTCTACAACATCCTCGTTCTCAAGCGAGACGAGGTGTGCAATCATCTTTGTGCGTTCGATGTGGCGCAAGAATTTATGCCCAAGACCCTTCCCTTCAGCCGCACCTTCAATCAGCCCAGGAATATCTGCAAGTATATATCCAAAAAATGCACCAAGGTTAGGTTCAAGTGTTGTAAATTGATATGCACCAACTTTTGCACTCGCATTCGTGAGTACATTTAAAAGCGAAGACTTACCTGCATTTGGAAAACCAGCAAACCCAACATCAACCACAAGCTGTAGCTCGATGTAGTAGTCAGCCTCTTCGCATGGATAGCCAGGGGTTGTGCGGGTTGGTGCCTGAACAATAGAGCTTTTGAAGTGCTCATTTCCAAACCCACCATCGCCACCCTTCAAAAGGAGGATTGGTTCGTCTTCAGTGAGTATTTGAGTTATCTCACCAGTAGTGAGATTTTTGAGAATACTTCCAATGGGAAGCTTGATAGTAAGGTCTTCACCATTTGCACCGTGATAGCTGTCTTTTTTACCATCTTCACCATTTTCGGCTTTAAAAATCTTTTCGTGGCGATACTTAAAAAGTAGCCCGAGATCGCGCGTACCTACTACGTAGACATCTCCACCTTTTCCTCCATCGCCACCAGATGGACCAGCAAATTCCTTACCCTTTTCGTGGCGCATACGATAGACGCCATCGCCACCTTTTCCCGCTGCTATATGTATATTGAGTTCATCGACAAAAGCCATAAGTTGTGTGACTTTACGCGTTAAGTGCGTTTTGTGCAAGTTTTAACGCACCTTCTTTACTTCCCGCAACTGCAATAAAACCATTGTTATGGCAAAATATAGCATCAGGAACTCCTGTTTTTTCAGCAAGCATTTCGTCACGATACCCTCTCCACGACTCCGGAAGTGACTTGCGGTTGAGAAAACTATGCACATCATTGCGGACACATTCGACTTCCCAAGTGGTGCCCTGTGATTTTGGCTTCACCACATAGAGTGCATCTGGAGTACGCGCAAGCACTCCTTGCCATGGATATGCCCCATCAAGAATGATCAGTCGTTTATCAGGAGCCTCTTGATATGCAGTTCTCACAAACTGCTCCCCTTCAGTAGTATCTCGTGCAGTGATAATTTCTCGCTCAATCATACGGCGCGCAATAGGGAGCAATTCCATAAAACGTTCATCGTGCACTCCTTCTTCTTTCCATGTTGGTCGCATGACCATCAACATGCGGTGCATCAAGTAGGGATGAGTTCCCTCATGAGTCGGTGCATAGACCTCGATTCCATTGTCTGCCATATCGATAGGGATGACCATTTCACGATCGAGCCGTTCAGCAATCTCTTTTGATCCTGCAAGTTCTTCTCCATGATGTTTCCACACCAATCCAAGCGCAGAGTAAGGTACTCCATTTCCACGCGCTCCTGCTCCACCATGCTGATGATGATCATACCGATGAGTGGCAGGATCATAGACATTTCCCACATCAACAACATAGTCACCACTTGCCCACACAGAAGCATCGCGTGAACGGAACACTTCAGTATGTGAAATACCGAGCAGGAGTTGCAGTGCAGCGACGGCAAACAAATCATCAACATGAAAGTTTCCGCTATGAGTTACGATACGAATTTTTTTCTCTTCCATATATAGTTATTCTTCATCATTACTACCAAATTTTCCATCTGAGCCAAGTACAATACGATCAAGCACTGAGGTCACGATCGACACAATAATCGCTCCGAGTACGGCCCACCAAAACGTATCAATCACAAAGCTCTTTACGATAAATGGCACAAGCCAAAACACAAATCCATTCACCACAAGTGCAAATACTCCGAGAGTCAAAATAGTGATTGGGAGTGAAATAATCTTCAATATTGGACGAAGTGTGACATTCAAAATCGCAAGTACAAGCGCCACAATAAGTGCAACCTTGTAGTTTGGCACATGAATTCCAGGCAAATACTGCCCAACGAGAAATATTCCAACAGCTGAAATAAACCATTTCATGATAAGCGTAATCATATATTCATTCTATCATAAATAGATTAGTGCGAATATGAATTATATCTAGGATACAAGCCACATTTATATGTATTTCTTTTACGTTTACGCTCATTGACTATTTTTATAATCGCTGTATAACAATATCCAGAAGTATCGTACAACAACCAGCAATAAGGAGTAGACATGAATGACGTATGGGGAATTTGCAGAATGACAAAAAATTCAACCCTGCATGTATTATCAAATATCGGCACACAAGGACCGACTTGGAACACATGGGCAAAACTTTCATCCTCAAATATTGGTTTCTGTGTGAGCGTAAAAATTTTCACTGATAAAAATGATGCCGAATCAAAAAAAAGAGCACTGAAATTCGGATACAATACCGAAGGCACACTCGAAGTCCGAACTCTTAGTGAAATTATTGAGCTTGCAAAAGCAAACGAATCATCACGCAAAATGCGAAATCAAGAAGAAATTATGGCTAAATAGCAGAACGCCGCCTTGCAATGTTGCAGAGCGGCATTTCTTTTACATGCATATACTTATATGAGCGAAATACTACTGACGTTCGCCATCTTGCTTTATCACTGCAATAATCTTTCCATTAATTGCAAAATCATCTCCAGGGAGGATGAAAATTGGCTTAAATGCATCACTTGATTCTGAAAGGAGTTTTACTTGTCCATTCTTTTTATCAAATGAATATTTCTTGAGATTTGCAGCACCATCAATAATTGAGAGTACATAATCTCCATCTTTTACACTTCGATCTTCAGAGTCAATAAGCACCAGATCACCTTCTTCGATGCTTTTTCCTTTTACATTTGCTCGGTTCATTGAATTTCCAATTGCACGAAGAGCGAAGATTCCACTCTTTCTTGAAACAAGAGTCTTAGGGATACTCAAGTACCCTTCAATATTTTCTTCGGCAAGCATTGTTGCAGGACCACAATTCGCAGCACCCACAAGTGGTATTGAAATATAGTCAAAGCCAAAGATATTTCCCGACACCGATGAGCCCATAAAGTCAGCAGCTAATATTGCGACTCCACGTGGTTGATTATCTTCTTTGCTGACATAGCCTCCCTCTTGGAGTTTTTTCACATAATGATGTGCAGTAGAAACTGATGCGAGTGAAAAATGTGTTCGTATCTCTTCAAGCGAAGGAGCGAACGAATGTGTTTTACTGTACAGCTCAATAAAGTCGAGCACTTCTTTTTGTTTTTTGGTAAGCATAGGTGATGTACTAATTGTTTTCTAATTTCTCAATTCAGAGTAGAAAATAAATAGAAAACATGCAAATGAGTTATCCACACCAGCTGACGCATTTCTATATAGGGACTTTGTAGTAACCTCGCTCTTTCATAATCAAGCCATCTTTCAAGAGTGCATCAAGGAGAGTAGTGATTTCCCCTTCATAACCAGCCAACTGACTACTAATTTGTGTTCCACGCTGATTTCCCTTACTTGTAAGTATTTGTAATATTTGACCGCGATAAAAGCGATTTGAGCCAGCAAATTTCTTTTGAGGTTTCTTAAATTGAAAATCACCGACCTTACCATGTAAGGCATTCATCGGGCATGACTCTGCGTGATTACGAGCAGTGCATTGTGTTGCGCCAAGATCAAGCATCGCATAGTTCCATTCACTTCCCTTCCCTTTTGGAATCATCTGAGAAGCAAATGCATAAAGCTCCTTATCACTCGGCACAATTTCTCCTTTAAAAAATACCCGAGCAAGAATACGGCGGATATTCGTATCAATCATTGGAGTCTCTTTGTCGAATGCAAAAGCAAGTAGCGCGCCAGCAGTTGAACGTCCGATACCAGGTAGTTGTATGAGTTCGTCATAATCATCTGGAAATACGGAACCATACTGCTGTACGATGACCTTTGCACACTGATGCAAAAATTTTGCACGACGGTTATAGCCAAGCCCAGACCATATGCGAAGTACATCACCAAGTGGAGCTCCTGCAAGCTTTTTTACGGTCGGGTACATCGTGATGAATTCAGCATATTTTTCCTTCACTCTTGCAACTTGAGTCTGCTGAAGCATCAACTCTGAAACGAGTATGAAAAATGGGTCGCGGGTATTACGCCACTGCATCTCTCGATAATGGGTACGATGCCACCGAAAGAGCAAGCTATTAAACTCGCGAACACGCAATTCTTGCATACATTATATTGTGATCAATCCACGCAAACGAAGCAGTGCGAGAGGAGAAGGTTCGCGCAACCGAAATTCTTTATAGCTTTCCATAAATGGTCGCGATGAACCCACTTCGAGCACCGAAGCAAGAAATCGTCCACCTACTTCACTATTAAATGCATCTCCTGTTTCAGTAAATGCCTCAAATAGATCTGATGCGAGTACTTCTGCCCATAAATAACTGTAGTACCCCGCAGCATATCCACCTGCAAAAATATGTGTGAATGATGCAAGGAATCTGTCCTCAGGGATTGTGGGTATGACTCGTACTTTTGCACGTACTTCACTCACTATCTTTTCTATATCAACAGTCGCGGTACTGTGAAGTGTGAGATCAATAAGCGAAAATTCAATTTGGCGGAGCAGTTGCATTCCCCCCAGAAAATTCTTTGATGCAATAAGTTTCTCAATCAATACTAACGGAAGAGGCTCACCCGTCTTCACGTGTAGTGAGAGCGAGCGAAGCATCGACTTTTCCCATGCCCAATTTTCATTTACCTGACTTGGGCACTCTACAGCATCCCACTCAACTCCATTCATCGATACTTCAGCATGGTGAGTCCGTGAAAAAATATGATGTAATACATGGCCAAACTCATGAAAAATGGTCTCTACTTCCCCGTGAAGCATGAGTGCCTCATCGCCTTCTTTTGGTTCAGTAAAATTACAATTCAAGTACGCAACAGGGAGCACGACTTCTGTATCAGTTTCTTTTCGCTCTATGACAATATCCATCCATGCTCCCTGATTTTTGCCGTTCCGTGCAAACAAGTCGGCATAAAATCCACCACGAAGTTCTCCGTCTTTATCATAAAGGGCATAAAATTTTACATCACTACGCCATGCAGATACATCAGGCATTGGCACTATCTTTGCACCATAAATGCGCGTCACCAAATCAAATACACCACTCAAGACTCTTGCTTCAGTGAAATATGGACGGAGTTCTTCCTCAGAAATATCATACTTACTCTTTTGCAGCTTCTCAGACACATAAGCGATATCCCATGGCATCATAGCGGTGATTCCAAGATTGCCACTCGCGTACTCTTTAAGCTCAGCAAATTCTTTTTCAGCAATACTGCGTGCTTTTCCTGCAAGATCAAGCAGAAAATCAGCCACTCGCTCGCCACTTGGAGCCATGCGTTCTTTTAATGCCAATGCAGTGAAATGTTCATATCCAAGCAAGACAGCTTCTTCATGTCGAAGAGCGAGCATCTCATTGATCAATGGAATATTATTATATACTCCAGCTTGAGGTCCTTGGTCTGATGCACGAGTAACAAATGCCCGATAGATCTCTTCTCTGAGTGCCCTATCCGTCGCGTGTGAGAGTACTGGACCATAGATAGGAGCATGAAGCGTCAAGTACCAGCCTGTTAATTCTTTTGCAGTTGCCTGGCGACACATCGCATCTTTTACTGTCTGAGGAACTCCCGAAAGAAGTACTTCATCGGTGATATGTTTTCCCCATCCCGCAACAGCAGCTTTTACATTTGACTCGACTTGGGTCGACAGCTCGGCAAGTCGCTTCTTTATCTCCGTCATCCGCATCTTTTTTTCACCAAGCAGGGCGACTCCACCGAGTTCAAAATCAAGGATGCGATCATCTATGATTTTTCTTTGTTCAAGTGAAAGTGCCTGATACTCATCTGCGTGATCGCGATAGTTAAGGTATGCGCGATAGAGTCCTTCATGCATCAGCGCACGACTGTTTGCTTCAGCAATAAGTTGCTCTCCTGTCTCAATAATCTCACGAAGTTCATCGGTCTCACCAACTGCATTGAGATGATTCACTGGACCCCACAGTCGTCGTGAACGATCAGCAATCTCCGAAAAAGGAGCATGCAACAGTTTGTATGTAGATGGTGCTTCATGCGCAATAACATCAATCAGCGCCTCTTCTTCTTTAAGAAGAAGAGTAAGTTCAGGAATGATAGTATCGAGACGAATACTTCCCCAATCTGGAGTTTGAAGCAATGCAACTTTATTTGTAGTAGAAAATTCACGTGTATTGTATGCAATCATTGTCTTCTTGTACCATAATTATTCACCATTAAAAATCTCGACAACACAATACACAGTAGCCCTGATGCTTAATCAAGGATTCCCTTTTCCTCCTGTTCTTCTTTTATTGCCCTTCCTGCAATAATTGCAGGATAAATACCAAGCAATGCAAAGAAAAATGCTAGAACAATTGGTCCAGCAATAAACCCGATCGGACCAAAGAAGGCAAGACCTCCGAGCACCGAAAGGAGAATAATAAATGGATGAATATCCATATCTCGTTGCAAAAGCATTGGCTTTGCGACATGCTCAACCAAATTGACTGAAATCCCCCACCAGAGTGTAAGCCCTATTCCTGCTCCATACTGATGAATGAAGAAAAAGTAAGCAGAGACAGGGAGCACGATCATACCAGTCCCCACCAACGGAAGTAGTGCTGCGATTGCAGCAATGACTCCCCACAATACAGGGTTTGCTACACCAAAGAACACAAAGCCAAGGCTTACGAGTGCACCTTGAATAATAGCTGTGACCAATGATCCCTTTACCACCGAAGATACAGCAATTTCAAGCTTTGCAATGATTGTCTCATCATAATCATCTGCAAGTGGACTCCACTTTACTGCAAAATCATGAAGTTTTTTGCCATCACGATAAAGAAAGAACATCGCAACAACAAGCACGAACGCTTCGAGTATCCAGGTGATGAGTGACGAGAAGAAGAGATTAAGATTATCGATAATCCAACTCAGTATCGACTTAAGATATGCAGTAAGGTCAATATTTAATTCAAAATTTGGAATCCATGGTTTTACATAGTTTTCTATCATTCCTGTAAATGCATCAATATCAAACGCAGCTCCACCAGGTTGTGAAAGTGAGGCGTACAGTGAGAGCACCTCTTTCGACATCATGATTACCAAATAAATCACCGGGATGAGCACCACCACAAGTGCAGTCATGACAGTAAAAAGCGCTGAGAGGTTTTCATGTTTAGTGAATAATTTTCTGTACCCACGATGTACAGGCGCAAAAAGTATGCCGAGCACAAGTGCAAGAAAAATTGAAATAAGATACGGACTCATTACTGAATAAGACAGGTACCCAACTACCGCAAAGAGTACCCAGAAAAATACCTGCTCTCCAATGTGTGACTTGCTCATATTTCTCTAGTATAACGCGTTTTTACACATGACAACATCTTGCCAGATTACTGGTTATTACCCCTCGGAAGATTCTTCAATTTTTTTACATGCGCGATCAAAAAGAATGACAGCAATGCGACCATAATGACAAGTATGGCATTCAATAAATTTGGGTGATTTTCCGAGAGCGGAACTTGTGCTGGTAAGGGCGAAATATACTCTAAGTTATCTTCCTGTGGTGCGAGTACCACCTTCCCAAGTAGCGTACTTTCAATATATTGGAAATAGCGGGCTAAGTCATAATTTGGCATATGTGCAAGAGTGTTACCATACATGAGGACATATTCTTTACCCGCATGCACCATAAACACCACTGCTCGCGCAGTACTTTCAATTGAAACTTGCTCATCCCATGACACTGGCACATCGTCTTGATTCATAACCAGTACACGTACATAGCGTGAGCGCACTTCTTCATACGAAAGTGTTAATGCACTTCCGCTATAGGACGGGGTTGCAAGCGATGAAAGATATCCACCACCAATAGACGACCAGGTTACTCCATCATCACTTGCGAGCACCAATGCTCGACGACTGAAGTTACTCACATTACGTGTGTTGAGTGTTATGCGGTGAGTCGGAATACCTACACCGCCAAGATCTGCAGTAATTTCAGTTGTTTTTTGCTCTGCATTATTTTTGACTACCGCAGAAGTGCGAATTACATTTTCTTCACTTTCTTTTCGTAATACACGAAACACCTCTGCTCCACTTACGGTAATATGTGTTCCCGCAGTGTCACTAATAACGACCTTCAGATAACGTGATGAAGTCGAAGGATAACTCACGTCCCCGCTCCCCGCATTGAACCCAGAGACACTGTCATTGAAATTATAGATATACCCTGTATCTGTCAAAATACGCCATTTCTGATCATCGATAGCAAGTGGCACATCAGAAGCAGACACGGAAACAATTTTTTTGAAATTCTTGGTCTCTGAAAGAATTCGCAAATGGTCACTGAGCACTCCACTTGCCCCAAGGTCGATAATAAACATTGTGTTTGAGTCACGGTTTGAAAGATCTCGAAGTGTACTCGGGACATAGTCACTGCGGACACTATCACTCAACGTCACAAGTTGATATGGAGTCTCCATGCCATCCTCGAGAACACGAAGGTCTGAAAGTGTCATGTTTGCATGCATACTCACCTCTCGATCAAGATACGCTTTCACATACGAGCCACTTTGTTGCAGAGTGATACCACTCACTGCCTTCTTATACTTCCACTGTGAAGCAGTGTAATCAGCGAACACTGTACTCGAAAAGAAAATTCCTAAAACAATACCGACAACAAGGATGAATCTATTTTTCATATGGAGAAGTAAATTTAATCAAGAATTATTTCCTTAAGTCTACTTTTGTATTTTGCATAGAGAAATGATGCAGCAAGTGCAATGAATCCAAATGCAATTGAGGAGATTATTCGCGCAAGTGCGCCAAGCTCCCAAACGATAAGGAACACTCGACCGGCAGTAACAAAGAAAAAGGCTAGTCCAAAGATACGCAATTCACGAGAACGCTTAGCAAAACCAATAATTAAAAGAAGTGTTGCATATATCGCCCAAAAAATTGAAATTGTGGTTTTTTTAGAGCTATCAATATTGATTACCTGCTGATACTCAACAGTTGCATACTCAAAAGGTATCTGTTGATTGTCTGACACTGATACTTGTTGTACTCCATAATAATTTTGATTTGCTTGATTTTGCACAGCAACTGCTCGATAGAGATTTCGTGTAGCAAGTTCATAGTAGTAGCTAATCTCCCATGTCACACAAGTGATCGTGAGTATGTTTGCAATCACAATCAACGCTCCTGATATTTTTTTCCAATTAGGAATTACTGCATTATTTCGCTTGTAGAGATAGGCAAATACATAAACCATTGCAACTGAGATGATCATCATCAGTGTGCCCATATGAAAGAATGCAGGTGTGTCACTTGTAACTCCACCAAGAGTGATTCCGTGATCACGATGCAAGTCAGTTACGGCATAGCTCGTGATAAAAATTCCTATCGCAGTACACACCCATCCCACTACTTGCATCATCGAAGAGCGTGCATATATTCCAATTGCGAGCATCAGCAATCCTTCAGCAAGCCATGCTAGTGGCTGGAAACTCAAGAATGTTCGACCAAGCTCTACCGAGCACATGAGTGCAGTCCCAGCACTTGCGAGCACAAGAGCAATGAACATTGCTTTTCGTGACTCAGCACTGCTCATATTGAAGCGGTAATACAAGAAGGCAAACATATACAACACTCCAATCGATACACACATGAGGAAGAAACCGATATTCCAAAATACAGCTGGTGGGGCAAATGCATGTTGAATGTCACTGACAGCAACTACAACTTTACCGATTCCAAACATCAGCACTATCCATGCAAAGAGTTGGAGCACGCGCTCGCGCAGATACAGTGCAGTAAGCAAGAGTACGACAGCTTCAATCAGCCACGCGATTGAAATAGCATAGCCAGAAAACTGTAGCGGAACAGCTGTTGTGAGAAATACTACCGCAATACCGGAAAGGAAAAGATTGAGTGACCTATGTTCCAGGTTTGTAGTAAATGACACATATGCACACGAAAGATAGAGTGCCGCAAGCACAAGTGCAAAGAAACCAAGAAATTCATGATGATGAAAGTGGAGGATGTAATACCCGACAGCAAAATACCAAGCAGCAACACTGGTTATAAGCCCGAGATCCCAAAGTGTTGTTGGTTCTTTCCGAAGGAAATGATGAAGTATCGAAGTCACGACAAAAATCACAAAAAAGACTGTTGCAAAAAAGAGAGTGATTGAAAGTTCCGCTTCAACGTAGAAACTTCCCATCCAACCAGCAAAGAGGACAATGGTTCCAATGAACGCCAATACATGCAAGCGAAACCATTTTTTAAATAAGGCTACCCCAAGCACACCAAGATCAAGCACAATCATGTAGAGCGAGAGCCCAAAGAGATTATTTTGTCCTGTTGAAAGAAGAATTGGAGTTGCAAAACCCCCAAGTATTGCAAATACAGCGAGACCCATACTGTTATCAATCACCGCGAGACTAAGTACGAAGGCAGTAACTACAGTCATTAGTCCGATAGCAAATTCAGCTGAAACAAGGTGATAGAAGCCATGTACTGCATAGACCGAAAGATAGAGTACCCCGACTCCACATGCAACAAGAATATCTGAGTAGTTCAAGTACTGGGTACGAATTTTTTGACCTACACCAACCATCAGGACTCCAAAAAGAATTCCTATGGCGACCCGTCCAGTTTCCCCTATCAGTCCACTCTCAAAAGCGTACCTTAAAAAGAATACTACTCCGAGCAGTATTGCAGCCGCTCCGATACGACCGAGCCAGCGTGCACTTTTTTCCTCTTGTGACTCAATCGAGGAAGAGGCAGGTTGTGTTTCACTCACAAACACTGGTGCAGGCAGTGGCTGAGGTGCCTCTTTTGTTGCTCCGATTACTGCATCATTACCTCGCGTTACCTCATCAACATGTGTTTCATGCTTGGATGTCCCAGCAACAACACGCTTAAGTTCTTCTACGTCCCACTCGATACGACTGATGCGATTACGAAAATAGAAGAAACTACATATGAGCGCAAGAAGGAGTAAAAATTCCATGGAGTAATGTTAGGTGGATATTCCTTTCATTATATCTTGCAGTTATAAAAAACCGATAGCTCTCTCCCCAAATCACAACAGAAGCAAAACACACACTATGAGTGACTGAGTTTAATGTTGCGCAAATGATTATTAAAATAGAGCCCAGATGCAATCGCAAGTGTAGCTGCAATCAAGAGTGGTGCGTGTGGCTCAAAGAGCCCAGCTACAGCACCCGAAAGAATGGGTGGGATGGCTTGTGCCAGCGCCATCACACTACCATTGATGCCGAGCACTTCACCTTGTACACCAGCTCCTGCAGAGCGTGAAATAAGTGCAGTCATATTTGACTGTGATAACCCGACCGCAATTGCAAAAAATGGCACTACGCAATAAAGCAATACAGTTGAAGGGACAATAACGATAGCAAGGATACACAACCCGACCGCGATGACTGAATTCTGTACTACCTTTGTTTCACTTACATACTGTGACATCTTCCGAGTAATGAATCCTTGTGTGATCACGATCCATACCCCAACAAATGCAAAGTAGTTCCCTAATTCCCCTTGCGTGAAATGAAACTTTGACAAGAGATACACTGCCGCAAACGTCATATAGAACGAAAAGCCACCTTGGAAGATAAAATTAGTGATAAAAAGTGGACGCACGCGAGGCATCGTGAGTGCATGAAAAATATTCGAGAGTGACTTCCCCCATTCAATCTTCTTCTCTTTCACTGTGTGGAGATTAGTCTCGGTAAGATAGTAGAGTACTTGCACCACATTGATGAGCGAGAGAAGTGCAGCAAATAAAAATGGGGTTGAGGCAGAGAACCATGAGACGAGTGTCGTATCAGTGAGCTTGCCTCCGATAAATGGTCCGAGTATAAACCCAAGTCCAAACGCCGCACCGATCATTCCGAAATTCTTTGCGCGATTCTCAGGTGTCGTGATATCAGCGATTGCCGCTTGCGCAACAACAATATTTCCACCAGTTACACCAGCAAAAAATCGTGAGAAGAAAAGGAGCGGGACATTGCCGATGAATATTCCCACCGCAAACATGAAGTGTCCCAATGCGGTACCAAATACTGATAATGCCAGAAGTTTCTTTCTCCCCCACTTGTCCGAAAATTGTCCAATGATAGGAGCAGCAAGAAACTGCCCAAGCGAAAATAGTGTAAACAGCACTCCAAGTAGTAAATATCCTGTTTTCACAGAAGTTCCTGCAGGGAGAATATAGTGCGACGATGAAGGATCGGTCAGGAGTACTGGCATGACGGGTATGAGAATCCCCACCCCAACCATATCAAGAAAGATAGTGAAGAATAACGTAAAGAGAGGACTGCGTTTTTTGGACATCGGTTGATTATAGAGAAACATCTACAAAAGCGCTACCGACCTCCATATGCAAAAAAAGATGGACCATTTGGTCCATCTCATTCAGTGATACGAAAATATTTTTGAAATTCAAATGGATACTGATTGTGACCATCTGCAGGATGACATTTCTTTTCAGCAAGACACCAGTCAAATTTGAGTCGCAAAAAATCCCACAAAAATACATCACCATCAATATGTGCTTTCACATAGGTAAGGTAGAGCACCTCAGAATCAAAAAGTGCTTCCCGATACAGCCTTACTCCTCCAATGACAAATGCCTGTGCGCACTGGTAATACTCAGCAAGCGCATACCCCTCATCAAGTGAACGAACAATGTGCACATGCTGTGTCGGTTCAAATGAAGATTGATTAAGCGTTTTTGAAACGATGATATTTATTCTCCCCGCAAGTGGGCGAAACCTTTGAGGAATGGAGAACCATGTGTTCCTCCCCATGATAACTGCATGTGCGTGAGTGCCAATGGTATTAAATGTCACTTCACGAAAATGCGAAATATCTGAATCGAGTTTCCATGGTATTTTATTATCTCTTCCAATCACTCCATTTTGTGAAATAGCGACAATCAAACACTTCTCCATAGCATTTCTCCTATGTTCTTTG
>DALYED010000006.1:0-16605 GCA_031972735.1 Minisyncoccota bacterium | reverse complement strand
ATCAGACAAGTCAGTTCAAGTATGACAAGACTCTTTATGATATGCATAAGAAAGATTGTTGTACTCACCAGCATCATAGAGCATTGGACCATCGTGGTTAAACAGCCCAAACTGAGCGATACCAACATCTAGTGCAAGTCGACTACAAACAGTGCAGAATGGCTTCCCTGAAGGGCGCAGATGCCCATTATCGCCAAGTCGGACATAGTAGAGTGTTGCACCCTTCAGTGCCGATTGATGATGGCGAAGCGCGTCAATGATTGCGCGCCATTCCGCATGAACACAACAAGTCAGATCATATTTGGGTTTTTTATTTCGGTCATAGACTCCGTCACATTTTGCATGCAAAAGATCGTCTTGTGGTGGAGCATTATATCCAACTCCGATCATTACTCCATTCTTAACAATCACTGCTCCACATTTTGCTCGCGCACATAGTCCACGCACAGCAATCTTCTCTGCTTCAATAAACCACGAGTCATTCATAGATGATCCGATTCAGAAATAAATACAAAGCGAGGCATTGTTTTCCCATCACGCCCCACTGTTTCCTGAAACATGTGCACTGGACGCACCCAAAGCCCGCCAGCATCATCAAGGTGTCGGTACAGTACCAATTCCTCAAGTGTTTCTGAGTGCTTCACAAGATCGAGCACTTCGTACTTCCCTCCCTTGAAATGCTGATAGACACCTTTGATAACCTGCGAATTCATATTTTATGGCTCTATGCCTCAGCTCCATGACACTTCTTGAACTTTTTTCCTGATCCACACCAACATGGATCATTGCGTCCAACGTCATGACTATCATTATTCTTCTGTGTAGCAGTTGATGGAGTTTGGTCGCTTGTGTGCGTTGCACCTCCTGCAAGTGTCATTTGTGCTTCAACTTTTTTGAGTTCTGCTTGGCGCTCAACAAATGCACCCACTTCAATACGTGGAATCATCTCAAGAATTTGGTGTTGGATTCCCTCTTCCATTTCCTTATACAACCTGAGTCCTTCATGCTTATACTCCACCAGTGGGTCACGCTGTCCGTATGCACGTAAATTTACTGATGAGCGTGCGTAATCCATCAATTCAAGATGGTCGATCCAGAACATATCATTAGTCTGCAGTGCAAGACGGCGCACGACATCATAAAATGCATCTTCACCAATAGCAGCAATCTTTTCTTCTTTTGCTTTTTCAATTTCTTCACCAAACTCTCCTGCAAGGAGAACAAGGTTCTCAAAATATTCTTTCACTTCTTCTTTTGTGCCAAGTAGAAGTTTGCGACGGCGGTCGTACATCGATTTACGGTGGAGGTTGATGATATTGTCATACTGCAACACATGCTTGCGTGCATCGAAATTGAATCCCTCGATCTTCTCTTGTGCATTCTCAAGTGCACGGGTAATCATACGGTTCTCAATCGGCTCATCTTCTGGAATTCCAAACCGCCCCATCATTGTTTTAATAGTATCAGAAGCAAATACACGCATCAGTGAGTCCTCAAGTGAGACAAAAAATTGCGTCTCACCAGGGTCTCCTTGGCGACCAGAGCGACCACGGAGCTGATTGTCGATACGGCGAGCTTCATGGCGCTCAGTACCGAGCACAAAAAGTCCACCAGCAGATTTTACTGTCTCATACTCTGTCTCTGATCCAGGATTACCGCCAAGCTTGATATCAACTCCACGTCCTGCCATGTTTGTTGCAATCACTACTGATGCATTACGCCCCGCTTGAGCAATAATCTCTCCTTCACGCTCATGATTCTTTGCGTTCAAGAGTTCGTGGGGTACACCTTCATGATTCAAAAATGCGGAGAGGAGTTCATTTTTCTCAACAGAAACAGTACCAATCAAGACAGGTTGCCCTTTCTCATGCAACTCTTTAACCTTTCGTGCAATCGCTTTAAACTTCCCCTGCTCTGTTTGAAAGATCAAGTCATTGTTATCAATACGTACTGACGGACGATTTGGCGGAGCTTGATAGACATCAAGACCATAGATTTTCAAAAATTCTTCTTTGGATGTTTCTGCTGTTCCTGTCATTCCTGAAAGCTTGCCGTAAAGCTTGAAGTAATTCTGGAAAGTAATCGACGCCATAGTACGCGATTCTTGTTGTACCTTCACACCCTCTTTAGCTTCTATTGCTTGATGTAGTCCTTCTGACCAGCGTCGCCCAGGCTGGAGACGACCAGTGAATTCATCAACAATAACCACTTCATCTCCCTTCACAACGTATTCTCTGTCTTTCAAGAACAATGCCTTCGCACGCACTGCAGTCTCAAGATGGTGTACATACTTGATTCCTTTTTCAGTGTAAATATTTTCTACTCCAAGCAGTTGCTCAGCTTTAGTGATGCCATCATCGGTTATCTGAATCGCTTTAAGTTTTTCGTCGATAGTAAAATCATCTGGTGCAGAGAGTTTCGTTGCAATTGATGCAAAGGTTGCATAAAGCGACCCTGACTCTTCTGCGGGAGCAGAGATAATAAGTGGAGTTCGTGCTTCATCAATGAGTATCGAATCGATTTCATCAACGATGGCGTAGTTGAATTCACGTTGACGAAGATCTTTCGCTTCATAGGAAATATTGTCGCGCAAATAATCAAAACCAAACTCATTGTTAGTTCCATAGGTGATATCTGCTGCATATGCGTCTCTGCGCGATGCTGGGCGAAGAAATTCATGAAATACACGGAATGATCCAGTCTCGTCTCGTGCATCATCACTTGTTACCTGTGTTTTGTCATAGAGATATGACGTATCGTGATTGATCACTCCAACAGTAAGTCCGAGGAATGCATGAATTTGTCCCATCGATACCGCATCACGTGCAGAAAGGTAATCATTGACTGTAACAATGTGCACACCTTTCCCTGTCAGTGCATTGAGATATGTCGGGAGCGTTGCAACAAGTGTCTTTCCTTCACCAGTCTTCATCTCTGCAATTGCTCCTTTATGTAGAATGATTCCTCCAAGCAACTGCACATCATAGTGACGTTGCCCGAGTGTACGCACTGACGCCTCGCGGACTACCGCAAAAGCTTCAGGGAGTAGGTCATCGAGCGATTCACCTGCACTCAAGCGATTTTTAAATTCAATGGTTTTACCAGTAAGTGCTTCATCGGTGAGTAATCTTATCTCTGCTTCAAAAGCATTAATTTTTTCAATAATAGGCAAGAGACGTTTTATCTCTTTTTCTTCCTCACTTTTAAATAGTTTGTTCAATAATTTCATGATATTTTTCAGGGCTGTCAATATTTGTCTTTCAGTACTGAGTGCACCTACTATATCGTAGCCAGTACACACTGTCGAACTGAGTCATAGCGAGATTAGCAACGGGTAGTTTGTGTCGGATGAACTCAAAATGAAGCGTAAATTTATAGGGTGGTGCGAAGTATATAACAGAGTCAATGTTTGAAGCCCATGTTTCCGTACGATAATCAAGATTTCCAAAGAAAATCCGAGAAGCATGCCAATGATAAGGCATACAAAACTTTATATACGAAGAAGTACGAGGCAATGCACATATCACAAAGACATAGTTATTCCATGTGAACACGATTTTATAACTGAAGCACAAATCATTTATGAAATATGTTATAGCAAAAAGTAAAAATCCCGCAGTGCGGGATTTTTACTTTGTGGAAGAATTGTGGCTTATGCCTTCTTCTTCTTTGCTGCCTTCTTTGCTACCTTCTTTGCCTTCTTTTTTGCTGCCATATTGGTGAGAATTATGAGGCTTATAAAATTTTATGCTTCGACCATAAAGCATCAAAAGATGCGAGTGTTCTTGAAAAATTTTTTAATTCGGCAATGAACACTCCTACACAATATTATCCCTCGCATATGTGTGATGCTCAATACAATATTTAAAAAAGTTGTGGATAACTCGTGTATAAAAAAAATATTTTTTATAAATTATTTTTAAAATATTTTTTATAAAAATTATTTACATCAATATTATGAATCACACACTATGTTTTTTGATTTTTATTTTTAATTTATAAAATTTTTATTAAAATTCACCAACAAAAATTACTTCTGATGAAATGATGATGTTTGTTGTGCGAAATACATTTGTAATGATTTTTTTTGCAAACATTGCGATATCATCCGAAGATGCGTGACCATAATTTACCAGCACGAGTGCTTGTTCACTCCATGTTCCCACATCACCATCACGAGTTCCACGCATATCAAGCACATGATCAATGATCCATCCTGCAGAAATTTTTACAGAACCATCTTCCTGAGGAAAAGTGGGTGCATCAGGAAATTTCATGACAAATTCGCGTGCTTGTTCGTTTGTTATGATTGGATTTTTAAAGAATGACCCTGCTGTTCCAATACTTCCATCACTCGGAAGTTTTTTTCTTCGTATCTCAAGCACCGCAGTACGAAGTCCTTTCAGTGTCGTAACTTCGCCATGTACTGATTCATACTGCCCAATGTCTTTATATGCCTTATCAAGCACATGTATACGCGATAATCGTAGTGCAACGCGAAGAATAATGAGGTGCTTCCCCTCATCATGTTTAAAGATACTTTCGCGATATGCAAATTTACATTCATCGTTGAGATACTTCCTCACAGTGAGCGTACGCGTATCGAGTGCTTCGATCCATTCGATTGATTCACAGACTTCGCTCCCATATGCACCGATATTTCCACTCGCTCCCCCACCAAGTGTCCCAGGTATACCAGAAAGATTTTCAATGCCATATCTTATTCGCGCCACACTCTCTGCAACAAGTGCGTCCCATGATACACCTGCATCTCCAATTACCAGTGTGTCATCATCTTGCCATGCTATAGCACTCGTCCTTATGTGTATCACAATTCCATTGAATCCCTTATCTGAGACAAGGATGTTTGATCCTCCACCTAATACAAAGTATGGAACATGGTGCTCCTGTGCAAATCTAATACCAGCGAAAATATCGATATTGTTGCGAGCAGAGACATAGTATCGTGCTGGTCCTCCAGTATGAAACATGGTCAGCACATCAAGAGAAACATATTCTTTGATTTCCATTTTATTATTGTAGCAGTAGAGTAACTAACAAAAAACTTCTGCAGGGCAGAAGTTTTTTGCTTAACGATTCAAAATGGTAACTGTGCGCCTATTTAGGCTGTGGCTTTGCAACTGGTCTACCTGCATTGATTTGAGTTTTGAGTTGATCAGCTTGGTCCTTAAGGCTCGGATCAATCGAGATTGCTTTCTCAATTGCATCAAGTGCCTTTTCTTTTTGATACAGTGACGCATATCCTCCTGCAAGTGCGAAGTAATCACGACCTGTAGCAAGACCCATCGCTATCTTTTCATTTTCAAGTGCAATCACTTGGTCATAGTAGCCAGTATTTCCAAGTGCATTGATGATTCTGCTATCAAACGCAGAAGTCGAGAGTGTTGCAAGGATTGGCTGTGCTTCTTGTATTTGGCGATTGTAAATGAGTGCTGTCACATATCCTACCCCTGCATCTGGATTTTCAGGAAGCAGTTCATACGCTTGCTTTGCATACTCAACTGCATCCGGATAGCGACCGACCGACACAAACATCATTGCAAGATCAAGGTAATTTGATTGGCGACGAGGTGAGAGCTCAATTGCTTTCTTGTAGTGGAGAAGCGCTTGATCATACTGACTAAAGCGTGCGTAGAATGTTGCAGCAAAGGATTGCGTTCGAACATTCTCGGGATCCTTTTTGAGTTCGTCATCAAACTCAGAAACCGTCAGTTCATAGAACTGCTTACGGATACTTTCAGGAATACGAGGATCAAGAGTTTGGACAGCAAATTGTGCAAGCTGTTCACGTCCCTCGCTTGTTCCAAAGAGTCCACGATCAATAACTTCTTGTAGAGCAATTTTCTTATTGCCATGTCCATCATCAACAAGTACTCCGTCTGGGCGGATGGCGTTAATGAGGTCGAGGTTTGCACTCCAGTTACGGATATTCACAAAGTACACAAGTGTCGCTGTCAGGATGATGATTACAAGTGCTGCAACCGCGATGTCTCCTGATTCCAACTCTTCTCCTTTCTTTTTGCGTTCAACCTTCTTTTCTTCTTCTTTCGGTTCATCTGCAGTGAGTGAATGCATGTAGCCAAGTAGTCCAAAGAAAACAATATAGCTAGTGAGATTGTCGAACACGAAAATATTGTGGATAAAATATCCGGCCAACAAGCCAGTCATGATACTTTTCTCAACTACCCCAAAGTGATGCTTCTTCTTCCACCACAGTGCATAGAGTAGTGCCACAAACATCGATAGGTATGTGAATAGTCCCACAATTCCTCCTGCGACGAGCCAGTCGAAGAACACATCGTGCGAACGATCAAACCATGGCTCCTGACTCCACATCTTTGGATTATAGTGCTTTGAAAACACATAGAGGAAATTTTCCTGACCCCAGCCAAAAATTGGGCGCTCTTTGAAACCTTCCCAAGACATCTGCCAGATCATAAAACGGGAATTGGTTGTTGCATCAGAAATTGAAATCGATGCTAAGCGCTGAAGCGTTGGGCTCGACTGAATGAATGTTGACTGACGAAATGTGATGAAAAGTCCAATCAAAATTACAACGCAAGCAATGCCGTATGTCGCGTACCGACGAAACTTTGGAAATTCTGTACCACGGAGTGCAATGAGTGCGAGTGCGAGCATCGTTCCACCGACCAAACCAAGGAGCGTACCACGAGTCTGTGTGTAGTAGAGGATGACAAGATTGAGAAATCCAATGATTGGGTAGATAAAACGAAGTCCAGTTTTTTTGTCGGCACGGAAATACAGAAACGCTGCAATAAAAATATTGAACAGCGCATAGACTGCGAGATAAGCAGAGTTTCCAAATGTTGCATCAAGGCGAGTTGCACTCTGGTGAATCTCCTCTTTTCCTGAAAGTTGTGCGAAACCATTAAGGGAAACAAGTACTGAAACTCCAAGCGATACTCTCCAAAACCAGTTCCACACTTGCTCAGTCAGGAGCACAGAGCCGGCCACAATGAAATACAGGAAGAGATGGAGATGTGTGACCAATCCTTCCATGCGCTCATAGTTTGACCAGAAACTGCGGTATGGATTTACACCTTGAAAATCAGCAATGGTGATTGCGAGCATGAATGCACCAACAGCAGCAAATATCCAAGAAAATCTTGGGCGGTACGTTGCATCAAGGAACATGAGAATGACCCATGCACCGAGCATGATCTCAGTAAGAATCCTGAATAAAAAGTTTTTCCCAGTTATAAACGGGAAAAACATGTTATCAAACACAGTAAGACAAATAAAAGGCGTGATAAACATGCACGCGAGCACGATATAACGAAGCGAATCACGTAATGACATGCCCACTACTATATATGGCTTTATCACTAGTGGCAATTACATACTACTAATGACAAGCAGAGTGAGTTATGGTATTTGCAATACATTTCATTTTCTTTATATTCTAGCGCTTTCTATGACTGCACAATCACCAACAATACTCCCAGTTATTCTTTCAGGTGGATCTGGGACCCGACTTTGGCCACTTTCGCGCGAAGCGAGTCCAAAACCGTTTATCCCCCTTCCTGATGGTGAAAGCTTGCTTATCAAAGCATTCAAACGCGCAGCTCTGCCTTCGGTCACTGAGATGCTTATCCTCACTCGAGATGATCTCTACTTTCGCACAAAAGACCATTTTGAAGCGAGTGGTTTATCTTCAGCTATCAATCCTACATATATTCTTGAACCATTTGGACGCAACACAGGTGCTGCGATTATGGTTGCGACTCAATATGCACAACGTCACTATGGTGATGATGTTATACTCCTCTTCCTTTCTGCTGATCACTTTATCCTCGACCAAGAAGGATTCGTAATGAGTGTTGCGCATGCAATTGAAGTTGCCTCGCGTGGATACCTCACCACATTTGGAATTACTCCGACATACCCAGAGATAGGATACGGGTACATCGAGCAAGGTGTGCCAATTGCAGATAGTGAAGGATACACCGTACAACGTTTTACTGAAAAACCAGATCTCGCAACTGCGCAAACATTCATTGCTGAAGGAAAGTACTTATGGAATGCAGGAATTTTTTGTTTTCGTGCAAGCGCATTTCTTGCTGAAGCAACTCTCGTTGCACCACTACTCACACAACATGTTGCACAAACAATCAGTGCGACCGATATAACGAGTTCACCAATACGACTCGACAGTGCGTCATTTGAAAAAGTTGAAGATATCTCGATTGATGTCGCAGTAATGGAGCATTCACAAAAGGTCGCAGTAATTCCGGCGACATTCGACTGGAGAGATGTTGGATCATGGAATGCGATGTCAGAGCTTACGGAAAAAGATATGAATGACAACCAGCACGAAGGTGAAGTTTTCAGTATTGATACGAAAAATACCTACATCAATTCACCTCACCGACTCACTGCAACGATTGGCATCACGGACCTCATTATTGTCGATACACCCGATGCACTACTTATTGCACATAAAGAGCGAGGTCAAGATGTAAAAAAAGTTGCCGAACACTTGAAGCGCGAAGGACACGAAAGCTATCTTCTCCATCGCACAGTACACCGCCCATGGGGTACATATACCATTCTCGAAGAAGGAAACGGATTTAAAATTAAACGTATCACCGTCAATGCTGGAGCATCACTCTCACTCCAGTCACATGTCAATCGTAGTGAGCACTGGGTAATCGTGCATGGTATTGCAAAAATCATTAACGGCGAAGATGAGATACTTCTTCATGCAAACGAAGGTGCATTTGTAAAAGCAGGCAACAAACATCGCCTCTCGAATCCAGGCAGTGAGACACTTGTAATGATCGAAACGCAGGTAGGAGGTTATCTTGGTGAGGATGATATCGTCCGCTATGACGATCACTATGGACGCGCATAACGCACCCAATTTTTGCGAATTACTTCATTGACTGCGTCGCGACTCACCTCGCAATACGATAAAGTATTGCTCAGTGAGATCTCCCCTAGTCGCTTCACCTTCATCAAAAATTGAATGCGTTTAAAGTGAACGCCAGAAATAACTGATAGTTCTGTCTCTATTTGTCGTCAGCGAGCAGGGTTGGGACTTTTTGTACAATTGCACTATTGATTTGAGCAATCTCTGGGTGTGCATTGAGAAAATGAATGACATCATGTGCTGAAAAATCTGGATCAAGAGGATAGAGCGTCTCGAATACCTGCGTGACCACTTGATAGTCCTCCTTCGTATCAAGTGTGAGGCGAAGGCTCGGTGCGTGCATTTCCCCTTCAGCATGAAGAGCGAACACTTTGTAGCGCTCAGGATTGGTCTTGATATGGACGGTAACATGTTCACGCATCTCGGGATGGTTCGCTTCAAAGAAACCTTCTTCAAGCGCCTGCATTGTGAATACTGTCGCATCAAATCCATCTGGCACAGTCACTTCACCCATTTCATTTGATACCAAATCGTATCCTCCTTGATCGAGTCGCTCGATCAATTCATCGACAATGCGCCAATCAACAAGCGGACTATCCCCCATGCCACGGTACACAATATCAGCATTACATGACTTTGCCGCATGATACACTCTCGCGAGCACATCATCTTCGCTTCCACGAAAACACTTATAGCCTCGCTTTGAGCAAAATTCCTCAATAGCATCATCGCTTGGGTTCATTGAAGTCGCGACAACAATATCATCGAAATATTTCCCATGTTTGAGTCGTTCAATGATCCGCGCAAGCACTGGCTCACCGAGTAGTGGCATAAGCACTTTCCCAGGTAGTCTTGTTGACCCCATGCGTGCTGAGATAGTCACGACGACACGCTTACTGTTTATCATAGTTATTTCTTATTAAAATAAGAAATCGTTTGCTGAAGAATCTCAGCCTGTTTCTCTGCTCTCTCCCACTCCCAATAATTAGTCTTGAATGCGAGAATCTGCTGCTGTACCTTTTCTGCGACTGGACAGAGTCCTGGTTTATAATCTTGTAGTGTCCCTTTGTACATCGATTGGAATATTTTTTCTTTTCCAGAGAAATCCATATTTTGAAACATTGACTCTTGGTAAGTGAGTTTCCATGCTGCATAAATTCCATCTCCACCAAGTTCTCTAAATTTCGCTCGAAAATCACTCCATGAGACTGGAGCATCGACGAGCCGCACTGCAAGACCCCAATAGGTATTCTTGTATCCCTCAGGAGTATATTGAGGGACTAACCATGTGCAACCTTTCATGGCATCCATGAACAAATGTGCAACATCGATACGACGCTGGACAAGTTCATCAATGCGCTCGATCTGACCAAGCACTACTGCTGCACAGAGATCCGGCATACGATAGTTATATCCCATCGATGCATGACGACTATAGTTTGGATTTTGAATATCATCCTTAGAAATCTTGCCTGCCTTGGCGGATACTGATGCATATCCAAGTACCGAAAAACGTCGGACTCGATCAGCTGCTTCAACATCATTTGTGCACACCATACCACCCTCCCCAGCAGTAAGATGTTTCGTACTTTGAAAACTGAAACTTGAGTAATGTCCTATAGTGCCAACGAGTCGCCCTTTATACTCTCCAAGAAAACACTCAGCATCATCTTCGATGACAATCAAATTATGCTTCTTTGCAAGCTCCATGATTGGGTCCATGTCTGGTGAGAGCCCATAGAGTGCAACGGTGATGATTGCCTTTGTGCGAGGAGTGATCAGTTTTTCAATTGATGCAGGGTCTATTTGCAATGTATCTTCAATGACATCCGCAAACACAGGTACAGCATCTTGCTGAAGTACTGACATTGTTGTTGCTGCCATCGTAAGTGGTGGCACGATTACTTCATCTCCTGCGCGTACCCCAGCGGCATTGAGTGCTGAGTGGAGGGTTGCAGTACCGTTTGTATGTCCAATTGCATATGCGACTCCCATGCGTTTTGAAAAAGCTTCTTCAGCGCGACGAAGCATCTTCGTATCACGTGGACCGCGAAAGTCAGAGTCGAGTACTTCTTTAACGTAGGCTATTTCTTTCTCTCCAATTCGTTTAATAGTTGGCTTCATATGTGTTATATAACTTCGTATTTATTCAAATTGTGTCACTGCGCCATACACTGAACGAATTGAGAGATGTCGATGGACACTGAACCCATTTTTCGCAATCTTTTTTGGGTCAACATACCTCCCTGTGTAAATACGGTCACCATTGCTATCTGTATCACTACACCAAATAAAATCATGCTTCCACAGCTGTACTCCATCGTTCAAAAAATAGTATGCGAAGAACGTAAATGCAGTGAGTATCGCAGGCGGAAACTTCTCTCTTTTCTTCATCTTCTTTATGAGCACATCAGGGATTACTCCACGCGTCTCCTTAGCGACACTCTTACGCAAAAGATACCAACGAGGTTTCAGCGTTGCCACCGTCGCAAACTTCTCTTTCAAATACCAGTCTTGATTATACATACATGGTTCACTCACCTGCGGATCAACATCAAAGAAGTTACGCATCACATTGAGCGTGAGGGGTTTTCCATCTTTTGTTGTCGCAACACCAAGGATCAGTATGTACTCTTTTGCAAGTCTTGTGAGTATATTTTTATCATACGGAACCTTAGGCACTTTTTTAATAGGAGCGATTCCGAGTTCAAACGCGATCGAGGTCAATTCATCTGGCCCGATAAAATTCTTTCCCATTATTTTTTTTGCTTCAGTAAAATCCATACGATGTATTATTTGGTTCATTAAAAATCAAAGCGATAAGTATTTGATGCCCTCAGCATAACTTGCTACATGACCCAAGTCGCGATAACGCTCGATACGCTCAAACTCGTCATTGAGAGCGAGAGTGCGGGTATCATAACGAAACTTAGGAAATGCCTGCACAGGGACCATGACGAGCTCGATATCTACCCCGTGATCTTTAGTAGCCTTGAGCCATGTGAGAAATGCTCGATACTGATGATGCTCAGTAGTGACAAGAATAAGACGCTTCCATCCTTTCTCTTTTGCAATCATAAGTGTCTCATCTGCTTCTGCTCGAGTGTGCATCGCACGTTCTTTCGCAATAATATCTTCATGTTTTACATCATAGCTCCGGAGTGCGCGGACGAGCATGCGCGAGGGAAAGCTTCCGTAGATAAAATCATATGCTTTACTGGTCACAACTACCTGTGGTGCAAATCCTGCATGGTAGAGCTCTGCAACTTTTGGGACACGGTAAAAACGATCGCCTGCAAGAAGTACAATTGCATCTGCTTTTCGAGGGAAGCTCTGTGAGAGCAATTGAATAAATTGTGCTTGTTCATCCATATTGATTCCATTCTACGTTACCCTTCTTCATGTGACAAAAAATAAAAGGTAACACAACATCTGTGTTACCTTTGTAAATCACTTGAGTGATTCCCAGAAAATTGGCTCACCCGCTTTTATATCACGGAGCGCCGTCAAACCCTTCACCTTGTTCTTGTACTTGGGGTATATCCCAAGTGCAGGACGAAGCTCTTCAAGTCGATCACCAATAACCTCCCCTGATTTAATATCACTTGAGGCGTACAGTGAACGACGCTGAACAATAACTGTCTCTGCTTCTTCAGGGACGACTTCTTTGCGTCCAGTACCAAGTGCTTTTTCCATATCACGGATACGCACGACCATTTCAGCAAACTGATCGGGCTCCATTGAGTGAGGATGGTCAGGACCAGCATTTTTCTTATTGTCAGTAAAATGCTTCTCGATCACCTTTGCTCCACGTGCCACAGCTCCAAGTACTACCGTATCAGAATGAGTGTGATCTGAATACCCAGTGATGACATCAAACGCAGTTGCGTAAGTGTCGATTACCTTGATATTCGCACTCTCAATCTTCGAAGGATAGTTAGTGATACATTGCATCAGTGCAAGATCACGGTTACCTGTCGACTCAATCACGCGTACTGCTTCATCAACCTCAGCAAGTGTCGATGCACCTGTGGCAAGCAGAACTGGCTTTCCCTTTTTGGCGATGTATTCCACCATCTCAAGCCACGTGATATCACCTGAGCCAATCTTATAGAATGGCACATTTGCTTCATCCATGATGTCGACCGCTTCGTAGTCCCAAGGAGATGACGAGACCAGAATACCGATTTCCGTGCAGTAGTCGAAGAATTCCTTGTGCCATTCACGTGGGAATTCTGCAGCTTTAAATACTTCATCGACAGGCTTTCCCCAAGAACCATGCACGCCCCGGAGCTTCATCGATGCAAAGCCTTTACCGGAGACAATTTTCCCCGCCTTAAAGCTCTGAATCTTCACCACATCAGCGCCAGATTCTTTCACCAGCTTTGCGAGCTGCTTTGCCTTTTCAAGGCTCCCATCGAAGTTTCCCCCGAGATCAGCAATGATAAGCGCAGGATGACCTTCACCGACAAGGCGGTTACCAATCGAAAAAGTCTTAGAAAATCGAGTATTCATATAGTCCTTTCAGTTGTTGTTGAACCTAATATTGCAAGAACAGATGTTTCCACCACATTCTACACAATTTGACAACTTCTGCAATGTGTGAAAAGTAGCACAACAAAAAAGACCGCCTAAGCGGTCTTTTGCATGCACAAGTTAATATTTCCACTCATCACTAAGAATGCCGTAGTGGAAAATTGACTTCCATTTCCCAGCTTTCCACACTGCCTCGCGAGAACGTCCTTCTTCTTGAAATCCATGAGTAAGCCCTAGCTGTTGCATGCCGATATTACTGTCAAAAGTTCCAAAGTAAATACGATGAAGATGCAGCTCTCGAAAACCATGGGAGACAATGAGCTTCATTGCCTCACTACCAATCTGCTTACCCCAATATTCTTTATCACCAATGAGAATCGCAAATTCTGCAACTTGATTCACTGCATCAATATCTAGAAGACTTACATTCCCAACATGAAGATCGGTTTCTTTATCACAAATTGCAAGGACAAGATTTGCACGCGAACGTATTGTGCTCTCAAAATACTCTTGCATGTTCTGATTATAGTTAGGAAAACGGTGATGAGAATTTCCCTCACATACCTCAGCATCATTGAACCACTCACGATAACGAGAAGTCAGGTCTGTTTCCTCAATCGAACGAAGATAAATTTTTTCGCCTATCAGAAATGGATTGTTCATATGTCACCTTTATATAAAGAACGTTTATTTGCCTCACTTTGTACTAAATAGTGCGTGAGGTCAAATTACTGATTAATGAGTTTTTCCATCTTATCGACAATAGTAAGCAATTCTTCTTTTGTCATTGCTCTATCTCCATTATTGCTTGAGAAATGAAAATCGGCTGATAGTTCACTACCCTGCTCAGTAAATTTTTTGAGCTTTGCTTGAGTTGCTTCACTCGCATTCTCTGGCAAAATCACATAGTAGTCATCAAGCTCGATAGCATGACGTGATTCTTCTGTGGTAAGTAATATTTCATGAAGCTTCTCTCCAGGGCGGATTCCCATGACTTCTCGCTTTGCCGCAGGCACAATAATATCAAACAGATCCGCGACTTTCATTGTTGGTGCTTTAGGGATGAAGGTCTCACCTCCCTCCATGTGTGTAAGACCGAAGAGTACGATTTCAAATGCTTGTTCAAGGTCAATCCAAAAACGCGTCATACGCTCATCGGTAATGTGCACTGTATGCGCTCCACGATTCTTGATTAATTTTTCTACGATACTACCACGACTACCTACTACATTACCGTAGCGAACGACACTGAATTTTGTCTTTCCGTCATTATAAGCATTGCCCGCTACAAATAATTTTTCAGCACAGAGCTTCGTTGATCCATAGAGGTTTGCAGGCATCGCCGCTTTATCAGTTGAGACAAGTAGTACTTTCTCAACCCCCCTATCAATCGCCGCCTCAATCACATTTTGACTACCAATAACATTGGTCTTTACTGCCTCAAATGGATTGAATTCAAGTGCAGGTACTTGTTTGAGTGCCGCAGCATGTACCACAATATCAACACCATGGAATGCACGCATGAGGCGCGGAAGGTCACGCACATCGCCAAGAAAATATCGTATGCGTGGATCTTGTATCTCGGCTTCCATCACTGACTGTTTGAGCTCATCACGAGAAAGCACAATAACCTTCTTTGCCTCAGAATACTTGAGAAGATATTTAATAAAATTCTTACCAAAAGAGCCTGTGCCACCAGTAACGAGTATTGTTTTATTCTTCAAAAAATTGAGGTCCATAGTTTTTCTATCATACTATTCCAAGCTGTTAAATCAAGTCAGCGATTGCCTTCACCCCTCGAGCGTGGAGAATCTCAGGGAATGGAAGAAATGGTTTCTTACCTACTGAGCGAATACTCACTGTTTTTACTCCTGCGAGGACAGAGACAGCCATTGCTACAGTCTCAGTACCAATAACGATACTTGCGAACAAAAGGTCACGTACAAAGTATTTTTCTGTAGACTTTTTAATCTCTACCGCACTACGATATTTAGCAATCAGTTCATCATACCGCTCATGGTCGTCCGCAGGGTGAAAGCGAATCAAAAGTGGAAGTGGATGCTCTTTCACTGCAAGTGCGCTAAGGAGTTGTTCGAGTGCAATGTCTGTTTCTTTTGTGACATCACTTAAAAACAATATTCCTTTTTCTGTTTTATAACTTCTAATAAGTTTACGATAGCAATATTTCATTGCAATGAAGTATTGATTCGGAACATACCTCACCATAGTTGAGGAAAAATATTTTTGTGCGAGTGCCAGCGCATACTTATCTCCTACCCATACTTCATCTGGAAGATTCTTTTTCCAATTTTTTTTAGGATAATTAAATCGCTCTCGATAATTCACCCATGATTCAAGATATACAATGGTTTTTAAACCAACCGCTTTTGCAGACATAAGCGCATCAAATTCAATAGTGGTCATCCATCCAGTTCCGAGTAATGCAAATTTTGCATCAGCATGTTTTTCCACTACACGAGTTATGTCTGCAATATTGCCAGATATTGATTTTACAGGAATTTCTAATCTACGAAATATTGCTTTTGCTGGTCCCGAAGCGTAAGCATGAAAATCAAAGCAGTTATGATTTTTTTTAATATATGCACCAATTATTTCTGCACCGCCAGCATCATGAGCAACAACAAATACCTTTGGCAGTAATCTTAATTGTGAATTGCTCATGACTAGACTATCTCAGCACGGTGCTCATAGACCTTATGAAATGCAGTAATAACATCATTAAGATCTTGGGTGGTCATTCCTGGACGCATCATATCATGAGTAAACATTTCTTTTTCATGGAGTCGCTCAACGACAGGACACATCCCTTTTTCGTAATGAGCAACACCTTTGTAGTACTCTGACTTAAATGGATACCCCTTTGAGCCGAAAGCAATCTGCTTTTGAAAAATAGGGAGCATGTAGATGGGCTTCACATAGCCTCCGCCCATGAGAACTCCTTCTTCCTCTTGTAGCTCAGATGGAGGAAGCTCAGCATCAAGTGCAGCGATGAATTTTTCGCGTGAAACCCCAGTAATTTTTTCATCATAAAGAAACGGCTGCATATAGAAAACATGCTTTGTACCAGGACGTACTTTCGCAGGACGGAAGCCGGGCATATCCTGACAGCGCTCTGCAATATACTCACAATTTTT
>DALYED010000005.1:36885-60581 GCA_031972735.1 Minisyncoccota bacterium | reverse complement strand
AATAGACATGTAGTCGCTCAAAAAAACATTCACACACGTGAGTGTTTTTTTGTACGTCATGGTGTGTATGGCAGAGTTGTACACATACTGACCTGTGGTTTTGTAGTACATTGACGTATAATTTATGGTAATGGCAAATGAAGATCAACATCAAGTAGAACATATAAATAATCTTATAGGGAGTATTCCGAAGAAGACCTGTACGCTGTGTCGTTATGTATTATTTTTTGCAATACTCTTACTGCTTGGGGTTGTACTTTTTATGATACTGGTCCAAGCAAAGTTCCCTTCAAAAAATATGCCAATTCCTCCAGAAAAAGCTCCGCGGGTAAATCTTGAAACATGGAATAGCCGTATCAGTGATCTCGGTGAATTGGTTCACCCTGAGCTCGCATCAACGTCTTCATCACAGCGCTAATTATATTTCAGAATAACCATGCACATGACACAAAAAAATACTGTAGATAAACTCGGTTTGATGGGGGCACTGATTGCACTCGTCGTTATCGGGTTTGCGATGCCGTCTGTTTCGTATGCAGTACTCTCGGGGGACACATTCATTCCTGCATGGAATACTCCCATTCCAAACAATCCGTACGCCTACGGAGATCATGTTGTTGTGTCTGGAAGTTGGGTGTTGCCACCTGATTGGGTTGCGAATATCTACGTCATCCAAGATAGTCCTGTCGATGGTGGTGGGTATGTACTGCCTGGTGGAGCACAGATGAGCAATCTTGCTGGGGATACGAAGTATGCACTTTCAAATAAGGACAATGTTGCAACCTCATCTGGAGTATTTTCGTATGACATTGGAGCACAGTTGAGTGGTAATCATAATATCTATATTCAATTTTGGGGAGGGAAACAATGTGCAGTCAATCAAGCGTATAACAATCAGTTTGGAACAAATCTTGCTCCAACTTGCCCACTCTCTGAAGAAAATTTCCGTGCCAACCTTGTGTACCCACTGCGTAATTTCACTGTGGGAGTACCACAGTTTCCAGTGATGAATATTAGTCCAGCGACTGATCCTGCACTGAATTTTGCCAACGTACCATTTGGTACTGGTCCAATACAATCTTTCTTCATTACCAATACTGGTGGGCAGACACTCACCGGTACTGTTTCTGGGGTCGTTGCTCCGTTTTTCTGTGTGAGTGGGTGTGTGTACAGTCGTAACCCCGGTGATGCACCATGGAAAGTGGATATTAAGTTCTTTCCACTTGCTGCAAATCTCTCATATGACCAACAGATAAATTTTTCTTGT
Organism: Minisyncoccota bacterium; assembly: GCA_031972735.1. Classification (GTDB taxonomy): domain Bacteria; phylum Patescibacteriota; class Minisyncoccia; order Phycocordibacterales; family UBA6899; genus MHLP01. The sequence goes on along the minus strand of DALYED010000005.1, from coordinate 59,314 downwards.
AATGGGACGACACTTGCTTGTCGAAAGATCATCGGTGTCACAGGTGTCACTGACGAGCTTCAGCCAACACAAACAAGACGCATGATTGGTAATTCTGTTGCAAATGCATTACCCCCAATGCTTTCGGTAAATCCTGCGTCAATAAACTATGGCAATTTAAATTTGGGCGTCCCAGTTCCTGACCGAACTATCACTATTAGTAACCCTGGAGGAGGAATATTGACCGGAACACTGGCACTGCCCTCGGTTGAATTTTCTTGTGTAGGGAGCTGTGATTTCAGTGTCCCCGCAGGTGTAAATTTCCCAATCACGATACGTTTTGTTCCAGCACTCGCAGGGGATCATTCGAGTGACTACAGTGCAACCATAGGAAGTAATGGTGGAAACTCATCTGTCCCACTCATTTCTGTTGTCAACGATAAGCCAATTGCAAACTTACTTTATGGATCGATTGATTTTGGTAGTCCTAATGTGGGAGAGTGTGCAGATAAACTTCAGCAAGTGCAAAATTCAGGAGCAGGACTCTTGAATGGTGCAGTATTTAACATTCCCATTGCGACACCAGCAGACAAGCTTGCAGGATTTTCGTGTGTACAAAACTGCACGTATAATAATTTGCCAAGTAGTAAAGCGTGGGCAGTCTATCAAACAGTGACATTGCGTTACTGTCCTTCGAGTGATATTCCTGCAAGCACCATCGCAACCTTTACTAATACGGGAAATCCTCCAGGAAGTGCAAGTGTGACTCTTACTGGAAGTGGTAATATTGCCCCTATTGGTTCGCTGTCGTCGCCTGCACTCGGATTTGGTGGGGTACTCAAGGATACGACAAAGAGCCTGAGTATTACCATTGCAAATTTAGGGTTGGGAAGAATTAAGGGGGCTATCGGTGCAATGCCAGCTGGCTTCACTTGCACTGCCGGATGTGCCTATGATCTCGGAGCGCATCTCGCCGGTGATGACAAAAAAGTAATCACATTTACCTTTGCTCCAACACTCGTACAAGCATACGGGGGGTCTGTGAATATACCTGGCATTGGTATACTTGGAATTACGGGAACTGGAATTTTTCCACAGTTTCAGATGAGTTATGCTGGTTGGCCAACAACGGAGTGTCTTCCACCAGCGACAACATGTTTACCTCCAACACCAAAAAGTTATGATATTGGCACCACTGTCTACGGTGGAGATATTAGTGCGCAGAATAAAAAATTCTATCTCTATATCATGAATACTGGAACTGGAGCGAATCTCACATATGAATTTCCAGACACAGCGCATTTCAAATGTATTGCAGGATTTCCTGTTCCAAAAGCAGTCGGAGCATGTAGTGGAACACTCACTCCACTTGGATTTCCAAACTACAATGAGCAGTTAACCTTTGAATTTCAGCCCGATGGAGTCAATGATTATGATGAAACTCTTGTAGTGAAATATGATTATGGTGATGGGGTAAGCCGAAGAGTACGACTTCACCTTCAGGCACATGCGATAAGCTCACCACTACTCTCAGTAAACCCTCTCGGAAATATTGCTTTGGGAAATGTAAAAATTGGAGCTTCTGCAACCGCAACATTTGCCGTCAAGAATATTGGTACAGGAGCACTGACGGGAACAGTAACTATCCCTCCACCATCACTTGCGGCAGACCCTCTCGCTGGACTTATTTCGCGTTGGACATTTAATGCTGCGGATATTGATTGGACGAAGCACAGTGTGAAGGATGCTACTGGTAACGGAAATACTGGGTATTTTGCAGGACCTATTTCCGCCGTTGGAAAGTTTAGAGAGGCAATCGGCTTCAATGGTAAGGGGGGTGGAGTAAATATACCTTCAGTAACTGGTCTTCCTACTGGGAACACTCCACATACCATGGCAATGTGGATTAAAGTTAACTCTTATCCATCTTTCCGTTCATGGATAGCACTCTTAGGTAATGAAGGAGCTGGTGCTGAGCATTGGTTAATAAGTAGTGATGGTAAAACACAGTTTGGGGTGTGGGGTGGATCACAGGCTCAGCCTGGTGCAACTGCACCTGGAACTGCATTCCCGCTTAATACGTGGACGCATGTTGCACTCACTTATGATGGCTTCAATATTAAAAGCTATAAGAACGGTGTGCTTGATCAGACATTGCCAGCAAGTTACAACTTGCAAGGACTACCGCTGACTCTTGGTACTATTCATAACGCAGATATCAATGTCACAAATGACTTTGACGGTGCTATTGATGAAGTCCGCGTCTACAAGCGCGCACTTTCTGATGCAGAAGTATCGCAAGTGTATACTGGTGTGTTTAATCAAACTGCTGATCTCGTGGAGGACCTTAATTTTAATGACCCTAGCGTGGCTTGGGATCAACTTCGTGTCTACGATAATTCAAGTAGAGCCAATGATGGATTTTTGCCTCATGTGCCATTTCAAGTCAGTGGTAAGATTGGTGAAGCAGCGACATTCTCTGGGGTCTCGATGGACCAGATTACCACCACTAAAACATATAATAATCCGCAAGACTTCTCTGTTGCATCTTGGGTGAGAACATCAAGTGCATCAGGTCATAATTTTGTAGGATTTGAAAAAATGCGCGCTAGTCCATCAACAAACTATGACCGACTTCTCTATGTAGACCTTGATGGAAAAGTACGCTTCGCACTCTTTACTGGTACTCAAACGACAATTCCATCAACAAATGCAGTGACAGATGGAGTATGGCATCATGTGATTGGTACACACAGCTCTGCTGGTGGTGTGATGAAGATGTATGTTGATGGTGTATTACAAGGAACAGTAAATGGAGTAACTGCTGAAAACTGGGGGTCACCTGGCTATTGGAAGATAGGTGGATATTCAAATAATGCATGGCCACGTGGTGCAGGGCACGGATATTTTACTGGAGATATTGATGATGTTCGCGTGTATGATCATGCTCTCTCAGTTGGTGAAGTGAGCGATCTCTATGGAAGTGGAGTTGCTGTCGGTGCGGGTGCATTTACGTGTATTGATTGTTCGTTCACAAACCTTCTCACCAATCAGACAAAGAATGTGACGATTAAATTTACACCCGCTACTCCAATTGGATATATTGCTTACCCAGTGTTTACCTCAAACGGTGGAAATAATGGATATCCAAATCCTCCATATACCTCAATCTCTGGTACTGGCGTTCAAGACCCCATCATTAGTGTTTCTCCAGTTGTCATTTCGTTCCCTGACACAAATCAAGGGCAATATGTAAACAGACCAGTAACGATAAAAAATATTGGGTTAGGAGACTTGATAGGGAATATTACACCTTTTGCTCCGTCAGGACTCAACTTTTTCTGTGTTGCAAACTGCTCATTTAGCCTTGGTCCAAATGAAGAATCAATTGCAACCTTCCAATTTCGTCCACTCAATACCGGAACATTCAGTCAGCAGATTAGCGTAAATTCAAATGCGGTAAATGGAGTCCAGAAAGTAAATGTTGATGGAAAGGGAGTATTCGCACCAATTATTGATCTTGGGGGTAGTGATACGAATTTTGGTAATGTCCTCTTGAAGAAGTACAAAGAAAAGACATTTCGTGTAACAAACTCGGGAACCTCAGATCTTGGCTCAGGAGCGTTCATTATTACTGATCCAAAAGGTGAATTTACTTGTGTCGACCCTGTCGACCCTGTCGATGGATTATGCCACTACAATCTCACTGCGAACTCATCGGTATCGATTACTATCCGATTCACTCCAAAAGTAACAGGAAGAGATCAGGCAACGGTATCACTCTCTGGAGTACCACTTGGGCGCTTCTTTATTGAAGGAACGGGAATTCCACCACAAGTGAAGTTTGAGGAGCGATAGTAGGCGTCTCATGTAGCTCAAAAAAACAGACACTGTTCATGTGTCTGTTTTTTTGTATGATAAAAATCTCAGCACTTGCTTTTTAGTACACAAATGACGTATTATCTTTGGATTGTTCGATTGCACTGTTTTGGATCCGATGTCGGTGAAGACAGTAGATTGTTTGAGTTTGATTGTGTACCACAATTTATGCCGGAATAGCTCAGTTGGTAGAGCAACGGTTTTGTAAACCGTAGGTCGTCGGTTCAAACCCGACTTCCGGCTCCAATAGTAAAAAACCCCACATCTGGGGTTTTTTACTTGCTGAAAAAAAGCTGAAAGACTTTTTTCGGCTTGCAAAGCGGAGTCTTGTCGAATTAGCGAAAACACAAGCTCAGGCTTATGATATTGGTGAGTGTCTTCGCAAATGAGTAATCGCTGCACGTCCGACTCATTGCGAATAGTGTATAACCCTGTCTGGGTTTTATTATTAAATAGAAAAACATTGCTGTAGTTGCAAAGGTTGAGTTTGAGGAGGTACGAGGAAGGCTTATAATTGAAACATGATCAATACAGAGCAAGAATTTGGCGAAGCGTGTCGAGAGTGTAAGCTAATATTTTTCCTCTCATTCGGACTCCTCCTCGCTCTTTTTATCCTGAACTATGCAATGCGGGGGAAAGATCCAATCCTGACAAATCTCAATGCTCGCGAGGTGACAACTTCGATACCAGTCACGCCAAGTGTGGAAAGTAGTTTCACCGACTAGTGTAATTACTGTATGATTGCACTTAAAATATTCAATAAATTTGCTTGATTGGCAAGTCTTCTGTGGACGTGCCAATATACGCTTATTCCCCTATAATAGGGCAATGCATATACGAGAAAAAATTGGAATTGACGTCACGATGCCTGGCAAAGCACCTCTTCGTGGACACCTTCACCCTGTTACGACCATGATGCGCACGATCGCTAGCACCTTTGGAGATATGGGGTTTACCGTTGCTGATGGTCCTGAGATCGAGACAGAACACTATAATTTTGATGCACTCAATATTCCGAAAGATCATCCTGCACGTGATATGTGGGATACATTCTGGCTGAAGGATAAAAAAGGACTTGAGCGACTCCTTTTGCGTACTCACACTTCTCCGGTGCAAATACGCCACATGGAGAAACAAAAACCACCGATCGCAATTGTGGTACCTGGGAAGGTATATCGCTACGAGGCGACTGATGCAACGCATGAGACCCAGTTCTATCAATTTGAAGGGTTGATGATTGGAAAGGATGTCTCAATGGCTAATCTCAAGGGGGTGTTGCTGGTATTTTTTGAACGACTCTTCGAGCGCGAAATGCAGATTCGTTTTCGTCCGAGTTATTTTCCATTTACTGAGCCATCAGTTGAAATAGATATTGGCTGGACTGATGCACAAGGCAATGTTGAAAAGTGGATCGAAGTGATGGGTGCAGGGATGGTCCATCCAAAGGTACTTGAGGGTTGCGGAATCGATTCAAAGAAATTCCAAGGGTTCGCTTTTGGTGGGGGAGTCGACCGTTTTGTGATGCTCAAATATGGAATCCCTGATGTGCGCACACTCTATACTGGTGATCTTCGCGTCATTAAGCAATTCCCAACAATATGAGTACTGCTGTATTTAAAACTCCTCACTGGGATGTATTTCTAGCAGAGGATCAATCATATTTTGGACGGCTTACCTTGGTGTCACGTAACCCTCGTCAGTCACTCGGGGAACTTACCCTTGAAGAGCAACAGGATTTTTTTCAGATTGCTGGGCGACTAGAAAAATTCTTTAAGAAAGAATTTCGCGCAACGATGTTTAATTGGTCATGTCTGATGAATAATGCCTATCGCGCAAAAGAAACTCCTCATGTGCATTGGCACTTTCGTCCAAGATATGCGAAGTCAATTGTCGTCGAAGGGAAGACTTACTCAGATCCCAACTTTGGATATCATTATGTACCATCGACACTTGGAGTGATGGGAAGTATTTCAAAAAGTGCAGAAAAGAAGCTCCGAGATAAATTGAAAGCATATTTCACAATATCATGATCATCTCCTATAACCTCTTACAAACGTATTTCAAAAAGAAACTTCCAAAGCCTGAAACGCTTGCGGAGTCGATCACTTTTCATGCGTTTGAAATTGAGGGAATCGAAAAGACGAACAATGACACTGCAATCGATGTGAAGGTGCTCCCAAATCGCGCGCACGACTGCCTCTCGCATCATGGTGTGGCTCGTGAAGTGAGTGCGATTTTAAATATCGAACTTGAGAAGCTCCCAACGGCAACATATCCAAAAGCAAATAAGAAAGTGAAGCCGATACTGGTGGAGGTGAAGGATAAGCGTGCACACCGCTATCAAGCACTCGTGATCGAACATGTGAAGGTTGGGGCTTCACCTGCATGGCTTCGCGCACATCTTGAAAATCTAGGACAGCGCTCAGTCAATAATGTGGTTGATGCAACCAACTACGTTATGTTTCTCCTGGGTCAACCACTCCATGCATTTGATTATGACAAGCTTGCAAAAGTAAAAGAGCAAGCAAAGATCATTGTTCGTTCAGCAAAGGAGGGAGAAACAATGACAACACTTGATGGAAAAGAACTCGTGCTCAACCCTGACGTGATGGTCATTGCAGACCATGCTGGTGTGCTCGGTGTTGCTGGTGTAAAAGGTGGTACTCGCGCTGAGATTGACAGTGAAACCACCACTATAGTACTTGAGTCTGCAAATTTTGAAGCAGAGTCAGTGCGCCGAACATCGCAAAAGCTTGGTATAAAAACAGATGCATCCAAGCGCTTTGAGTCAGGGCTCACCCCAACTCTTACAAATCAGGCACTTATCATGGTGGCACATCTTATTTTGGATGTAGCGAAAACCGAAGATACTATCGTTGGGGTACCTGTAGATATGTATAGTAAAAAACAAAAGCCAGTTACTGTGACTGTGTCGTTGTTTGAGATATGCCACATTCTTGGCACAACATTTACTGAGAAAGAAGTAGATCTGGTCTGGAAGCGACTCGGGTTTTCGTTTAAGAAAAAAGGGAAGGGTGCTGATGTGGTATATGGAGTACTCGTACCTGATGCGAGACTTGATATTCGACTTCGTGAGGACCTTGTTGAAGAAGTTGGGCGACTTGCTGGTTACCATAAACTTGTCGCAACGATGCCTGTTGAAACGATCAGTGCGGGAGTTGTAAACAAAGAATGGCGAGCACGAGATGTGATGCGCGAGATTATGCTTTCGGCAGGATTTTCGGATGTGTATACGTACGGATTTAACGACCGTGGAGAAATCGAAGTGGCAAATCCAATCTCGAGTGATAAGAAATTTTTGCGCAATACACTTACTAATGGACTCCATGTTGCGGTCACCGAGAATCTCAAATACGAAAGTGAAGTGCGAATCTTTGAGTTCGGACATATTTTTGGAAAGACTGATGGTGAAATTCGTGAAGAGCATTCTGTGGCTGCGGCGATGGGGTTCCAGAAACGCAAAGAAGCACAAATGAAAGATGATTTTTATGTACTGAAGGGTGTACTTGAGACAGTATTTCAAGCACTCGGTATTACTGGCGTAGAGTACAAAGAGGCTGGTGGAGAGTTGGTTGCAAGTGTGTACGCACAAGATACGCTACTTGGAGTAATGAGTATCAATGGCTTTGAGCTTGATTTTTCAAAGATGGTAGCACTTTCGAGTGATGCGACTGACTATGTTGCACCATCACGATTCCCATCAATTATCCGCGATATATCACTCTTTGTTCCCACGACTACTCGTGTAGGTGAGGTTGAGGCCGTTATTCAAAAGGCGATGGGACCTCTCGTGCAGACGCTCTCGCTTATTGATGTATTTGAGAAACCAGAGGAGAATAAGAAGTCGCTCGCATTCCGTATGGTACTCCAGTCATTTGAGAAGACTCTCTCAGATGATGAAGCCAATGCAGTGGGAGCACATGTAACCACGACACTCGAAGCGGTGAATCCAGAGTGGCAGGTCCGTAAATAGATTCTGACTTGAGGGGATATTATATTGCCTTATTTGCACATCTGGGTCAGTTTTTCTTGGTATGCATTCTCCCTATACAACTCGTATAGAAAGCACGCACTTTAAGAATTGGATAAGCTATATTATAACATATTATAGCATATTTGTAAATTAATTACTCGTGCATGTTGGCTATATTCCTGCTCATGTTTTTGAGTCATATTTACCCCACAGAATTCGGAAAAAATCCTTGGTAGATATATGGATTTTTGGTATACTTGAAGGATGAAATTGCCCTCATTTTAGGGGGTAATTGTCTGTATCAATAACTACTTATCAGGGTAAATACGCAATATGGCAAAAGACGAAACAAAAAAAGAGAAAGGATATGGAGCACAGGCGATTCAGGTGCTTGAAGGACTTGAGCCAGTGCGCAAGCGCCCTGGTATGTACATCGGTTCAACTGGTGTCGATGGGCTTCATCACTTGATCTGGGAAATTTTTGATAACTCACGCGACGAAGCGATGGGTGGATATTGTAATCATATCGAAGTAGCACTTTTGCCTGGCAATCGTGTGCGTGTTGTCGATAATGGTCGTGGTATTCCTGTTGAAGTACACCCAAAGACGAAAGTCTCTGCACTTGAGACTGTGATGACGACACTCCATGCCGGAGGTAAGTTTGGTGGTGATGACAGTGGGTACAAAGTTTCCGGAGGACTCCATGGTGTGGGTGCGTCAGTCGTTAATGCACTTTCGCAGTATGCAAAGGTGAATGTGCATCGCGGTGAAGAGGGTGAACACACTCAAGAGTATGTGCGCGGAAAGCAAAAAGCGAAGGTCAAAAAAATAGGGACTACCAAGAAAAATGGTACAATCGTGCTGTTTGACCCAGATCCAGAGATCTTCAGTGAGATTCGTTTCAATTGGAATACAATCGTCTCGCACTTGCGACAGCAGGCGTACCTTGTGAAGGGAGTTGAAATCAATGTGCTCGATCTGCGTGAGTACGAAGGTAAACTTGACCTCGACAATAATTACTATCTCAAAGATGCAGGATACAATGTCCCATCGATGTCGTTCTACTTTGAAGGAGGTCTCTACTCACTCATTAAGTTCTACAACAAATTCCAGACCCCGATTCACAAGAATATTTTCTATATCGAAAAGCAGGAGGGAAATGTCTATGTTGAAGTAGCACTCCAGTATGTTGATGATATTACTTCACGTGAAGTCGCATTTGCGAATGATACCTATAATGCTGAAGGTGGAATGCATATCACTGGTTTTCGTACTGCGCTCACTCGAACGCTCAACGAATACGCAAAGAAAAATAACTTTGGTAAAGAAGCAGAAGAAGGATTCACTGGTGATGATGTGCGAGAAGGACTCACTGCGATTATCTCAGTGAAGATGCCTGAGATTCAGTTTGAAGGACAGACCAAAGCAAAGCTTGGCTCTGTCGAGGCGCGTGGTGCAACTGAAACTGTCTTTGGGTCAGCATTCTCAGTATTTCTTGAAGAGCATCCTGAGGATGCGAAGGCAATGATCAACAAAGTTATCCTTGCACTACGTGCACGCAAAGCGGCAAAAGCGGCAAAAGACTCAGTGCTTCGCAAGGGCGCACTTGAAGGAATGACACTACCTGGAAAGCTCGCAGACTGTCAGAGTCGTAGCGCAGAGGAGTCTGAACTCTTTGTGGTTGAGGGAGACTCTGCAGGTGGCACCGCAAAAACAGGACGTGACCGAAAGACACAAGCGATACTTCCACTACGTGGTAAAATTTTGAACATTGAACGTGCACGTCTCGACAAGATGCTTGCTTCAGAGCAGATCCGCAATCTCGTGGTTGCGATGGGTGTTGGTATTGGCGATGTCTTTGATATTGCGAAACTCCGCTATCACAAACTGATTATCGCAACTGATGCAGACGTCGATGGAGCGCATATTCGTACACTCCTTTTGACACTTTTTTTCCGCCACTTCAGACCGTTGGTTGATGCTGGGCATGTGTATATTGCACAACCACCGCTGTATAAAGTAAAGCAAGGTAAAGCGATCTATTATTTTTACTCTGAACAAGAGAAAAATGAATTTCTCAAGAAAGAGAAGATTGATATGTCGGAGCTGGAAGAGACTGAACCTGAAGAAGGTGCAGAGCCTGTAGATGAAGGTGCTGAAGAAAAAGAAGAGGTCAAAGCAGCACGTGCAAAGAAGATCCATATTCAGCGCTACAAAGGTCTTGGAGAAATGAATTCCGAGGAGCTTTGGGAGACAACGATGGATCCAACTCGTCGTGTAATGAAGCAGGTCACTGTTGAGGATGCACAGGAGGCTGATAAAGTGTTTGACCTTTTGATGGGAACTGAAGTGGCACCACGAAAGAGTTTCATTCAATCAAACGCAAAATACGCGAATTTGGATATTTAATTCATTGATGATTTTTGGAGTCATACTTATGATTCTTTAAAAAAACAAGCACCCTTTTGGGTGCTTGTTTGTTATTGGAGTGAGAGTGATTCATCGAGTCGATAGTATTGATGAATCTGTTTGAAACATTCGCGAATGTACGTGTCATCGTGATATGCAAGTGATGCTTTGCAGTATGCACGGAGTACATCTCGGAAGTAATCTCCAAATAAATAGAAGGTGAGGCGGACATTACATCTGTGTTTTCGAATGAGTGACAAAAGCCCAAGCGGTATTTCCTTGCCATTGTCGTTTCGTACGAGTGGCATCGGTAGAAGCGCAGGAGAGTCGTGATTGAGTTCGAGAAAATGAGTGAGAATATCAATAAACCGATAGAGTTCACCTGCTTCACCATGATCAAGAAACTGGATGACCACAGCAGAGGGAATATGACTTTTTGGTTCCCATGTTGAAGTCTTGTCGAATGCAGGTATGAAAAGCGCCATACGCACCTCCGTGAAAAGTAGAAGAACGATCTTTTCTGTATTCTAGTCAGTTGTTGCGATGCGTCAATTTTTGAACCCTAAAGAGGGTGTTATAGCGCGCGGGTACTGACCTCGTCACTCACTCGTCTAAGAAAGTCTTCTGGGGTGATTCCTTCGATTTTTGCACCATCTCGACACTCGACAGTGAGGGTATTTTCTGCGACTTCTTTGTCACCAATCACGATTACATATGGCACCTTCATTTCCTTTTGGGCACGGATGCGTTTACCAAGACTTTCGTCACGCATATCAGATGTGGTGCGTATGCCGGTATCTTTGAGTCGAGCACTAAGCATGGTGCAGTAATCGTTGTGCACTTCATTGACTGGAATAATCGCAACTTGGGTAGGGGAGAGCCAGAGGGGGAAATTCCCTGCGACATGTTCGATGTAGACAGAAAGAAAGCGCTCAATTGAACCCATGATTGCTGCATGGATCATGACCACCTGTTCTTTCTCACCTTTGTTGTTGGTGAAGCTGAGTCCAAAGTTTTTTGGCTGATTGAAGTCGAGTTGAATTGTAGCGACTTGATGGGTCCGCCCGATTGCATCGTTTGCCATAAAGTCGATCTTTGGCCCATAGAATGCTGCCTCTCCTTCGCCATCGGTCCATGTTGCGTTGCGACTCTCCATCAACTTTTGCAGTGCACCCTCAGCTTTGTCCCAGCTTTCATTGGAGCCAAGATATTTTTCTGATGATGCGGGATCGCGACGTGAGAAGCGTGGTGCCAGTGTGAATCCAAACGTATTGTAAAAGGTTGTGATGATATCCCAAATCTTACCAGCTTCATCGGCGATTTGATCTTCGCGACAGAACACATGTGCATCGTCTTGAGTAATAGAAAGCACGCGTGCAAGTCCAGAAAGCTCACCCGACTGTTCGTCGCGATAGACCATAGTAGTTTCGGCGTAGCGCTCTGGCATGTCACGGTAGCTGTGTGGTGTTGCGGTAAAGATTTGCGCGTGGTGAGGGCAGTTCATTGGTTTCATTGCATACTCGTGTCCCTCACGGGTAGATATTTTAAACAAATCGTCTGCATATTTTGCCCAATGTCCTGAAGTCTCATAGAGAGAGCGCTTGGTAATGTGAGGCACAGTAACTTTTTGGTACCCGCGCGTACGGCGAAGTTCCCAGACATAGTCGTTCAAGAGTTCGCGAATGATGGTACCACGCGGTGTCCAGAGTGGAAGTCCTGCACCAACAAGGTCAGAGAAGACGAAGAGCCCGAGTTCTTTTCCAATTTTTCGGTGGTCGCGTTTTTTTGCTTCTTCGATTTGGGAAAGCTTTGACTTAAGGGCGTCTTTTGATTCGAATGCCATGCCATAGATACGGGTGAGCATTGGATTCTTCTCATCGCCACGCCAGTACGCACCTGCGATACGTGTGAGCGTGAAGCCGTCTCCCGCTATCTCGCCTGTATTCTCCACGTGTCCGCCTTTGCAGAGGTCGGTAAATTCACCGACAGTATAGGCAGTGAGGGTTTTCCCTTCACCTGCATACTCATGTAAGAGTTCGAGTTTGAAGGGTTGATCTGCAAAGAGTTTTGCGCCTTCTTTTTGGTCGATCTCACGCCCAGTCATGGGTAACTTTTTGTTGACCAGTTTTTGCATCGCCCGCTCAAGTCCCTTCAGGTCATCTGGTGTAGGGACTTTTGAAAATTGAAAATCATAGTAAAAGCCGTCATCGGTCGTAGGTCCTATTCCGAGTTTTGCATTCGGATCAAATTCTTTTGCAGCAGTAGCAAGCAGGTGGGCGAGGGTATGACGGATTTGTTCAAGTGTTGCCATGTAAGTTGTGAATTAGTGTTAATGATATTGACTAGAGAGAAAAGAAAACACCCTCGTGGGGACACGACAACAGTCATGTGCTCACGAGGGCGATCTAATACTTAGCCGCGGTTCCACCTCGATTCTTCGCAGTATTCCGCGAAGCGCTCTTTGTCCTTGATTAGGATTCCATATCCAAAAGTAATTTTTGGGTATCTTTGGGTGGTAGCCAAAGCAATCTCAAGTACTTTGAGTATACCTTCCGAGTTTTTTTGGGTCAAATGATCTGTCGAAACTCACTTCACTTCGGACAGGTAGGGTCAGCTTACAATGAAGATCCAAAATGCAATTGCAATCACGATACGATAGATACCAAATGGAATGAAGTTGTGCTTCCTGATGTAGTTGAGGAGGAATTTGATGCTCGCGAGAGCCACTACAAATGAGGTAATGAAGCCGACAGAGAGCGCTCCAAATTGATCACTTGAAAAAGATCCATAGTTTTTAACAAGATCAAGACCACTTGCTGCGAGCATGGTTGGGACGGCAAGAAGAAATGAGAATTCGACAATGGTTGCTCGTCGAAGTCCAAGCAGGAGTCCACCAACAATAGTGGATGCAGAACGAGAAAGCCCTGGGATGATTGCGAGTGATTGGAATGTGCCGATCAACATCGCTTGTCGATAGGTGATATTGCTCACATTATCAACTGCGGTCCCAGATTCTTTGTGCCAGAGTTCAAACAGAATGAGGATGATACCTCCAATGAAGAGAGAAGCGAGCACAATGGAGGAATTGCCGAGTAAGTAGAGCTTTGCGAACTTGTAGAGTGCGAGTCCTATTACTCCTGTTGGAATAAATGCAACGATAAGTTTTTTTATCATTGCGATATCCCAAAGCGTGTTCCAATAGAGCATGATTACTGCGCAAATTGCACCAAGTTGAATAAAAATATCAAAACTCTTTTGAAAGCTACTCTCGGGAATGTTCAGTAGTTCACCTGCAAGAATAAGATGACCTGTTGATGAGATAGGGAGAAACTCGGTAATACCCTCAATGATTCCCAATATGAGTGCGTGAAATATATCCATATACAGAGTATAGCAAGCAGTGCTGAAAAAGTATGCTTCACGTGTGGAGATACTTCATTACATCATCAGCATTGCGTGGTTTAATGAATAGAGTATTTTTGTCAGTAAGTGAATCGTTGTGGAGGTGTTTATATGGAACCGAAGCAGATGGTAAGTGAGGTGCAAATTTCCATCAGCCTTGATGGTAGAGATGATGAGGATGAACGTGATTTTACTCCAGAAGAACTTGCGGAACTTGATGAACTCTTTCCTGTCGACAGTATTACAGGAATGCGGATGATGATTGGTGGTGAGGAACCCTTGTCACAAGAGTCCAAGAAGTAGCATGGATGGGTGGAGTTGTGGCTCTTTGATATATATTCAAAGAGCCACTATATTCTCAAATGCATCAAACAGGTAAATTTGCGTATGCAAATCAGCGTTATACAAAACTAATTTTTTTACTATGGAACACAAACCAACCCGTGGATATATTGTTAATATTGAAGAAGAAACAATCACCAATGGAGACTATCGTCGGGTGCTCTTTACCGCAAAAAATATTCAGCTTGTACTGATGAATCTGCATGCAGGGGAAGAGATCGGAGAGGAGATACATTATCTCGACCAGTTTATTCGTGTTGAAATGGGGGCGGGGACAGTTTATCTTGATGGAGATCAATTCCCGTTAATTGCAGATCATGCAGTGATTATTCCTTCAGGAACCAAGCATAATGTTGTGAATACTGGTGACAGCGAACTCAAACTCTACTCACTCTATTCACCACCAGAGCACAAGGACAAAGTCGTTGTCGCAGAGAAAGAAGATGAAACAGAAGAACATTTTGATGGTGTCGTCAGTCCTCAAGCGGCGTAAGGGAAAACTCCACTTTCTGAAGTATGAAACATGAAGCAAATTGATCACACAACATCTATCTCACGTATCATGAGTATATTTTGGTACGGAGTGTTTGCGCTTGGTCTTCTCGTTGCAGGTGTGTTTGTGATGGTAAAGTATACAACTGACCAATACATTGTTCGTACAATAAAAGAAGCACCCACTGTGCACACAGCAATAGTACTCGGGGCAGCACTCGCTCCAAACGGAGCACTTTCAATGGTATTTCAAGATCGGGTTGATACGGCAATTGCTCTCTATCGTGCTGGGAAAGTTAGTAAAATACTGGTAACAGGCGATGATGGGTCGCGTTCACATAATGAGGTTAATCCAGCCCGCGATTATTTACTTACGCAAGGTGTACCAAGTGATGTGATTTTTCTTGACCATGCAGGCTTCGATACCTACAGTAGTATGTATCGTGCAGAAAAAGTGTTCCTCGTCGATACTGCAATTATTGTGACACAGGAATTTCATTTACCACGTGCAATTTTTATTGCGAGACGTCTCGGTATGAGTGCGTATGGCGTGGTTGCAGATAAACGCAAATACTATTTGAGTAATAGTGTGCGAGAGCTCTTTGCTGATGTGAAGGCGGTGTTTAATCTTGCAACACATCGCGTTCCAAAATATCTTGGTGATCCGATTCCTATCACGGGGAGTAGCAGTGCATCTATTTAGTTTCAATAAGATATAAAAGAAAACCGCGATTCATGTCGCGGTTTTTTGTGTGAGTGCAAATTTAGAGGGGGAGGAGAATGTCGACTTCGGAAGCAAGTGCCATATAGCGTCGAATCATCATGCGTACCAGAATTTCAATTTGTAGTGGACTTTCGTCGCCCTTGAGAACTAAAATTTGATCTCTGGTCATACCCCAGGTTTCAACCATGGTGTAGGTGAGTCTGCGCAACCGGTCACTAAATTGAATTGGTCGCACTCCTTTTTCGGTAAGTGGAGTATTGATGACCAGGAGCACGCCTTTTTTTCCAAGCTCTCGAGTATGTCTGCATGCTTGTCCTGTTGTTGAGGCATGGTAAAGTTTTTCGATTCCCCAACCAGAGATTGATTTCGCAAGCTCAGAAAACTTCTCTTTTTCATCTGGTGTTTCTGCGAGACAGACAATGTGACTGACGATATTGGTGCTCAATTCATTCTCCTTATGTGAAACAGAACAGTATGTTCTAAATAAACTATAACCTAAAAATTAATTTAGTCAATATTTTCTATATCATGTAGAAATAGACTACAAAATCAATATTACTCTTTCGCATCCAAGGGTATCCCTTGGAAAACGAGAAAAGAGGGGTAATGGCGGGAAAAAGTCCGCATCCAAAAACTATTACCGACAATCTCAGCGACAGTCATTGCGGGTTTGAAAATTTGCAAGAATTAATACGTATCCAGTGGAGATTGCATCCATCCTGCGACTCCCCAAATGATCATCGTAACAAATAACACTGCTGGGCTAAGGCCATAAAAAATGAAGAGTCTTTTTCTTTGATATCTCTTTGGAAGGAAGAAGAGGAATATATACACCGAGAGTCCGATTGTGAGTAGCGGAGCGATGATAAGAAAGAAAATTATTGAAAGGATGTCGAAGTCCATTGTTAAAAAATTTAGCAAGAATACTAAGAATGGCATCAATGTTGCCAATAGATAAGCAATCGCAAAACGGAATAATGCGTCGTTATCTTTTTCTTTTAGTACACTTTGGTTTTGGATCACAAATATATGAACCGAACCCGCTAATTCTCCAAGTAGAGATATTGCGATCATCGCAGGAGCTAGATAGTTGAGGAGTATTTGCATATGCATACTATACCACCTAATTAGTCTGGGTTTAACTGTTATCTGCGATGTTCCCGTACTCCGTATCCTGCCCACCCCACCCATCAACCAGAAGTAATTGCATAATTTCGATGCGATTTTAGGCATGGAAGCGCAGTGCCGATGAGTCGTAGGCTTCTACGGTGAGTCGTGTCGAGAATTCTAAAACAACAAAGCGCGCGAAATTTGTGATTACTCCAAAGCTTTTACCTTCTCAGCGATGACGCTGGGAGAATCATTCCGTCTCGAAAACTTACCTTTGATTGCCACCATCTTATCAAGTACTAAAAATTCTTTGACCTCTTCGAATGTACGCGGGAAGACAATTACTTCGATACTCCCAGTGAAGTCAGCAACTTTGATAAATGCCATGTGCTCATTCTTTTTCGTGATGACCAGCTTGTGCTCTTCGATGATGCCAGCAAGAATAGTCGCCATTCCTTCGCGAGTTTCTTCATTGAGTCGCTGAATTGAAGAGCCACTCTTCTCGATTTTTTCGCGGTGTTTCTCGAGTGGATGACCGGAGATATAAAGTCCGAGGAGTTCTTTTTCCCATGCGAGTTTGGATTCTTGAGAGATTTCAGGCGCAGGACGCATGCGGAGCGTGGGGAGCGTTTGGGCAGTACTCATAAGTGAGAATAATGATTCTTGATTGCTTGCTTGCTCTTTGGCATGTGCTTTGTGGTATTCAAGCGCATCGTCAACATTGTGAAGCAGTGATCCGCGCTCCTCCCCAAGCGTATCGAAACAGCCGGCACGGATGAGTGATTCGAGTGATTTTTTGTTGAGATCTTTGTGAGTGACCCGTTCGAGAAATTCGGTGTAACTTTTGAATGGACCATTCAACTCTCTCTCTGTAATAATCGCATCTGATATCGCTTCACCTAAATTCTTTATCGTGTGAAGTCCAAAACGAATGTTATCTTTTTCCGTAGTGTTTATAGAAGCAACTTCAGTTGAACTTTCTGTAACAGGTGGTGCTCCCGCATCTGCTGTCGAGGCCTTTATCACTGTGAAATCTGCTTCTGATTGATTGATATCTGGTGGAAGGACAGGGATCTTCATGCGCTTACATTCTGCAATGATGATCGCAATCTTTTCGGTGTCACCAGATTCAGCAGTGAGCACGGCACACATATATTCAGCAGGGAAGTTCGCCTTCATAAACGCGGTCTGATATGCGACGCGACCATAGCAAGCAGCGTGGGCTTTATTGAAACCGTATCCTTGGAATGGTTCGAACAGTGTCCAAATCGCTTCCGCTTCTTCCTTGCTCATTCCACTATGTTTTTGGCAACCGTCGACGAAGATGACATGTTGTTTTGCCATTTCGGCAGGGATCTTCTTGCCAACTGCTTTACGGAATTTGTCGACGGACTCCCAGTCATAACCCGCAAGCTCAAGTGCAGTAAAGAGAAGATCATCTTGATAGACTAAAATCCCGTAGCTCTTTGCGAGAAATTTTTCTGCCTTGGGATGAAAGTATTTGATCTGGCTTCTCCCTTGTTTGCGCGCGATATACTCAGGGATGTTGTTCATTGGTCCTGGGCGATAAAGCGCAACCATCGCGTTGATGTCGTGGATGGTCGTTGGCTTCAGCTCGATCAAGTGTTTGGTCATGCCGGTACCGTTTAATTGAAAGAGGCCTTCAGTCGCTCCTACTGCGAGCATGGCGAAGGTGCGCTTGTCGTCAAATGGAATCTTTTCAATATTAATGTCGATGTTGCGATGTGCTTTGACGAGGCGTACGGCATCTCCAAGGATTGCTAAATTGCGAATACCAAGGAAGTCGAGCTTGGTGAGACCCACTCCGTCTTCACCGACCGTGTACATATCGTATTGAGTGATGAGCTTACCACCTTTGGGGTCAAACTGGGTCGGTACATATTCAATGAGTGGTTTTGGGGCGATGACCACACCTGCGGCATGAACTGAGACATGGCGAACGCAACCTTCGAGCTTTTTTGCAAGGTCAATGATTTCGCGTGCTTCAGGGTCAGTCGCATACATTTTCTTCAAGTCAGGCTCAAGGTCCATCGCGTGCTCAAGAGTCATGGGGAATCCTTGTGATCCCATCGGTACGAGCTTTGATATCTTGTCTCCGACTTCGTAGGGCTTGCCGAGTGCACGGGCCACATCGCGCACAGCACCGCGTGCCATCATGGTTCCAAAGGTACCAATCTGCGCGACTTTGTCGTTGCCGTATTTGCGCTTGGCATATTCAATCACTTCTTCGCGGCGATTATCAGCAAAGTCCATGTCGATATCAGGAGCAGAAGGACGGAATGGATTGAGGAAGCGCTCAAACGGAAGCTGAAACTCGATTGGGTTTACATTGGTGATCCCAGAGAGATAGGCGACATGTGACCCTGCAGCTGAACCACGCACGGTGGTATAGATGCCAACTTCACGTGCAAAGCGTAAAAGATCTGCAACCACAAGAAAATATGGTGAGTAGTTTTTATTCTTAATTACTTCAAGTTCGTATTTACGGCGCTCTTCGGAGACTGAGTCATGCTCGAGTCCGCGCTCTCTTGCTCCGAGCTGGGTGAGTTCATCGAGCATTTGGTCAGCAGTTTTGCCAGGCTCTAGTGCAAAGTCAGGGAAGATGAATTTACCAAGCGTAAGTGTTACTTCACACATCGCTGCAATCTTTGCGGTATTTGCGACTGCATCTGGTGTCTTTGGAAAAAGTGCGAGTGCTTCTTTTGTGGAGATAAAACTCGCATCGAATTCGAATTTCATTTTGTCTTCGCTCCCACCTACGCCACCAGTCTGAATCCCGAGCAGCGTGTCATGTGCCTTGTGGTCTTCTTTGTGGAGATAGTGTGAGTCGTGAGTTGCAACAAGTGGAATGTCGAGTTCGCGTGCAAGTGCGACCAGTGCCTCTTCAACTTCATCATGTCCCTCGACTTCAGGCTTGTGCATGATCTCGATGTAGTAGTTTTCTTTGCCGAAGATTTCTTGATACTCGCGTGCAATACCGACTGCGCGGTCATGGTCGCGACTGCGTAGTGCACGTGCGAGCTCTCCTCCAAAACAGCCCGAGAGTGCAATCACACCTTCTGAGTACATCCGGAGTACATCTTTGTCGACTCGAGGCTTGTAGTAGTAACCCTCAAGATGAGCAATCGTCACCATCCGAATCAAGTTTTGGTATCCCGTATTGTTTTTCGCGAGCAGGGTGAGGTGGTAGATTTTATTGTCGATACCGGGCTCTTTGTCGTGGCGAGTGCGAAACGCAACATATGTCTCCACTCCGAGGATCGGCTTGATGCCAGCCTTGGTCGCCGTCTGATAGAAGTCGATCGCGCCATACATCGCACCATGATCGGTGAGTGCTACCGCAGGCATGTTGTGTTCTTTTGCGAGCGCGACCATTTTGTCGAGTTTTGAGAGCCCATCCAAAAGGGAATAGTGCGAGTGGGTGTGTAGGTGCACAAATGAGATTGGCTCTTTTTCCATCAGCGCATTATACCGCATTCCATTATCCACAGCTCACAAGGGGGTATGCTTCAACCAAATTCAAATAGTGCTACTTTTATGCGCAAACTTCATCAGGTATCTATTTGACATTTTGCTATTTTTTCAGCAATATCAAATTTAGGCAGTGTTGCTTTGAAGAAATGGAGTATGTAGATGGGTAAATTACTCGTGGTTGTCGGCTATGCAGAATCAGGAAAACGCACGTTGGTGCGAGAAATCATCCGACAGCATCCGGGTGCGGTACTTGTCAAAAGTACTACCACGCGCAAGCCTCGCGAACATGACCTCGATGATCATTATGAGCATGTCACGATGATCGACTTCACTCTCAAGTTGTGGAGCGGATTTTTTCTCTGGCATACCTCACATCGCGGTCATGGAAATATATGGCATCGCTTCGGTACTGCTCGTGGTGCGATTGAAGAGATTCTTGAGACCGACAACGCACTTGGTGTCATACTTCTCGTCCCTGAGGTTGTGGTTGATCTCGCGCATTTTCTTGAAGGTAAAGGTCACGCAAAGAATTTTATTCCAATTTTCCTTCGTGCACCTGAACCAAAAGAACACATTCGCAGATTAAAAAAACGCCACGCGAGCGATGCGGTAATCACTCGTTGTTTAAATGAAGCCAAGCATTGGCAACTCGAAGCAGATGCTGCCGTTGTTGATTACCACTATGTCGTCAATACAGGCAAGTCTGCAGAAGTAGCGCGATGTGTACTTCGTGAGCTCAAGCTGACTGAGTCAAAGTAAGTATTGTTCTTTTTTTGTATCACAGCACACTTCACCGTGTGCTGTTTTCTTTTTCCCCCACTTCGGCATAATAAGAAGGTGAAACAGCGAAACATAAAAAGCACTAAACATGCCAAGAGGGAAAAAGCTGTTCCAACCTACATCATCGGTATCGACGAAGTAGGGCGTGGACCACTCGCAGGTCCCGTAGCAGTGGGGGCAGTCGCCATCAAAAAGCATTTGCTTCGTAAGTTCAGCACTATCAAAGAATCAAAACAGCTTACCGTTTCAAAGAGGGAAGCATGGTCCGATATTATTCACACACATCAAGGAAATGACCTTCGTATTGCGGTGTGCGTGGTCTCTGCAAAAGAAATCGACCGTATTGGTATTGCTCCTGCGATAAAAAAAGCGCTGAGCGGTGCCCTTCGCAAACTCGCAGTAGACCCACAGGACTGTAAAGTACTCCTCGACGGTGGGCTCACTGCGCCACCTCAGTACTTAGACCAAAAGACTATTATTCGTGGTGATGCATCTCAGACGGTGATCGCCATGGCATCAGTTATTGCAAAGGTAAAGCGTGACGCATTGATGATACAGCTCGCTTCGGCATATCCAGTCTATGGATTTGAACAGCATAAAGGCTACGGCACACGTGCTCACATGGAGGCACTTATGCGTCATGGGCTTTCTGACCAGCATCGCGCCAGCTTCTGCTCTTTCTTGCATCGGGTATCGCAAACTTGACATATGCCCCCAGAGTTGTAATTTACATATAGAACAACAAGGAGGTTTCTTCATGTCTGAGCAAAAAGTTCTTGTCCGTGTCGTTGGTTTTTCATATATACGCATCATTGGAGCAAATGTGACCGTTGCCGCGTCACTGTTCGCGAAGCTCAAGAAGACTTGGTCTGAAAAAGGCGTCACACTGCACTTTCGTCGCCACGATGAGATAAAAGAATGGTTTCATATCATTTTTTCCACTCACGGGCTCAGTACTGAAAAGATTTCTGAGCGTGCCAATCATATTAAATATGA
Source organism: Minisyncoccota bacterium (assembly GCA_031972735.1). Classification (GTDB taxonomy): domain Bacteria; phylum Patescibacteriota; class Minisyncoccia; order Phycocordibacterales; family UBA6899; genus MHLP01. Next base: position 37,712 of record DALYED010000005.1, on the reverse strand, counting down.
CGCGATTCAATTCCTTGAGTCGATGAGTGCTCCATCAAAAGAGCAGGGAATCAAGCCACTCAATCAAGATTTCATATAGTTCCGTCTACTCCAGTCTTTGACCGTTGGGTGCTTCAATACAGTCCAAAAGGATCCATATCACAGGGTCCTTTTTTCTTATTCCCCAAAGGTGGGCTTGCCAATTTTTTGCTTTTGCGTATACTGTGGAGCACTATGGTAGTACACATGAGACACACCAGCGGGCATACCCGCAATCGACGTTCCCACCACGCACTTAAGGGAGCGCGCTTTGAAACTTGCCAGAAATGCAATGCAAAGCACCTTATGCATCGCGCATGCAGCAACTGCGGAAATTACCGTGGTCGCGAGGTTGTCGACACAATGAAAAAGACCCTCCGCATCGCAAAGAAGGCAGAGGCGCGTAAAGGCACCAACAAGCCAGCCGAAGAAAAAGTAGAAAAAGCGGTAAAACCAGCCAAGGTAGAAAAGAAGGCAAAGGCTGAAAAAGTCACGAAAAAGCAAGACAACTAACCCAAAAGACCACCGAATCCTTAAGATTCGGTTTTCTTTTGTGCTGTAATGCTGAAAAAACGAGGACTGTCTTGACCGATGCATTGAGTTTACCTATACTAGCTATGAAGATCTTCATATGGCGAATAGGCACCTTTCACGAAGCATAGTACTCCAATCCCTCTTTGAGTGGGATTTCACTCAGTGCGACCCAGCACTGACTGAAGAGGCCCTACTCCGCAACGTCGAAGAATTCGCCCCAGGGTTGAACGACATGTCATTCATGTCTGATCTCCAGAAGAACATTCTCGCAAAAC
>DALYED010000005.1:6518-36875 GCA_031972735.1 Minisyncoccota bacterium | reverse complement strand
TCTTACGTATTGGGCTCTATGAACTTTTATTCGGTGACCGCACCGAAGTTCCTCCAAAAGTTGCTATCAATGAAGCAATCGAACTCGCAAAGACCTTTGGTGGAGAAAATAGTGGCAAGTTTGTAAATGGTGTACTCGGTGCTGTCTACAAGGAAATCGGCGAGCCAGGCAAAGATGAGACCACGCAGGCCAAAGACAAAAAGCGTGATGCAGTAGATCCAGCAACGCTCCCACTCGAGAGTCTTGGTGGTGCAGTCGTCTACGCGCGTGATGGTGAAGAGATCTATCTTGCACTCGTGCACGATATTTTTGGCCACTGGACTCTCTCAAAGGGTCACATGGAAGAAGGTGAGAGCTCTGAGTCAGGCACCATCCGCGAGATCAAAGAAGAAATCAGTGCAGAGATCGTCATTAAGGCAAAGCTTGGCGAGAACGAATACATCGCTTCACACCCCGAGAAGGGCAAGATCCGTAAACACGTGACCTACTTCCTTGCTGAGGCGCCATTCAAAGCACTTGAGCTTGAAGCTGAGAAGGGGGGACTTGATGACGCAAAATGGTTTAAAGCAAAAGATATCGTCGATTTGAACATCTACGACGATATACTTCCCATCATCACCAAAGCACTCACGATATTGACTCAGAAGCCTGAATAATTTCAGCGCTTTCACAAATTTTATACTTAGCAAACCGCTAACGTAGATTCGAGCATATGTTGTTTGTGATATAATTTTACGATGAAAATTCCGTTTCAATTGTCGTTGGTCGGAGGAATGTCCTCACTACTTTTACATTGGCTTGATCACACTATTTTGATTGTTCAGTGTACGACAAATGGCGACGGATACTGTAATACGATTCTTTCCCCAATATTCCTGTTTACAATACTGATTATATCAGTTTTTTCCATCTTTCTTGCTTCAAGGGATATTGTGAGAAAAAGCCACATGTACCAATCAGTAGTGGCTTTAGTCCTTGTGATTCCTATTTTCTGGATGTATGCAGAAGTTGCAAAGTATTTTTTCGTGTATCTAAATAGTTGAATTATTTCTTGCTGCTGCCACGGTTGCGAAAATTTTTCTTAGAGCTTTACCGGTCGAGCACTTGGAAGTTCAACTTCCAAGTGCTCGGATATGCTTTCGTTTTTTTTGTGTCATATTTTGGTAGTACAACATGGAGTAAATTTGTTATTTTGTGATTAGAAAAATTTATTTTATTTGCATTACTGGTGTGATACAATTTTTATATGCACAAGTTTGTTCCATGGATTATATCTGGGGTCACTTTATTTTGTGTGATAATAGTAGTTTCACTGTTGCTACTACCAAGCAAAAATAGTACAAATCATAACTTTAGTGTTTTAAGTAATACTAATGTACCTACAACAACAAGCGAAATTAAGTATAGTAATTGGAAAAAGTACTATGATCCGAAAAGTGGGATTGAATTTAGTTATCCACCATACGAATCAAGTAGAGTAGATACTACTAATGATAATGATCTGAGTACTTCAGTCATGTTTAACAACTTTGCAATTTCAATTTTTCAAAAAAACAAAAATGAATCAATTGACGAATGGTTCAGAAAAAAAGTAGATATTAATAGTATTTTAATTAAATCAGGAATGTACGCTCACCAGCCATATAATGGGCTCAGTTCAATTGTGAGAAAAAACATAAATATTCCTGAAGATTTTCAATCTGCTCTGAACGAATATGGTCCTATATACAACACAATTTACATAGAATCTCCCTCTCAGGATTTTGTATTTTCATTTCTTGTTGGACCAAACGAGAATATCCAATCAAGTGAGAGTATTGAATCATATGGTTATAATGATATTCAAAAAGAGAAGTACCAATTTCAAGAAGATGTGCTAAGTACTCTTGTATTCAACGTCTCAAGTACCCAAAATAACTAATACTTATGCTAGAAGCTCTACTTCCAAGTGCTCTTGCCAAATTTATAAAATACAGTAGTGTGAAGATACAGTCACTTGCTGCGAGCGTCTAAATCCTTTTTTATTGGGGACTCGCAATAGGGAACTGGCAACACATGGATCACAATTCCGTCGAATACGAAAAGTTCGCACTCCATATTGGGGTAAAATTCAATGATATCCGCCTTCTCACCGAGGCATTTACCCATCGCTCATATTTGAATGAGCATCGTGGTACTGGATTACGCCACAATGAACGCCTCGAGTTTCTTGGCGACGCAGTGCTTGAGCTCGTCATTACCGAGTATCTTTATGCAAAATATCCTGATGAACCAGAGGGGAAACTCACTGCGTACCGCTCTGCACTCGTAAACACCAATTCAATTTCAGATGCTGCAAGCGACTGGGGGATGAACGACTACCTCCTCCTCTCTCGTGGTGAGGCAAAGGATACTGGTCGTGCACGTCAGTACATTCTTGCGAATTGTTTCGAAGCGGTCATCGGTGCGATTTTCCTCGACCAAGGTTACGATATGGCAAAAGAGTTCATTGCAAAAAGCCTCTTCGATAGCCTCGACGCAATTGTTGCAGGTCGCCTCTGGCAAGATGCGAAGAGTCGCTTTCAAGAAGAAGCTCAAGAGCGCACAGGAATTACTCCATCCTATGATGTCGTGAAAGAGTCAGGTCCTGACCATGACAAGAGTTTTGAAGTGGGTGTCTATATTGGGAGTGAGTTGATTGCAAAAGGGAATGGAAGGTCAAAACAAGATGCGGAGCAAGCTGCCGCTCAGCAGGCATTACTTGCAAAAAAATGGTAACCAATTTTTTATCACTGACGTTGCGAAGGTAACCCCATCAACATGCATCATCAAATACGTGCATATGAAGTATGGTTATCTCTTCTATTAAACTTCATAACGTATTGCTTGTAAAAAGGTACACATTTGTTACCTTGAATGAAGACTACTTCGGAGACGCACGATGAAAACGTATCTGATACTTGGTTATCTATTTACGATTACGACACTCCTGTGGATCAGTGTTTGCTCATTTATGGTACTTACGATTGCGGTGATTGGACTCTTGATTGATCCAGGAAGTGTGCGGACCTATCCATACTATCAAGTACCAGCACGAAGAAAGTTCTATTACCGACTATTGATTGTTTCTACGATTGCACTTTTTTCTTGCTTGATCATCAACAACAAGTTCTTTGGATAAAAAAATAACGCACCCAGCTGGGTGCGTTTTCGTTTACGCAAGACTAAAGATGATGCGAAATGTCAGTTTCTTGTATTCTATTCTTCCGAATATTTCTTTCGGAAGCACCTCTTTCCAGTGATCTGGAACCATGTTTCCAACATCAGGTACTACAATCCGCATATGACTTTCATCTGCAGTGAATTCAAATTCACATGGCGTGACCAATTCATCTTGCATCTGCAGACTGAATTCAAACGCCGCGATATCAAGCACGGTGTTTGTCATTGCAATCGTATAGAGCCTCATGTACCCCTGGTCACTCAAAAGCATGAATGGAACATGCGCTTTCGGGATAAATAGTTCAGCGCGAATCACTTGTCGATCACGCGCATGCATTTTCAAGATATTCGAAAAAACGAGTCGAATTGCTTTCTTGTTCATCACTACTCCTTCTTGTTTCTCTGACCAAAAATTACCACATGAGAAATGATTGTCAATAAATTTAAAAATATAGTGGCAAGTGTGTTACCATAGTTTACATAGAGAGAAATTATTTTTTTCTGTACTTTTTTGGCATATGGAACATGCAATATTAGTGATCAACGCTGGTTCTTCAAGTGTGAAGTTTGCACTTTATGTGTACACTGACGTGCTTACCTGCACTCTTTCAGGAAAAATGGAACGCATTGGACTGCCTCATTCGCGACTTATGTTTACTGACGCGAGTGGGCATACTGAAACTCGCGAGATCACATTGCCTGATAATCGTACTGCAATTGATGTACTCAATTATTTCTTGCATGAGCGAATAAATTTCGATCAACTTACCGCAGTCGGTCATCGCATTGTACATGGAATGGGTGCCTCGCATCACCAGCTCATTTCAGATCAGCTACTCTCCGCGATGCGTACTTACGTTGATGTTGACCCTGAACATCTCCCATTTCAACTCGATCTCATCGACTCATTTAGCGTGCGCCACCCAGCCCTTAAGCAAGTAGCGTGCTTCGATACAGTTTTTCATCACGATATGCCTCGAGTTGCACAGTTGCTTCCATTTCCGCGCCACTACGAATCCCTTGGTATGCGACGGTATGGCTTTCATGGACTTTCTTGTGCGTACGTAATGGAAGAGTTGGCGCGCATTGATGCCCATCGAGCACTTGGGAAAGTGATCATTCTCCATCTTGGAAGTGGAGCAAGTGTTACAGCGCTCGTTGCGGGCAAAACTGTTGATACAAGTATGGGTTTTTCACCGAGCAGTGGAGTGCCTATGAGTTCGCGCAGTGGTGACATTGACGGAGGTGCGTTGAGCTATCTTCTCAAAATACATCAGCTTGATGCATCGCAGATTGATCATCTTTTGAATTACCAATCAGGACTCCTTGGCGTATCAGAAACAAGTGCTGATATGTATGACCTGCTCCAAATACAAGAGAGCGATGTCCGAGCTCAAGAAGCTATTGATTTCTTCTGCTACGAAGTAAAGAAGCGCATCGGTGCATATGTCGCAGCTCTTGGGGGCGTAGAGACGATTATTTTTACAGGAGGTATCGGAGCCGTTGCTCCACATATTCGTGCACAAATATGTGGAGGACTCGAGTCGTTCGGTGTTATAATTGACGAGTCCAAGAATCAAGCAAACGACGCGTTGATTTCGAGTACCCTAGCGCCAGTGTATGTGCATGTGATGCATACAGACGAAGAGCGCATGATCGCTCAGATCACAAGAGTAATTTAGCCGTTCATTATTTTGTCATGCAAAAAAACGAAAGACCGCTTTCTCCTGATCTTCTCGCGAAGATGAATGCATACTGGAGAGCTACAAACTACATCTCCGTTGGTCAGATTTATTTGTACGACAACCCTCTCCTCAAGCGTCCGCTTGAGCTTTCGCATATCAAACCAACACTTCTTGGTCACTGGGGCACCACACCAGGTCAGAATTTCATATATGTGCACCTCAATCGCGTGATCAATAATCATGACCTCAATATGATTTATGTCTCAGGTCCGGGACATGGTGGACCAGCTCTTGTTGCCAACACGTATCTCGAGGGTACCTATACAGAGATTTATCCAAACATTGAACAAAATGAAGATGGTCTCAAAAAACTCTTTACACAGTTCTCATTTCCAGGAGGTATTCCAAGTCACGTCTCTCCTGAATGCCCAGGTTCCATTCATGAGGGTGGTGAGCTTGGTTATTCACTGAGTCATTCATTTGGGGCGGTATTCGATAATCCCAGCCTCGTCGTTGCGTGTGTTGTCGGAGATGGCGAAGCAGAGACAGGACCTTTGGCAACGTCGTGGCATTCAAATAAATTCCTCAATCCTATTTCAGACGGAGCAGTACTTCCCATATTCCACCTCAATGGATACAAGATTGCGAATCCAACTATTTTTGCACGCATGGAGCGCGAGGAGCTCGAGCAGTTATTCCGCGGTTATGGATGGGACCCTCATTTTGTTGAAGGTGATGATCCCGAAGAGATGCATCAACTGATGGCGTTTGCGTTAGATAAATCAGTGAGTGAAATCAAACGTATTCAAACTCATGCAAGAAATGCAAATGACCCATCGCGACCGCGCTGGCCGATGATTGTCTTTCGTTCTCCAAAAGGCTGGACAGGACCAAAAGTTGTCGATGGATTACCAAATGAAGATTCATTCCGTTCACATCAAGTACCACTCTTGGTTGACCGTGATCATCCTGAGCATCTCACAATGCTTGAAGCGTGGATGAAGAGCTATAAGCCCGAAGAGCTTTTTGATGAACAGGGAAAACTCAAATCCGATATCGCGTCTCTTGCCCCAAAGGGGGAGCGACGCATGGGGGCAAACCCTCATGCCAATGGGGGACTTCTCTTGAAGGACCTTTTGCTTCCTGATTTTCGAAGTTATGCAATTGCTGTTTCAAAACCGGGGGCAGTACTTGCAGCTGATACACAAGAACTTGGTAAGTTTTTTCGAGACATCATCACGATGAATAAAGATGCCCGTAATTTTCGTATCTTTGGTCCAGATGAGACACAGTCAAATAGACTTGGTTCGGTATTTGAAGTCACAAGTCGACAATGGAATGCACGCACATATCCTCATGATGAATTTCTCGCTACTGATGGGCGAGTAATGGAAATGCTCAGTGAGCATCAGTGCGAAGGCTGGCTCGAGGGCTACCTGCTTACGGGGCGTCACGGTGTGTTCAATAGCTATGAAGCATTCATTCATATTGTTGACTCGATGTTTAATCAACATGCCAAGTGGCTCAAAGTTACCCTCAAGCTTCCATGGCGCAGAAAAATTGCCTCCCTCAATTACTTACTTGCATCACATGTTTGGCAGCAAGCGCACAATGGATTTACCCATCAGGATCCTGGCTTCCTCGACACAGTGGTCAACAAAAAAGCAGAGATTGTTCGCGTCTACCTTCCACCAGACGCAAACTGCCTTCTCTCAGTTTACGACCACTGCCTGCGTAGTCGGCATTATGTGAACGTTGTAGTTGCTGGTAAATACATGGCTCCACAGTGGCTTACTATGGATGAAGCAATTGCGCATACCACCAAAGGTCTCAGTATCTGGTCGTGGGCAAGTAGCGATCAAGGTGCTGAGCCAGATGTAGTCATGGCTGCATGTGGTGATGTGCCAACCCGTGAGATACTCGCCGCAATTATGATTCTCCGTCAGGAACTTCCTGAGCTGAAGATTCGTATGATCAACATCGTCGACCTCATGAAACTCTCACCTCAGTTAGAGCATCCCCATGGTCTCTCTGATTCCGATTTTGATTCGCTATTCACAAAGGACAAACAAATCATCTTCGCATTTCATGGTTACCCATGGCTGATCCACCGCCTGACATATCGCAGAAAAAATCACAACAATATCCATGTTCGAGGATACAAAGAAGAGGGTACCATTACCACCAATTTTGACATGACCGTGCTCAATGAAATGGATCGATACAACCTCGTTATTGATGTTATTGACCGACTACCTCAACTCGGATCACGAGGAGCATATGTGAAGCAAATGGCAAAGGATAAACTTGTCGAGCACAAACAGTATATTAATACTCATGGTGAGGATTTGCCGGAGATACGCGATTGGAAGTGGGAAGCACACTAAAATCCTATTTTCCACGCTATGTTCCTGCGAGGGTTCATCTGGGGACAACGAATGAAGTATTATATGGTAAAATAATAGCGTAATGCGCCTGAAGAGGTTGGAAATTTTTGGATTCAAATCCTTTGGCAAAAAGGCGGTTTTGGAATTTAGCTCACAGATCACCTCTGTCGTTGGACCAAATGGTTCAGGGAAATCAAACGTTGCCGAATCAATCCGTTTCGTACTCGGAGAACAATCCATGAAATCAATGCGTGGAAAGCGCGGTGAAGACCTTATCTTCAACGGCTCACAGTCCACCAGTCGTGCCAACCGTGCAGGGGTTGCAATCGTATTCGACAATTCAAAGCGTGAATTTCCGCTCGACTTCGACGAGGTTGCAGTCTCACGTGAAGTCTACCGTGACGGTTCCAATCAATATTTCATCAACGGTTCTCAGTGCCGTCTCAAAGACGTCTTTGAACTGCTCGCCGCTGTGCATATTGGTGCATCAGGGCATCACATGATTTCGCAAGGCGAAGCAGATCGTATCTTAAACGCCAACCCAAAGGAGCGCCGTGAAATGCTCGAAGACGCTCTCGGACTCAAAGTCTATCAATATAAGCGCGCAGAAAGCGAGCGTCGTCTTGAGAAAACCGAAGATAATCTCAAAGAAGCCGAAGCACTCCGACGCGAGATTGCCCCACACCTCCGCTTCCTCAAGAAACAGGTTGAAAAAGTCCAAGAAGGAAAAGCGCTCCGTGAGCGGTTGATAGGGCTATATCGTGAATACTTAAAACGCGAAGATATCTACTTGAGCCGTAAACGCGAAGAGATTGCTGGGAAGCGCTCGATTCCATCTGGTGAACTTGCTGATCTGATCATAAAAATAGAGCATGCGCGTGGAGAACTCGCACGTGAAAGCGCAGGCGATGCAAAGTCACAGCGCTTACTTGATGTTGATGCCAAGCTACGCGAGGTCCGCATGCGCCACGACGAACTTTCGCGCGCAGTAGGTCGTATCGACGGCATGATCGAGTTTGAAGAAAAGCAGATCAAGAAAAAGCAGGAAGCGCTCGAGCACAAAGAAGATATTCCCATTCGCCTTGGTGACGTCGAAGGGCTCGAAAGCACTATCGCAAGCGAGATTGCGCTTGTTGAACATACTGATGACCTTGGTCTCATTCGTGCAAGTTTCAATCGCGTACAGAGTCTCTTGCGCGACTTTATTGCACACCACAAGGTACAAGCAGGTGAAAAAACCCTCACCGACGCAGACTATGCAGAGCTTACTGAACTCAAGGGTGAGCGCGCAAAAGCCGAAGATGCTCTTCGTGCGGTGGGTGATGAGTCACTGCACATGGAGGCAGAGTATCAAGCCGTCAAATCCGAGATTGATCAAGAGAAAGAACGTTCGCGTGATACTGAGCGCGCACTCTTTGAGATGATGAATCGCCGTGGAGAACTCCAGTCTATTCTTGATCGAATCAGAAATGAAGACGAAAATATCGCACGCGAGTCACGTCGCCTTGAAGAAGAGCTTGGTGAAGCAGGCATCTTGCTTGGTCGTGCCGTACTCGACTATTCTATGGTTGAGCTTTCGGTCGAAGAAGTCATGAATGAACCGCGCACCACACAAGAGACACGTCGCCGTGATATTGAGCGTGGCAAGATCCGCCTCGAAGATATCGGTGCACAAGGTGGAGAGGATGTCGAAAAGGAATACCAAGAAACCATTGAGCGTGACACTTATCTCGAAAACGAAATCACTGACCTGGTGAAGACCCAGCAATCACTCTACACCCTCATTGCTGAGCTCAACGAAAAACTCAACACTGAATTCAAAGACGGCGTAAAGAAAATCAACAAGCAGTTCAGTGACTTCTTCACTCTCATGTTTGGTGGTGGAGTCGCTGAACTCTTTGTGGTAAAGATCGAGAAGCGTGGCAAGAAGAAAGACACCGATATCGATCTCTCTGATGTGCCAGGCGATGTTCCAGATGCAGAGGATGAAGAAGAAGATGAAGAGGGAATCGATATTGCCGTATCATTGCCACACAAAAAGACCAAGGGTCTCGTCATGCTCTCAGGTGGTGAGCGCGCACTCACTTCAATCGCACTCCTGTTTGCAATTTCACAGGTCAACCCGCCACCATTCATGGTGCTCGACGAAACCGACGCCGCCCTCGATGAAGCAAATAGTAGGAAGTATGGCGATATGATCGAGAATCTCGCCAAGCTTTCACAGCTTATGGTCATCACTCACAATCGTGAGACGATGTCACGAGCAGGAACAATCTACGGCATTACTATGGGCTCCGACGCCGTCTCAAAGGTCCTCTCAATCTCCTTCGATGACGCCTCCGCTGTTGCAAAATAGTAATTTCGGCGTCCTACTCGATTTTCCCGATAAAAGCAGGTTACTATAGATGGCTATGGCTCCCTTTGCATTTTGTTGGTCCAAGTCTTCGTACTACATCAAAAATTACTATTTTTGGTTTACATAGTAATTTGAATGCACTCTGTTGTTGCACTTTTGTGAGACGCGCAGAATATACTCGAATATTTCTCACGATACTCCACAGATTGTTCCCTCACTTGGAAGCTCAACTTCCAAGTGAGGGAACGGAGTTTTTTTTGACAGAATCATAGTATTTTGATACAAAGCACAGGTACGTATTATTTGTGTACGAATCAAACAACTAAGGAGTTTTCGTGAGTCTTATTTTTGAACTGCTCGCCCATGGGAGAACCAAGGGCGCCAGTGGTGGACCTGCTCACCAGAAGTCACCATCTCAACCAGAACCGGAGCGCGCCTTCGGTCATACTGATATCCAGCAACAGCAAGGAGATCAACACACTGACATTCAGCGTATGCAACAGCAGTCGCAAAAATGTGACCAGTAATTGATGTCCAGATACTTACCGCAACACCCCAGTTATGTGGGGTGTTTTTTCTTCTCGATGTTGTTGACAAATATACAATTATGGTATATAATACTCCTTAGCTGTTCATTTTTTTACGAAGGGAACTCGTGTGATAAAATACCGAATTGACCAAAACGCTGGAGTGCTTCCTTCCGAAGGCATTCCTGTCATTCAAGCGATTGACAAGATTGCCACGCGGGGAGTCTTCACTGTGTTTATCAGGCACCTCTTGGTTGCAAGTAAAACCAAGATCGGTGGTATGCCACGTGTCGTCTGTGGGTTCATGCCTATCATCAAAGCCGGTGGCATCACCTGCGATGAAGGTAAGTTCATTCTTGGCGATAGCGCTCAGAGCTACGACTTTGCAACAGACATTGCACTCACCATGCTTGACCGCAAACTGAGACAAGCTCAAGGATTTGCGGTGAAAGTCACCTGATCAACTCTCGATCCGTAGTCAAAAACCTGCACACTGTGCAGGTTTTTTTATTCCACATGTTGCGAGCTTGCAAGGAGTGCTATGATAGAGACAGCCGTTCGTTGTTGTGTCACGAAAAGGAGAACCCCATGCGCTCCAGTCGTTTCAGAGAAGCAATTACGCAGTCAGTGCAAATGCGAGAATTTCGCACAGAACTTGCGGAGTTTAGGTCACTACTTTTATTGCTTGGGTCTACACACGCAGTCATGCAGGTGTGGAATGGATACATCCACTACCGTTAATGAGAGTCATTCAAAAAGCAGAGTTATTACCTCTGCTTTTTCTTTCATCGAATTTCTCTACTTGAAAATAAAACTCCCCATACCTTCGGGGAGTTTGTACTATATGTCAGGATACTGCATCAATGCCGTCGATTGAGTAGAGTGCATCAACATACCTCATGCGCATACCGATTTCTGTTGGCTCAATCATTGCAATTTCTGCACGAGGGTGTCCTTCTTGGTACGCAACAAGCTTGAGTGTCATTGGTGCCGGCTCTCCGACTTTGGCATCCGCAATGCGGAGTATTTCATTGATATCACGTTCATTGCGTTTGTCTTTTCGGACGATCAATCGTATTGGTCCTTGGTCTTTTTGCATTACTGCTCCTGTTTGTGGTCTACGGTACTTCTCTATACGTTATAGTACTTGAGGAAATTTCGTCAACGATATGACAGTGCATAACTTTTTCACAAAAAAAATCGACGGTGAGTCGATTTTTTTATGCATCACATCAGTTTCATCGCGATCAATTTACGTTTGAGGTCAACTCCACTGACCTTTGCTTTGAGCTTGTCACCGAGGCGATAGATCTTTCCATGAGTTTTTCCTACGATGCGATAATTCTTCTCTTCAAAGAAATAGAAGTCATTGGGGATGTCCTTCACATGGATCATGCCTTCTGCTTTTGTGATCTTATCTTCGACATAGATGCCCCACTCAGTCACTCCTGAAATCGTGCCATCAATCTCCGTTCCAATGCGATCTGCAAAGTATTCGCACTGTTTGTATTTGATACTCGAGCGCTCTGCGTCAGCCGCTTGTACTTCCATTTGCGAGCAGTAGCGGGCAAGTCGCTCTTGTTCTTCGAGGGTCTTCTTTGCAACAGGCTTTCCTTCGAGGTAGTGCTGTAAGAGTCGGTGCACCATGAGGTCAGGATAGCGACGAATAGGTGAGGTAAAGTGAGTGTAATGTTCAAACCCTAGTCCGTAGTGGCCGATATTTTTTGTGGTGTAAATCGCTTTCGACATCGCGCGTACGGTGGCAATTTGAATCATTGACTCTTCTGCACGTCCGCGAATATCTTCGAGCATGCGATTGATTGCCGTCGACGTGATCTGCATGTGTTTATCAAGCTTGAGCTCAACCCCGATACCGTGCAAAAAATCACGCAAATCACGAATGCGATCTTCGTTCGGTGCATCGTGGACACGATAGACAAACACGCTTTCAGCACGTTTATCCTTCAGTGCAATCAGTCTCGCAACATGCTTGTTGGCAAGAAGCATGAATTCCTCGATTAGCTTATTCGTATCTTGAATGATTTTTTTGTAGACCTTGATGGGTTTTCCTTTCTCATCCAGCTCAAACCGAACTTCCTCTGCTTCAAATGCGATTGCTCCATTCGTCAGTCGCAGTGTGCGCAATGCCTTCGCTGTGGTATTCAGTGAGTTGAGCGCTTCAAGGCATGGTCCTGCAATCTGCTTGTCGATTGTCTCTTGTGCATCTTCATAGGTAAACCGCTTTGCTGAGTGGATGATCGTCCTCCCAAACCATTCTCCCAGAATCTCACCGCGTTCATTCATCTCAAATACCGCTGAGAAGGTGAGTCGGTCTTGATTTGCAACGAGTGAACAAATGCCGTTCGAGAGTCGCTCTGGGAGCATCGGTATCGTGCGGTCGACAAGGTAGACTGAGGTCGCACGTTCGACTGCTTCTTTATCGATGCGAGACTGTGGAGTCACATAGTATGAAACATCAGCAATATGTACTCCAACCTCGATGTTGCCGTTCGGGAGTCGTTGCCATGACAATGCATCGTCAAAGTCTTTGGCATCTTTCGGATCGATCGTGAAGGTGAGTATCTTGCGAAAGTCTCGACGTTTAAGCGCTTCTTCTTCGGGAATCTCAAGTGGAATCTGTGCTGCCGCCTCTTCGACATCGAGATCAAAATTCGTTTCAAATCCGCGCTCAAGTACGATCGCTTCCATCTCAGCATTGTGCTCATCTGGTGTACCCAAGATTTTGATCACTTCTCCAATAGGTTCTCGTTGTGGGTCAGTCCACTTCGTCATCGAGACAAAAACTTTTTGACCTTGCACTGCGCCATGGAGGTTCTGTGATGGGATAAGCATGGTGCGGTACATGCGATGGTCGTCTGCAATAAAAAAATAGCTTCCTTCTTCTTTTTCGATACGTCCTGCAAATCGTGTTTTGTTGCGTACGAGTATCTTCGTTACCTCACCACCTTGTTTGGTTCCGACCCGTTTACCATACAGCGCCACTTCCACACGATCTCGGTCGAGTGCGCAGTTGAGCCCGCGAGGATCAATTTCAATGTCTTCTTTCATGCCTTCTACTTCCACATAGCCGATGCCTTTTGCAGTGATACGAATGGTGCCCTCAACTAAATGTTCAGGGGGAAACTTCGGATGTGCATGAAGACCCGTATCACTATGGCTGGCAATCCGTTCACGTCGTTCTGCTTTATCTTTTTTTACTTCATCTTTCGGTCGATGCTGCTTTTTCTGGAATTTCATGTTCTACGTTAAGTTATATTATATGTTATCAGAGTCCATCGTCGATAAATGTGCCAGTCGGGGAATGGTCACGATCACGTGCACGATCATCAGTCTTTTCACTTTGCATTGCGGTTGCAACTGGTGAGATACGATCGAGAGTCGTTTGATGCAGGTGTACCTCTTGCGACCTCGAGAGTTCGCCATCTTGCATATCATCAATCAGGCGTTTGATATCGTACGGGGAGGGAATATACTTTGCAACAAAATTGATATTTTCACCAGCAGTCTCAAAACGAATACTCCCAAAATTAAGCAGTGTCTGCAGTATGCCTACTTGTTCAACTGTGACGTTCTGAATATGGTCAATGCGAAACGACGCCGATTGTCTACGAAAAAATCCCATCTGCGTAATATCAAAAATACGAATATCGGTGACTAGTAGTACATTTAAAAAATAATTCGTGTAGACATTCCATCCCACCATCCAAACAATGATCAGCCATGCTGTCAGCAAAAATCCTTCCGCCATACTCACACTTCCCGAGAGGCTTGCAAATTGTTCGATAGGCAAAAGGTGGAGCAGTGCAACTGATACCACCGGTATGATGATAGCAAGTACAAGTACGCATATTTTCCCAATCAAGATAAACCAGTGATCCCAGATCACTTTTACTATTTGTTCATGTTCGTCAATTTCAATCATGCAGAGGGAATCGATGATGAATAAAAAATGAGAAAGAGCGCAAGAGTGCTAAATAAGAGTATCGAACCAGTGAAATAGTAGATATTCATCCGAAGTACGCGGAGTTTATCGTGACCATATTTACTCCAATGATAGCGAGTGATGACCATATGCATGAACCATATGATAAGGAGTACGAGATACGCCCACGTAAGAAAATTTGTTGAAAGTGGGATGTGGAGGGCGAAGTCGTTTGGCAGTAGCGATAACACCGTTTCAGTATATCTGAAATGTGCCATTTTGGAACAAAAAACCTGCACAAAAGCTCGAATTGACCTACTTTTACCTGTAATTGTAAGAAAAACATGGTGTATAGAGCTATTCCTGTTGACCAATTTGACCCTGTCTGTTAATATCTCCTCACTATGTTAGCAATCAGATTAAAGCGCGTCGGCCGCACTAATGACCCATCATTCCGCATTATTGTGCAGGATCATCGTCGTTCGCCGAAGAAGACTCGTGGTGTCGCAGAGTATGTTGGTTCATACGATGCACGCAAGGGAACCCCTCAGATTAATGCAGAGCGTGTGAAGTACTGGATTGGTCAAGGTGCACAACCTTCTGACACTGTTCACAATCTTCTCGTTGGCGCAAAGATCATTGATGCAAAGAAGGTCAATGCAATGAACAAGAAGACCAAGATCGTCAAAGAGGTCCCTAAGGTAGAAGCAAAGCCAGCTCCAAAAGCAGAGGCACCAGCTGAAAGCCCTAAGCCAGAAGCAGAAGTCGCTCCAGAGTCTGCTCCAGTAGCAGAAGTAGCCCCAGAAGCAACTCCTGCCGCCTAAAGCAAATAAAAAAACATCCGAAAGGATGTTTTTTTATTTCACATGCTGTGTGTTGATACTTCTTAAGTAGATGAACATTTACCATGCATTTTGTATTCGCACTGAGGATGCATTGTGATAAATGATTACTTTGACAGAAGGTTATTTTCGTTGATAATGAAGTGAGCAATGACCGTGTCATTGTAACGCACATTTAACAGGTAGCATGTAAAGATATGGCTGAAACTTACAGTGATAAGGAATTTCTCGAGTTTGTCGTGAAAAACCTTGTCGACAAACCAGACGCAGTCAAAGTGACTCGTGTGGTTGATGAAATGGGAGTATTACTGACACTCGATATCGATCCAGAAGACATGGGAAAGGTGATTGGTCGCATGGGCAATACTGCCAAGGCGGTCCGCACACTCCTTCGTGTCGTAGGGATGAAAAACAATGCGCGTGTAAACTTGAAAATCAACGAACCAGAAAGAGGGAAGCGTGCGGGGCAAGTCGCCTCTGACTCTTCAGATGTCTCTGACATTATTGCTGACTTGAAAGCATAATTTCACATCACTCAAATCGGACGTCTCACTAGGTCTTCCTAAATGACATTCAATCATCGTAGATGAGCACGTCTCATGAATGTCATGTAAGTCCAGCCCGTCACGATACATTCCCATTTGAGTGATGTTGTTTCTTCGTCCAAGACTTTGCATCTTAGTAAAATAACGCTTCAAAGATTCAGAAGAAGTTTAAAAAAATAAAAAACCCATTCGAAAGAGTGGGTTTTTTATTTGCAGATTGATAAAAGCTCGATATGATTGAGCAAGAGGTAAAGGAGGCGAATATGACTACTTCATATATCTCTCGTTGGGTACTTGGTTATCTTTCTTGGGTGCAATTCGCTCGTGAGCGAAGGTCATCAATCGAGAGCCAGCCAATGATGTTCATTGTGAATTACTTATATATGTTTGGATGCATGATGTTGGTGTGCATCCTGAGCGCACCTATCTGGACATTTATTTCATTTCCAAATCTTGCACTTGATGAATGGATACTACTCTCAGGTATCGTGATTTTTTTCGAATTCACCATCTACCTGCTTACTGGACTTACTCTTGCAACTATCTGGACTATTGAGCGCAGTGAGTTCTGGCTCAAGAAACCATTTTGGATATAGATTCACCGCACCTTCGGGTGTGGTTTTTCTTTTTGCTGAATGTACGCTAGTCTGTATTTATCATGCGTTTTCATGTCATCAGCCTTTTTTCAGAAACGATCGAGCCCTACGTCACGAGCTCTATTTTGGGGCGTGCCATCGAGGATAAAAAAATGTCGGTAAAGTTTTACAACCCTCGCGACTTCACCCTCGACAAACATCGCCGTATCGATCGGCGTCCTTATGCTGGTGGCCCAGGTATGGTGCTTGAAGCCGAGCCGTTCTTAAAAGCAATCGACAAGGCAAAGGGCAAAAGCAAAAAACCGAAACGAATCAAAACAGTATTTTTTGCAACTGATGGAAAGCAATTCACCAACACCACTGCACGCAATTGGGCAAAAACATACGATGAGATTATTGTGATCTGCGGTCGCTACGAAGGGATTGACGCTCGTGTACAAAAGATCACAAAAGCCGAGAAGATATCCATCGGCCCCGTCATACTCACTGGGGGAGAGATTCCTGCCATGCTTGTTATCGATGCGGTCGCACGGCAGATTCCCGGCATCCTCGGCTCGTTCGAATCGGTGGAGGAAGAACGCACCGCATCACCCGACGTCTACACTCGCCCCGAAGTCCTACGTTGGAAAACGAAGAACTATAAAGTTCCAAAAATTCTCCTCTCTGGAGATCATAAAAAAATACAAGCATATAAAGAAAAGATTCTCACAAAGAAAAATTCCCAATTACCTACTGCTCCGTCAGTGCTTCCATCTGAAACTCATTCATCACCGTAAACTCTATGTCCAAAAAACACAAAAAGAAACATAAGCAAAAACACCACAGTGAGCCACAATCTCACGTCGTGGCTCCATCTACGACAGCAATCGCTCCACCCCATGCTCCAGTACTCATAGCAAGCGACATAGTGAGCACTCCACACTCTTTAAGTACAAAGCAATTATTCATAGCACTTCTCATTGGCATTATCCTTGGAGCACTTGGAACTTCTATTGCACTCGCTATGCCTTCATCAACGTCACTACTCTCAAATGTCATGAGTGTCGACGAAACTGAATCCGACCTTCTTGAACGAGGACTCTTGATTACTGATGCAAGTACTTCACTTGTGGTGTCACAAGCGGTAAGCCCATCACCCAAGGGTGATGCATCAGCTACCTCCTCTTTGCATTCAATCCGCATCCCTGTGATCATTTACCACAGTGTTCGTCCGTACATCGAAGGTGAGTCTGCAAACCAAGATCTCTATGACGTCACTCCTGAGTTACTTGATCAGGAGCTTTCATATATTGCAGAAAATGGCTACCACCCGATACTGATGCGTGATGTTGATGCACATTGGCGCTCAGGCACACCACTTCCTGAGAAGCCGGTCATACTTACGTTTGATGATGGTTGGAAAAATCAATTTACATACGCATTTCCACTTTTACAAAAGCATCACATGGTCGGAGTGTTTTATGTTTTTACCAACCCGATAGATCACAAGAAAGAACATTGGATGAGTTGGGAAAACATAAAGACGCTCGATGATGCAGGTATGGAAATCGGTGGGCATACGCGCACTCATCCAATCCTTACAAAAATTGCGAATGACAATACTGCACTCGACAAAGAAATTCTTGAACCAAAACATATCATCGAGGAGCATCTTGGTCATCCGATCATTTCTTTTGCGTATCCTTTTGGTATGAAAAACGAATCCGTCGAACTCGCGGTTGCACGTGCAGGATATCAAATTGCCCGCACGACAATTGGAGGAGTGTGGAATGACCCCGAACATCGGCTCGATTTTCATGGTACACTTTCTAGTGATAAATTAAGTCAGTTCAAGTGGGAGCTGAGTCGCAAAGACTAAATGAAATGACCATGGAAGAATATGTCCTCAATGAAGTAAATACATTGCGTACCAAAAAAGGTGCCACCCAAGAAGAACTCGCACATGCAGTAGGCGTGAGTCGTCAGACCATTATTGCGATTGAGCGGGGGAAATACACGCCTTCAGTGTTACTTGCACTTAAATTAGGAAAATACTTCGGAGTGAGTATTGAAAAGATTTTTACCATTCATCATGAAAAATAATTTTACAAAAGAAGCGGTTGTCGGTGCTGTCCTTGTAGTACTCCTTATCCTGCTTATCAACCCAATGCATTTATGGATGCCCAATATGGCACATGAGACAGTAGTTATTGGTCTCATCCTTGCGTTCGGTCTTTATTCAGTATTTGTCTTGCGCGAGAAAGCTCGTGATGAGCGTGACGTACTGCATCGCATGCTTGCCGCACGCGCATCATTTTTTGCTGGCACAACACTCCTTACTATTGGGATATTTAATGGTGCCCAACACGACGCAGTCGATGTTTGGCTTGTAATCGTACTGGTAGCGATGATCCTCACAAAAATTGGCACTCGATTTTATAGTGATCGCAACTTCTAGTCGTTTGCCGTAAAGTAATCCACAGCATGATGTAAAGTTTACTTTACATCATAGCTAAACCTGTATATACTGCAATGAGTTAAGAAAACAAAGCAATATATATGAACAAACATTACCTCATTGTTGGAGTACTCGTCGCAATTATCGTGGCGGGTTTTGGATATCAAAGTTACGTCACGATGCATGACGGTGAAACAAAAGCCGAGATGGCAGCTCGTCTCCAGATGCAAGCTGATTTTTCGAAAAGTGAAGCCGAAAAAGTTGCTTCAGCAACTCCACAAATGGAGATGAAAAAAGCAGAAACAG
The DNA here is from genome assembly GCA_031972735.1 of Minisyncoccota bacterium. Lineage (GTDB taxonomy): Bacteria > Patescibacteriota > Minisyncoccia > Phycocordibacterales > UBA6899 > MHLP01. Next base: position 18,050 of record DALYED010000005.1, on the reverse strand, counting down.
TCAGCTTTATCTCAGGAAAACTTATGCTCGACCAAGATGGTGCAAGTACTCCTGTGAGTGGTGACTACCTATTTCAAAGCGGACGTAAGGTAACCGCAGATGGCAAAGTCTTCAACACTGACGGCACCTCACTCTCACTCAAAGAAGGGCAGTCAGTTGGAGGAGATGGTCAAGTCAGAGATGAGCAAATGACCAATACGATGATATCGACAAATGGCGAAACGATGATGGAAGAAACAGTTATGCCAAAAGCTGGAAATTACCAAGCATATACCGCATCACTTCCTCTCCCTTCAACTGGTCGTATTGTGCTGTTCTTTCATGCCTCATGGTGCCCGACATGCAAGACACTTGATACCGATATCAAGGCGCACGCAAATGCAATCCCTGCCAACCTCACCATTCTTGATGTCGACTACGACAACTCGCAGGCATTGAAAGTAAAGTATGGTGTTACTCACCAGCACACGCTTGTACAAGTCGACACACATGGCAATGCAATCAAGTCATGGAGCGCAAGTGCAAGCCTCTCTGCACTCATTGCTGAATTACAATAATTATTTTATTGATATGTCATTACTATTGATTGCATTTATCGCAGGAGTACTCACAGTGCTTGCACCATGCATCCTTCCACTCCTTCCTGTCATTGTTGGTGGATCACTTGATGGAAAACCAGGCGAAGTCAAAGGTGCTGTCTCACTCAAGCGTGCACTGGTTGTCACGAGCTCGCTCGCAGTATCAGTAATTGTATTCACACTACTCCTCAAAGCAAGCACGTTGTTCATAAATATCCCTCAAGAAGTGTGGGCGTATATTTCGGGATCAATCATCATCTTCTTTGGGCTTATTTCCGTATTCCCAAAAGTATGGGAAAGCATTCCATTTGTTGCAAAGTGGAACCAAGATTCAAACATGGTGCTCGGCAAAGGCTATCAAAAGAAAAGCATCTGGGGAGACATCATCATTGGTGCATCACTTGGTCCAGTGTTCTCAACCTGCTCACCAACATATTTTGTGATTCTCGCAACGGTGCTTCCGGTATCATTTGCACTTGGTACGACCTACTTGCTTGCCTATACAGTAGGGCTCTCGCTTGCACTTCTGGTCATTGCATTTCTTGGGCAAAAGTTGATGAGCAAGCTTGGTGTTGTTGCAGACCCACATGGAAAATTCAAGCGTATGCTCGGTCTTCTTTTTCTTATTGTCGGCATAGCAATCTTTACGGGTTACGACAAGAAGGTCGAAGCAAATATCCTTACATCAGGGTTCTACGACATTACCAAAGTAGAGCAGAAGCTCTTGCAGTCACGTGATACAGCACCTACGCTTGCACCACTTCCAGATCTTGGTGCACCAACTCCTGATGCAGTACCCCAAGGAGGAGCAGGTGAGCTCATGATGGCAAGTAATACTGATAAGACGAGTGCTATGACCGATACGAAAGCAAATGGAATTACCAAACCGACTACTGCTCCAAAACCCGCAATCCACTACCTTACTGCCAATGAAAAGTCGGTCTACTACAAGCCTTCAGCTGAGATCACTGGCGTAGATGGGTATATCAATACAGGTGGCGCGCCAATAAAGATCAGTGACTACAAAGGCAAAGCCGTGGTACTGGTCGACTTCTGGACATACAGCTGTATCAACTGTCAGCGTACTCTTCCATATGTCACGAGTTGGTACGGTAAGTACAAAGACAAGGGTCTCGTGATTATTGGAGTGCATACTCCAGAGTTCGCCTTTGAGCGCGTGCAGTCAAACGTTGAAACAGCAATGAAAAAATTCGGTATTGATTATCCTGTCGTGCTTGATAATAAGTATGCGACATGGAATGCATTTGGTAATCAATATTGGCCACGCAAATACCTTATCGATATTGATGGCTATATCATCTACGATCATATTGGCGAAGGTGAGTATGACAAGACGGAGATGGCAATCCAGAAGGCACTGATGGAGCGAAGTGACAGACTCGGACTTGATAGTAATGGTGTCGCACTTCCAACAACAAAAATTGATGCAGGTGCAATCAGTGCAGGTAGCCCAGAAACCTATTTTGGAGCAAGTCGCAATGAATATCTCGGAAGTGGTGATCAAGGTAAGCTTGGTGAGCAATATTTCGAAGAGCCGATTTCTGTTAATCAAAACAAGCTCTACTTGATTGGCAAATGGAACATCGCCAGCGAGTATGCAGAGACGAGTGCAGATGTTGGTGGAGCAAGTGTTGGCAGTGATCGAATCGATTACCAATACAATGCCAAGGGTGTGTACTTTGTTGCAGGAGCAAAATCTGGAGCGATCACTATAGAGGTGACAATCGACGGCAAACCAATAGATCCATCGATGCGCGGAGCAGATGTCTTTGTAAAAGAGGATAGAACGTATATTACAGTCACTGACAATCGTCTCTACCGCATCATTGACGCCAAGTCTGCAAGCAAACATTTACTTGAGTTGGTGATTCCTCGTGCAGGACTACAAGCCTACACCTTCACCTTCGGCTAGGGTCACATATGTTGCCACGCTACTTCGTTGACTGCGGTCCCAAATCTCTTCGTCGTACAATGAGTACGTCTCAGAGGTATTGTGACCTTGTTGCCTTGTATCGTATGCAAAATCTGCAATCCTAAAATTTCGCCTAGGATTTCATTAAAATGAATGAATGATATTGGTGTACAATGACAGTAATAATCTCAAACATTATGAAAAACATATTCCTCACCTATGCAGCGGTTACCACAGTTGCCATTGGTGTAAGCTGGCTTCTCCGATCTGGAGGCGTGCGAGATGTCTCATTTGTGGCATGGCTCTTGGTGCTCTTCACGCTAAGTTTACCCATGGTGTATTATCGTCGGTTCAGCGGTAGCGTAAGAGCATGCGCAATATGCTTTTGTATGATGCTCAGTCTTTTCGTCGTCATCACAATCGCATATACCCACGGTGTCTTTATGCCGATACAAGGATTTCAAGATATTGCATTCATGATCTTTTATTTGCCGGTATTTATGCTCATTGCCTTGTTCGAGCTCGTAGTTATTTACTACCAAAAGAAAAAATCCGTTTAACTTATCACATAATCTCTGCTCGCAGATATTCAACATGATGGAAAACACACAAATTGCTATCTTCGGAGGAGGATGTTTCTGGTGTACCGAAGCAGTCTTTCAGATGATGAAAGGTGTCAGTGCGGTAAAGCCGGGCTATGCAGGTGGAGAGAAAGCAAACCCCACCTATCAAGAAGTTTCAGGTGGCATGACGGGACACGCCGAAGTAATTCATATTTCTTACAATCCCAAAGATGTGAAATACACCGATCTCCTCACCGTCTTCTTTGGCTCTCATGATCCCACAACCAAAAATCGCCAAGGTGCAGATGTCGGCACTCAGTATCGTTCAATCATTCTCACCACGAGCGAAGAGCAGGCAAGTGAGGCAAAAAAGTTCATCGAAGAGCTGAACTCCTCATCGGCATTCGGTGACCCGATTGTGACCGAAGTGGAACCACTTAAGGAATTCTACGACGCCGAGGACTATCACAAGAATTATTTCCGCGACAATCCCAATCAAGGCTACTGCCAGATTGTGATCAATCCTAAACTCGATAAAGTGAAAAAGAATTTTGCTACGCTATTAAACGATTTATAAATCAATTGCATTATAAGATAATCACAAACTGAAGATTTTTGATGAACTGCGAGACGGAAGGAAATATCTTGAGGTGTACTCATTGGTACGGTGAGAAATATTCTGGAGCAACAACGAAGCAATGCACAAAAATATTCAGCGCTAAACACTATGCAAAACGAACTCAATGAACAAGAAATCAAAGAAAAGTTAACTCCCGAGGAGTATCATGTCCTGCGCGAAAAGGGTACCGAAGCACCGGGGACAGGGAAGTACTTGAACGAGAAAGCCGAAGGAACATACATGTGCAAGGTGTGTGCCAATCCACTTTTTGCATCGGACGCAAAATTCGATTCTGGCACTGGCTGGCCATCCTTTGACCAAGCGCTCGAGGGTGCGGTGAAGTATGAGCATGATGACAAATATGGCATGACACGCACCGAAGTACTCTGTGCAAAGTGTAGCTCTCACTTAGGTCACGTGTTCGATGATGGTCCCGCAAGCACAGGCAAGCGCTTCTGCATGAACTCAGTGTGCCTCGATTTGGAGAAGAAATAATCATAAACGACGAGCAATAAAAAACACTCCTGTTGGAGTGTTTTTTATTGCTCGTCGTTTAGATAGTCGTTGAGCTTGCAGTTGTTGTTGCAGGAGGAGGAATCATTGGAGGAGTTCCTGATCCCACCTGAGGTCTGCGATCATCATGATCTTTCAGTGGTGGTGTACCTGTTCCATTCCATCCTCCCATAAATGGGGGAGTAGAGCTTGCACCACGACGCTCAGTGTCTCCTTGTTTGCCTTCTCCACGACCCTTGCCTTCACCACAGCGTTTCTCATGTTGCTTGCGAGAGAGCTCACCAAAGAATCCACTTGGATTGATTCCGCCATCCTTTTGGAATTTCATCACTGCTTCTTTTGTCATTTTTCCAAAATACCCAGTCGAGGATGCATTCAAAAATCCTTTCTCATGGAGCATTTCTTGAAGCTCTTTCACATCTTCACCTCGCGCACCGAGTGCAAGTCCACGATTAAACTTTGTACATGCACCAGTACTCGAACCCATGACAGGGGGCATCATTGCTGGTGTACCAGAGCCCATCAATGGTGGTCGACGATCATTACCGCGCTCATCACTCTTGCCATCTCGCATTGGTGGCGTACCTGTGCCAATCATTGGCTTATGGTCACCTCGCGCACCATTCATTGTTGGTGGCGTTCCTGATCCCACCACAGAATTCATACGCATCATGGTTGGTTTAATTTCCTCAGCATGCACAACACCTGCAATCAACACACTACTCATAATAAAAACTGAATAAAATATTTTTCTCATGAGGGTAAGTATAAATCATAAACCGTACTACTTGAAGTTGATAAATAATTACGTCATACTGAGTGCATGGCAATAGACACGAGTATAGATCCGCAAATACAAATCCTGCTTCAGTTCGCAGACGAGCAAGTGCTCACTCGTACCATCTGGTCACTCTCTGCAGAGCAAAAGAAATCACACATATTTAAACAACTTGGTGAACAACGTTATCTTTCAAGTTTGCGCGCAGGAAACATTGCAAATGCTGAGCTCACAAAAATTGCATTCCTCATGGATCCTTTTTTTATCAAATCAAAACTTGTTATCGATGCCGCAAAAGCAGGTGTTGAAATGCAACACGATCTCGGACGTCCTGAAGTTGCAAAGAAAATATGCGAAGTCATGGGTATTCCCGATGAGCACATGGGTGGTGAGATTGGAGGCATCACGCCACTTTCCGCAAAGGATGCGACCCCAAACGTATAGTTGCAGGTAATTTCCACAGGCAATCCACAGATTTATCCCCATACCAGACCGCAAATTTTCAAGATGAATTGACACTGAAGACACGAAGGAATATACTCATTTCACTACGTACTGATTGAGTTTCTGGAGGAATTCGTATAGTTAGTGTGTTGACCAAAAGCAATTTTGCAAAACATCAATTAACAAAGTTTGGAGGAAATAAGACACAACCTTTATGAGGAGTGTTTTTATGTGTTATGCAAGAAATTCATATTCTGGCACATTGCATTGTTGCCATCGCTTGCGGACTCCCTCGATGTACTCATCAGTACACCTCGTGAGTATCGCTCGCTTTGCACCTCGCACTCTGCGCAGACTTTGCATTGCTTGAAACAAAAAACCTCGTATTGAAAAAGTATTTCCGGAAACTCAGTTTTGTACCCTACCTGTGAGATCCAAAACTGAAGAGCTGGAAAACTATTGTTCATTGCATGTGCGTATCGAGCATTTTTTAGTCTGGTAACTATTCATTAACGACTCGTGTATATGAAGACGATCAATAAAAAGTATTTTGGTTTGTACAAGGAGCCCTTGGCAGACATTCCAAATCTCGTAGAGATGCAGAAGAAGTCATACGACTGGTTGGTGCAGTTTGGACTCGCAGAGGTCTTCAAGGAATTCTCTCCGATCCGCGACTACTCTGGCAAAAAGTTCGAACTCGAGTTCGCAGGCTTCGAGCTTGCTGAACCTCGTTTCGATGAGCATTTTGCACGCGAGAATAAACTCTCGTACGAAACGACACTGCGCGCACGCGTCAAGCTCGTCAACAAGACGCTTGGTGTAGAGAAAGAGCAAGAAATTTTTATGGCAGAGTTTCCCGTCGCAACAGAGCGAGGCACATTCATCGTCAATGGCGTTGAGCGTGTCGTTGTTCCTCAGCTCGCACGTTCATTCGGTATCTTCTTCACCGCACAGGAATTGAAGGCTGGCCGCTTCTTCGGAGCAAAGGTCATCCCTTCACGTGGTGCTTGGATAGAAATCGAAACAGACGCAGACGAAGTTGTATGGGTCAAAATCGACCGCAAGCGCAAGTTCCCAGTCACCTCACTACTCCGCATCTTCGGACAGGCAAATGATGCTGATATTCTGAAGGCATACGAAGGAGACCCAGAGGCAAAGCGCTACATCGAGAAGACGCTTGCAAAGGATCCTGCAAAGTCACTCGAAGAATCATATGTCGAAACCTACCGCCGCCTCCGCGATGGTGATGTAACGACAACCCAAAATGCTCGCGAGCTCATCGATGCAATGTTCGCACGCGAACGCTATGACCTTTCTTCGGTAGGTCGTTTTCGCTTCAACAAGCGCTTCGGAAAGCCAATGACCGAGAAAGCACTCGAGGGTCGTGTGCTTACTTACGACGACCTCATCACGACGGTCGCACATGTTGCAAAGCTCAACCACATGAAGGGTGCTCAAGAAGACGATATTGATCACTTGGGTTCTCGCCGTGTCCGCTATGTCGGAGAAATGCTTCAGGCAAAACTCCGCGTTGGTATGACACAGATGAAACGCAACATTCAGGACCGCATGTCGACCGTTGAAACCGACACCGTACTTCCAATCAACTTCGTTTCTCCACGACCACTTCAGGCACGTCTCAAGGAATTCTTCACCACCAACCAGCTTTCACAGCTCATGAGTCAGAAGAATGTCCTCGATGAAGTCGAGCACCTTCGCACCTGTTCAGCGATGGGTCCAGGTGGACTCACCAAAGAGCGCGCAGGTCTCGAAGTTCGTGACGTTCATCCATCACACTATGGTCGTCTCTGCCCAATCCACACTCCAGAAGGTCCAAACATCGGTCTCGTACTTCGCCTTTCTGCATACGCTCGTGTCAACGACTTTGGTGTCATCGAGACTCCATATGTTCGTGTTGAAAAGGGTGTGATCACAGGCAAGATCGACTATTTAAATGCACTCGAAGAAGAAGAGTACACCATTGCTCACGCCGCAACTCCATATGATGACAAGAAGTTCATCACCGTTGAGCGCGTTGAGGCACGCATCGCAGGTAATCCAGGTATGGTTGATCGCGATGATGTCGACTACATTGACGTTGCAACCAATCAGGCATTCTCGACTGCAACCTCATCGATTCCATTCCTCGAACACAATGACGCCAACCGTGCACTCATGGGTTCAAACATGCAGAAGCAGGCAACCCCAGTCATCATCCCTGAAGCTCCAATCGTAGCGACAGGTATGGAGGCTCGTATCGCTCGCGACTCAGGTCGTGTCATCATGGCAGAGTCTGACGGTACTATTAAAGAGGTCGATGCCAAGCACATCGTCTTTAAGTCAAACAATGGCAATGAGAAAGAGTACAAACTCATCAACTTCGTCATGACCAACGATGCGACTGTCTTCCATCAACGCCCAATCGTCTCAGTAGGAGACAAGGTCAAGAAAGGAGACGTCCTTGCAGACACATCAACATCAGATAGAGGAGAAATGGCACTCGGTCAAAACCTTCTTGTGGCATTCATGTCATGGGGCGGTGCAAACTACGAAGACGCCATCATTCTTTCAGAGCGCCTCGTTCGTGAGAGTATCCTCACCTCTATTCATATCGAAAAATTCGTCGTCAACGTGCGTGACACCAAGCTTGGACCCGAAATCACCACCCCTGATATCCCAAATGTTGGAGAAGCAAAGTTGAAAGACTTGGATCACGAAGGTATCGTTCGCATTGGTGCAGAAGTACGCCCAGGCGACATTCTTGTCGGTAAGATCACTCCAAAGGGTGAAGCTCAGCTCACTCCAGAAGAGCGCCTTCTTCGCAGTATTTTCGGAGAGAAAGCTCGCGATGTAAAAGACACCAGTCTCCGCATGGAGCACGGCAAGCGCGGTCGCGTCATCGGCGTGAAGGTCTTCACTCGTGAAAAGGGAGACAACCTCGAGTCAGGTATCATCAAGCGTATCTACATCGAAGTCGCACAGCTCCGCAATATCTCTGTTGGAGATAAGCTCGCAGGTCGCCACGGTAACAAGGGAGTTATCTCAAAGATTCTTCCTATCGAAGAAATGCCATACATGGCAGACGGTACTCCTGTCGATGTGATTCTCACACCACTCGGAGTTCCATCACGTATGAACCTCGGACAGATCTTCGAACTTCACCTTGGTCTCGCTGCAAACAAGCACGGCTATCAGGCAATCACTCCATCATTCCTCGGTGTTTCTGAGGAGGAGATTCGCGCTGAACTCAAGAGTGCAGGCTACCGCGAAGACGGCAAGATGAAACTCTTCGACGGACGCACAGGAGAATCATTCGAACAAGAAGTCTCAGTGGGATACATGTATATTTTGAAACTTCACCACATGGTTGAAGACAAGATCCACATGCGTTCAATCGGACCCTACAGCCTCATCACACAGCAACCTCTCGGTGGTAAAGCACAGGGCGGAGGACAGCGTTTCGGAGAAATGGAAGTCTGGGCGCTCCAAGGTTACGGTGCCGCTCATATTCTCCGCGAAATGCTTACTGTTAAGTCAGACGATATCTTGGGTCGCTCTGCCGCATTCGATGCCATCGTAAAGGGACGCAATATTCGCGAACCAAACCTTCCTGCTACATTCCACGTCTTACTCAATTCACTCCGCGGGCTCGCGCTCGATGTCGACTTGGTGAAAGAAAATAAAGACGAAGTTGTCTAATTGTTATCAGCTATAAAAAAATCCATACAAAAAATATGAAAAATCCAATAACTGATTTCAACGCAATCTCGATTCGACTCGCTTCACCAGAGCGCATGAAGGAGTGGTCATACGGCGAAATCACCAAGCCAGAAACCATCAACTACCGCACCCAGCGCTCAGAGCGTGGCGGTCTCTTCGACGAGCGCATCTTCGGACCAGAAAAAGACTTCGAGTGCTACTGTGGAAAATACCGCGGTATCCGCTTCAAGGGCATCATCTGTGAGAAGTGTGGTGTCGAGATCACTCGCGCTATCGTGCGCCGTGAGCGCATGGGACACATCGAGCTCGCAGCTCCTGTCTCTCACATCTGGTTCCTACGTGGTATCCCATCACGTATCGGACTTCTCCTTAACCTTCCTGTTGCAGAACTCGAGAAGGTCATCTACTTCGCCGCCTATGTGATCACTACGGTCAACGAGAGCGAGAAGCAAAATCTCTTGAAAGAACTCGACAACGAATACAAGTCCAAGGTAAAGAGCCTTGAGGCAAAGGGAGCAAAGGACAAAATGAAGGAGCTCCTCACTGCAGCAAAGAAAGAGATTGAGTCGATCAAGGTCGGTCTTATCTTAGACGAGATGACGTACCACAAGTTCTCTCTCAAGTACTCATCAGCATTCGAAGCAGGCATCGGTGCCGAAGCAGTCTTTGCGATGTTCAAGCGCATCGATCTCAAGAAGCTCGAAGGAGCACTTGAGACCAGCCTCGAGAAGGCAGGTGCTGTCGAGCGCGCAAAGCTCTACAAGCGCCTCGCACTTGTGCGCGCAATGCTTCGCTCAGGTGTTCGTCCAGAATGGATGTTCCTCTCGGTGATCCCAGTGATCCCTCCAGGACTTCGCCCCATGGTCGCACTCGAAGGAGGACGTCATGCAACTTCAGATGTGAACGATCTCTATCGTCGCGTCATCAACCGCAACAACCGTTTGAAGAAACTCCTTGAGATTGATGCTCCAGAAGTTATTCTCCGCAACGAAAAACGTATTTTACAAGAAGCAGTCGATGCACTCATCGACAACTCGATCCGCCACGGTTCGACATCAGCCGCAATGAGTCAGACTCAGCGCCGTCAGCTCAAATCACTCGCAGACACCTTGAAGGGCAAGAGCGGTCTCTTCCGCCAGAACCTCCTCGGAAAGCGTGTTGACTACTCAGGTCGCTCGGTGATCGTTGTTGGTCCTGATTTGAAGCTCAATCAGTGTGGTCTTCCAAAGCACATGGCACTTGAGCTCTTCCGCCCATTCGTTATTGCAAAGCTCCTCGAGCAAGGACTCGCATTCAACATCCGTGGTGCAAACCGCCTTATCGACGAAGGTATCCCAGAAGTTTGGGCAAACCTCGAGACTGTGATCAAGGGCAAGTATGTGCTCCTCAACCGTGCACCGACACTTCACCGACTCGGTATTCAGGCATTCAATCCAACCCTTATCGAAGGCAATGCGATTCAGGTTCACCCACTCGTATGTACAGCGTTCAACGCTGACTTCGACGGAGACCAGATGGCAGTTCACGTTCCACTTTCAGATCAGGCGCAAGCAGAAGCTCGCGAGCTCATGGCAGCAAACAAGAACCTCTTGAAACCAGGTTCAGGAGACCCTGTAGTAAACCCAGGTCTCGACATCGTACTTGGTTGCTACTGGATGACCAAAGAAGTAGAAGGCGAGAAGGGTGAGGGCAAGATTTTCCCAACTCCAAACTCAGCAATCACTGCATATGACTTCGGTGTTGTTGGATTCCGTGCAAAGGTCAAAGTCCTCGGTACTGATTCTCCAAAGTATGCCGCATTCGAAGGCAAGCCATTCGACACCACAGTCGGACGCCTTCTCTTCAACTCAGTGCTTCCAAAGGATTTCCCATTCGTCAACAAAGAGGTGACCAAGAAGGATCTCGCAAACATGGTTGATGATCTCATCACTCGTTATGGTATCGACGGTACTCCTGATGCACTCGACAAGATCAAGGCATTTGGATACAAGTATGTCACCAAGTCAGGTATCACATGGTCACTTTCTGACGTGAAGGTTCCACCAGAGAAGAAAGAGATTGTTGCTGTTGCGCGCAAGGAAGAGAAGCAAATCGTTTCCGATTGGGAAGAAGGTTTGCTCTCAAACGAAGAGCGCTACGACCGCATCATTGAAGTCTGGAAGAAAGTTGAAATCGATATCGAAAAATTCGTTCCAAACGGACTTCCAAAGAATGGACCAGTCATGGACATGCTCCAGTCAGGTGCCCGCGGTAACATCAAGCAGGTCACCAAGATGGTTGGTATCAAGGGTCTTACCCAAGGTCCATCAGGACGTGTTATTGATTTCGCGATGGTGCCGTCACTCAAAGAAGGTCTCTCACCACTTGAGTACTTCATCTCAACT
>DALYED010000005.1:5280-6508 GCA_031972735.1 Minisyncoccota bacterium | reverse complement strand
GATACCGCGCTCAACACTGCAAAGGCAGGATATCTTACTCGTCGTCTCGTTGATGTGTCACAGGACGTCATCATCCTCGAAGAAGACTGTGGCGAGAAGGACGGCATTCGCCTCACTGTTGAGAACGCATCAGGTATTGAAATCACCCTCGGACGCTCAACACGTGGTCGTGTCCTCGCAAAGGATGTAGTCGCAAAGGATAGCAGTGTCATCTTCGAGAAGGGCACACTCCTTGGTCGCGATGAAGCTGCAAAGATTCACGCCGAAGGAGCAGTCGAAGCATTCGTCCGCTCACCACTCACTTGCAAGACACTCCGCGGAGTATGTCAGAAGTGTTACGGAATGGATCTCTCACGTGGTGTACTCGTTGCACTTGGTGAGACAGTTGGTATCGTCGCCGCACAAGCGATCGGAGAGCCAGGAACACAGCTCACGATGCGTACCTTCCACGCCGGAGGTGCCGCAGGCGAAGACATTACCATGGGTCTCCCTCGTGTCGAAGACATCTTCGAGCGCCAGACTCCAAAGGCACAAGCTGTTGTCTGTAAGATCGACGGAGTTATTTCTGACATCAAGCATGGTGAGAAGGACGACCTGATCATCGTTGTACTTGGTGATGGTACACACAAGAAAGACAAGAAGAGCGACCCAGACTCCAAGGAAGTCGAGCACTCAGTTTCGTTCCGCCGTTCACCACTCGTAAAAGTTGGCGCAAATGTCAAAGCAGGAGACCTCCTCACCAACGGCTACGCTGATATCGACGAGCTCTTCAAGTACGGTGGTGTCGATCTCGCACAGCGCTACATCATCTCTGAGATCAACAAGATCTACGAGACACAAGGTGCGTCAATCTCTCGCAAACACTGTGAAGTGATCGTCCGCCAGATGTTCTCACGTCGCAAGATCAAGCATACCGGCGATACACGTTTCTCTATCGGCGAAATCGTCGAAGAGTCAGAGCTCGCTATCGAGAATGCTCGCGTCTCAGCACTCGGCAAAGAAGGTGCAAAGGGAGACAACCTCGTCTTGGGTATCACCGAAGTCGCACTTACCAAGGAGTCGTTCCTCTCAGCAGCATCATTCCAAAACACTTCACGTGTGCTCATCGAAGCCGCAGTCCAAGGTTCAACCGACCGACTCTATGGTCTCAAAGAGAACGTGATCTTGGGACGCCTTATCCCAGCAGGTACAGGATTCCCAGCGAATCGTGTTGAGCCGGAATATGATG
>DALYED010000005.1:0-5270 GCA_031972735.1 Minisyncoccota bacterium | reverse complement strand
GGAGTACGAAAACGAACCTCCTCGCGAAATCATCCAGGCGTAAGTAAGTTTTATATTGGGCGATATGCTAGTCCTTCCCGCAGCGAATCTCCTCACCGTACGATAAGTACGGCTCAGAGATTCGCTTTGGTCCAGGACGTCGCATCTCATCCCAATATAAAACTTCCCGAATTCGTTTTCATGAATCGTTTTCGATTGTTTAGTGGATTGAGTATTTGAAATAGGGGATTCTGATTTTTATCTCATCCCTCATATCTCATCCCTCATCACTCACAACTCATCCTCGCATTTCCTAGTGTCTAGTATCTAGTGACTAGCAACTGAATAGCTCTTTCGTTCGCATGAAACTATAATGAATACATCAATGAGAAATCGCTCAGTAACGTACACCTGTGTGCTTTCCCATACCCGATTTTCCCTCATCACTCATATCTCACAACTCATCCCTCGTATTTTCTTCCCCTCATCCCTCGCATCTTCTTCACTCATATTTCATCCCTCATAACTAAGATGTCCACACCAGTAGAACAAATTAAGGAAAAGCTAAACATCGTTGATGTGGTGGGGAGCTATGTAAAGCTCACCAAAGCAGGTTCGAGCTACAAAGCGATCTGCCCATTTCACTCAGAGAAATCGCCATCATTCAATGTCTCACCATCGCGACAGTCGTTTTATTGTTTCGGTTGCAATAAAGGAGGCGATATTTTTTCCTTTGTCGAAGAGATCGAAGGAATAGAGTTCTTCGATGCACTCAAAATTTTAGCCGCTCGTGCAGGTGTCGAGCTCAAGCGTGACCATGACGATGGTCGGGCAAAGAGTGAGCGCGATCGACTGCTCACCTTAATGGAAGAAGCAACCAAGTTTTACGAGCGCCATCTCCTCACCAACTCCGAAGTCAAAGCATATCTGGTCGGACGAGGGCTCACCGAAGAAACCATTCGTTCATTCCGTATTGGCTACGCTCCCAACGAGTGGCGTCTTCTCTCAGAACATCTCGGAGGGAAGGGGTTTACCGATCTTGAACTTGAGCTCGCGGGTTTAGTAAAGCCAAGTGAAGGGAAGTCACCATATGACCGTTTCCGTGGACGTGTCATGTTCCCGATTTTCGAGCAGAACGGAAATGTCATTGCATTCTCAGGTCGCGTGTTTGGCGATCAGAAAAATCAAGATGGCACCGATGTTGCAAAGTATATCAATTCTCCAGAGGGTCCACTGTATGACAAAGGTGCAGTGATGTTTGGGTACGACCGCGCACGCAAGACCATTCGCGAGCAGAATTTCACGATTCTTGTTGAGGGGCAAATGGACCTGATCATGTCACATCAAGCTGGTGTCACCAACGCTGTCGCCGTCTCAGGTACTGCACTCACCGAAAAGCACCTCACACTCTTGAAGCGTCTCTCCGACAATCTCGTCTTTGCATTCGATGCTGATGATGCAGGACTTTCTGCTACTGCACGTGCATTTCGTCTCGCGATTGGAATGGGAATGAACGTCCGTGTTGTCGCAATCCCAGACGGCAAAGATCCCGCAGACTATATCAAAGGTCATCCGAGTGGATGGTCCGAAGTGATCGCATCGTCGACGCACATCATCGACTTCTATCTCACTGCACTTGGCAAAAAAGGGCTCGATAGTCGCGCCTTTCGTGATGAAGTCGGCGAAAAAGTCCTTCCGCTTTTGATCGAGATGCCATCGAAGATCGAAGAAGCACACTTCATCATCGAAATCGCTCGCAAACTCGGAGTCCCAGACTCCGCGGTGTGGGAAGATGTAAAGCGTCTCGAGCATGCCGCAAAGGCAGTGGCTCCCATGCGCGAGGCACAGCGCCAAGAGGTGGTAAAAGCGACCGCCCCACTAAAGAGTCGCCGTCAAGTTGCCGAAGAGGAAATTATCGGTATTCTTTGTTGGCAGGAGGGTCATAGTACACCAGTCATCGATGTTGTGGTCCACCGTACCCAGTATCACGAGCGTATCGGCAATCACGGGCTCACTCCCCACGAGCTCCCCAAAGAAGAAATCGACAAGCTCGCACTTAAGGCAGAATACAAATACGAGCATGCACCCACACTTGCACACTCTGTCGAAGAACTCCTCGATACCATCGAAGAAGAAGTCTTAAAGGAGAAGCAGGCAGAACTCTGGCAAAAGCTCTCCGATGCAGAAGCAAGAGCATCCAAAGATGAAGCGCGAGAGTTCCTCAAAGCCTACCAAGCCATCACTCCGAGGATTATCGCTCTCGAAGACCGCAAGATCAAACGCGCAGACCTCACCCTGATAGATAATAAAAACGCGCGATGATATGACCATACATTTTATACAACAACCATTACCAGTATTACCTTACATTAATTAATTACCCACCATGCCAACCAAGACCAAAAAACCTGCTCCAAAGAAACCTGCTCCAAAGAAAGCAGTAAAAAAAGTAGCACCAAAAAAAGCAGTGAAGCCTGCAAAGAAAGTTGCTCCAAAGAAAGCTGTTGCCAAGAAGCCAGTAAAAGCAATACCTTCAAAGAAGGTAACTTCCGCCAAAGGCGAAAAACTTGCGAAGCAAGTTAAGGGCAAAGCAGTCCCTGCTGCCAAAGCCAAAAAGCAGGAAAAAATCAAAGAAGAGAAGTTGAAGTTCGCTCCTCCTCCAAAAAAGACCATGACCAAAGAGCGCAAAGCGCTTGAGCACAAATTGAACAGTCTGATCACCAAGGGTCGTGATCGTGGCTTCGTTACCTTCGACGAGATTCTTCGTGTCTTCCCAGAGATCGAGAACAATGTCGACTTCCTCGAAGAGCTCTATGAGCGCATGGGGGTGATGGGTGTCGATATTCTCGAGTCAGGTGGTCTGCTCGATGCTGACCCTCCTGAAGAGCCAGTCAACACCGGAGCATCTCGCAAGTACCTCACCACCAAGAGCTCGCCATACGACTCGACACAGATGTATCTCCGTGAAATCGGTCAATATCCACTCCTCGCCGCTCGCGATGAGCGTGAGCTCGCCCAGCGCATTCAGGCAGGGGATCCAGAGGCAAAGAACCTCCTTGCGCGTGCCAACCTCCGCCTCGTGGTGTCGGTAGCCAAGAAGTATGTTGGTCGCTCTCCAGACCTTACGCTCCTTGATCTCATCCAAGAAGGCAACCTTGGTCTCTTCCGCGCGGTCGACAAGTTCGACTGGTCAAAGGGATACAAGTTCTCGACCTATGCGACATGGTGGATCCGTCAGGCGATCACTCGTGCACTTGCAGACCAATCTCGTACCATCCGTATTCCCGTACACATGGTCGAGACCATCGCCAAGTACAAGCAGGTCGTCCGCCGTTTGACCCAAGACCTCGGTCGCGAACCAATGGCAGAAGAAGTCTCAACCGAGATGGGTATCGACGTCGAGCGTGTCCGCATCATCGAGAATATCGATCAAGATACTGTTTCACTTGAGAAGCCTATCGGTGACGATGAAGACAAGTCAACGCTTGGAGAATTCATCGCCGACGATAAAATTCTTTCACCAGATGCAGAAGCATCACGCCGTATTCTTTCCGACCAAGTAGGGGAGATCTTGGGCGACCTTTCTCCAAAAGAACGCAAAATTTTGGAGATGAGGCATGGGCTATTAGACGGTGTAACCCACACCCTCGAAGAAGTAGGAAAAGAATTCGGTGTCACACGTGAGCGCATCAGACAAATCGAGGCAAAAGCCCACGAGAAGATTCGCCAACATGGGAACATCAACAAACTGCGGAGCTATTAAAGCAAATAACAAAACAACAGGGGAGAAGACCCCTGTTGTTTTGTTATCGCTCCGCAGTCGGTTGATGTCGTTGGCGAAGGGTTCGGGAGGGATTGCCTCATCAGTTGCGCCACGTGACCCGATACCGAAAGCGTCCAAATTTTGCGAACTCCTAGGTTTTCCCTCAGAAAGTTTCTCAACGTAGATGACTACGCCTCAAAACATTTCCTCAGTCCAAACCGTCGGATTTCATCAAAATTATGAACGCTTGGGATATTTTGGAGTATAGTTAATTAATGAGAATCTTGATATTTTTTCTCTTCCCCATGATTGCAAACGCAGCATGTGGAGATCCTTCAGGGTGGGAATACTGGACTTCGCTTTCGATATTTTATATCGCACTGATTCTACTTGTTGCTTTTGGATTTCTTCCAAAAAAATATAGGCGTTTTTTGTTTGCTGTGGGGTTAGCTCTGATTCTCCTAGTCTCATTTTTTGCAGTCCAAATTACGGGATGTTGAGGTTCCAGTTCTTTGTTATTGTGGAAATTGATTTTAACCGAAGAGGAAGTGAAGCAGGCGAGTGATGTCATGTGCAGCGTCGCGGAAAATCACATAGACCAGAGCGGCGATACCGCCGACGATTATAATCACTGGGTCGCTGAACCAATCGAGCCAGCGCAGCTCGCTGTGGTTCAGCTTGTGTAACCAATTTTTTAACTTCGAATCGTCTGGTGCGGAGATGTCGACGTCTTTGTGCGGGTTCTCTTCCATTCCAAAATTCTACACCCAAAGCCCCATACAACACACCCTCAAAACCAACCCCACCCCCTAGACCACCCCAGAGCCCCAGAAGTGCCTTCTAGGGCTCATTTTGCACGAAAAAATAACGGTGATAGTATTGAAAAATATCATGAAACCAGAAGATCAAAAGATTTCCGATGAAGCACTTGCTCATGTGAAAGCGAATAAAAAAGAACTGATCAAAAAATTTGTTCAATGTTCTGGCGTCCCCGCAGACACATTTCCAACGTCTATCTTCATGGCAGGTTCACCGGGTGCAGGTAAAACTGAGTTCTCTAAGCGACTAATTGAACGCCTAGGAGGTGCGGTGAGAATTGACGCAGATGAGATTAGGGAGTTTTGTCCGGGTTACATAGGCAGCAATGCTCATCTATTTCAGAAAGCTGCGTCAAAGGGAGTAAATATTCTGTATGATTATGTTCTCGATAATAATATCAACGTAATCATGGATGGCACATTTGCCTACGCAGAAGCAATGCAGAATATTGAAAGGTCTGTAAAGAATAAACGAACAACAGAAATCATGTTCGTTTATCAAGATCCAGTTCAGGCATGGGAATTCACCAAGAAAAGAGAGGAGTTAGAAAAAAGAAAAGTTACAAAAGAAACTTTCATCAAGGCGTACTTCGGCTCACAAGCGAAGGTTAATCAAGTTATGAAAGAGTTTGGTAAAAAAGTCGTTCTGACCCTCATAATAAAAGACATAAATAATGTTGAATTAATATATTCAAACCCATGTCCTTAAG
>DALYED010000004.1:7283-62051 GCA_031972735.1 Minisyncoccota bacterium | reverse complement strand
CCTTCGACATTCGCAATGATTTTTGTACGGAGCATGGTTGCATCTTTCATTTGTGACGCCACTGCACGTGCCCAGATGAGCTTATAGAGTTTCTGCTCTTCAGGGGTACGTCCCGCGCTCTTTTTTGTCACATTGGTAGGTCTGATTGCCTCATGTGCTTCTTGGGCGTTCTTGCTCTTGGTCTTATATGTTTGTGGGGCAGAAAGGTCTTTGCCGTATTCTTTTACGATGAATGCAACAATCTCATCTTGTGCTTGTTTACCAAGATTAGTACTATCAGTACGCATGTAACTGATGAAGCCACCTTCATAGAGCTTTTGTGCAATTCGCATGGTATTCGATGGTGAAAAACCAAAACGCGTACTTGCTGTTTGTTGCAGAGTTGAAGTGGTGAATGGTGCTTTTGGTGCACGTGAAGCTTCTGTTGCTTTTACTTCAAGTACTTTCCATTTCTTAGCGTTTCCTTCTTTGAGGATTTTTTCGACAAGTGTTTTATCACGAGGTTCTTCTGCGCACTCAATTTGGAATGCTTCTTTTGAAGGAGATGTAACTTGTGCACGAAGTCGCCAAAACGTCTCTGGGATAAATGCGCGGATCTCGCGCTCACGCTCCATAATAATACGAAGCGCAGGGGATTGTACTCGTCCAGCAGAGAGTCCGTAGCGAACCTTCTTCCAAATCAAGCCAGAGAGGTCATAGCCTACTAAGCGGTCGAGAACACGACGGGCTTCTTGTGCGCTTTTTAAATTCTCATCAATATTGCGAGGGTGAGCGGTCGCTTCTTTAATGGCATGCTCAGTGATTTCATGAAAAACGATTCGTTTCGCATTCTTCAATTTCAGTGCATCTGCAATATGCCACGCGATGGCTTCTCCTTCACGATCAGGGTCAGTTGCAAGAAGTACTTCCTTTGTAATATGTGCTAAGTCGGTCAACTCTTTGACTACTTTGTCTTTGCCAGCTGATATTTCATAGTGCGGGGTAAAACCATCATCTATATCAATTGCTTTCTTATTTGATTTTGGTAGGTCGCGTATGTGCCCGACTGATGCTCGAACAATATATGCATCTCCGAGATATTTCTCGATAGTTTTTGCCTTAGAAGGTGACTCAACAATTACAAGAGTCTTTTTCGACATTGCGGTGCTCATAGATTTGTATATGAGTATCACGCGTAAAATTATTTTGCAAATGTATAAACGGGGATGAGTAAGATTACGTGATTAGGTGTATGGACGAAACAACATCTGTTGATATAAAAATAATGCTTACGAAAAATTTATAAACAGCCACCTATTAACTTCTGCGAATTCCGCTTGGAGTTTCAATAATGTGGCCAGCAATTTCCATTTTCATGAGTAAGATATTTCCTTCACTGGGAGACATGTTTAGCTCACTGATGAGTTGCTCTCGATACATTGTTGAGGTAAGTGCTTCCATGACCAATTGTTCTTCATGAGAAAGCATCGAATAGTCTTTTTCCCGTTCATTCGTTACCTCTATTGAAAAGCCAAGTGCACGCAAGATATCATCACTCGAATGAATAGGAGTGGCACCAAGCGCAATCAACATATTAGGGCCCGCTGCCAATGGAGAAAATATTTCACCAGGAACCGCAAAGACATCACGATTATAATCTGTCGCAAGTCGAGATGTAATGAGTGTGCCTGAACGTGTCTCAGCTTCAATCACTAAGGTTGCTTGCGCAAGTCCCGCCATAATGCGATTGCGCTTTGGAAAGGTCCAAGGTGCAGCTGGAGTATCTGGCTCAAATTCAGAAAGGAGAGACCCTCCGCTTGCAACGATAGCTTCAGCAAGACGAAGATTTGAGCGCGGATAGAGGACTTTTTGATGAAGACCAGAGCCGGGCACAGCAAGGGTTGTAAGTCCTGCCGACATGGCAGCTTTGTGCGCAATTGTATCAATCCCAAGTGCAAGTCCTGAGATTACGGTAATGTCATAACCTGAAAGCCCCGCAATGAGTGTCTCGCATGCTTCTTTTCCATACGATGAGTGTTTGCGTGCACCAACTACAGTAAGTAGTGTTGTGTCAGGAGATGGAAGTGTACCAATACGCCAAAGTGACTTTGGTGGCTCAGGGGTCTCCAGTAGTTGTGGAGGGAATTCTTCTGGATTAAGTTTGATGATATCCATGATGTTATATAAATGAGACTACACAGACTTGCCTCAAAAGTGTACTTGACAGAATTAAATATAAATGAATTAATTTAGGACGGAAATTTGGAAAATTGTTCTATCAATAATAGGTGAGGAGAGCCCATCGTGAAGACTCAATCTGCAGTAAATCCAATTGCACAGAGCCTTGCACTACTGAATGCCCAATCAGTAGAGATTGCCAACATCATTACGCAATCAGTAGGATATATGGGGGAAGAACTCAAACGACTAACTGAAGTACAAACACGCACATTGGAAATCATTGATGCGTTACAGCATGGAAAAATATTACCGTTTGCCTATGCTGATGCATTTTCAAGAAATTTGCCGCTTTGCATGGGTGCATACACTGCACGCCTTACTGAAGATCTTTATGCACTCACACTAATCAATCGACGGTTGTTTGAGCTTGCGACAGGTAAAGAATGTCAGCCTATATAATATATTCATCACGAAACTTCATGACCACGCACCCATGCGTGGTCATTTTATTTGAATAATTTTGGAAAAAGGTGGCTGTTTGCTATGATAGCGGAATATGTTAGATATCAAATTCATTCGCGAAAATCCAGACCTTATTAAACTCGCAGCAGCAAAAAAGCATATTGATTTCGAAGTGGAAAGTCTCATTCTTGCTGAAGAAAAACGTAGCTCACTCCTTGCTGAAGTAGAGGCGATGCGCGCAGAGCAGAATAGTTATACAGATAAAATTGCTCGTGCGACCGACCCCATCGAGCGCCAATCTATGATTGACGCAATGAAAGAGTTCAAAGATAAAATTGGGACAAAAGAAGAAGAGCTCAAACAAATTCTTGAAATCTGGAGATTACTAATGCTTCAAGTTCCGAACGTACCAGACATCACTGTTCCTGAAGGAGGAGGCGACGAAGATAATCAAGAAATAAAACGTTGGGGTGAACCTACTCAACTTGGCTTTGAAGCAAAAACTCACATTGAACTAATGGAGAAGCATGACATGGTGGACTTTGAACGGGGCACTAAAGTCGCTGGTTTTCGAGGATATTTTCTGAAGGGTGACGGAGTGCTGCTTGCGAATGCTGTTTGGCAGCTCGCACTCAAGCATTGGGTTGGTAAATCTTTTACTCCCATGCTTGTTCCATCTCTTGTGCGCCGTGAGACTTTTTTGGGAACCGGATACCTACCTCAAGGAGAAGATGATTTATATAAAACACAAGATGGTGATTTTCTTGCAGGTACAGGTGAAGTGGCAACAATGGGGTATTACATGGACGAGACGATTGATCTTTCGAAGGGTCCAATTAAATTTCTCGCATTTTCTCCATGCTTTCGTCGCGAAGCAGGTGCTCATGGCAAAGATACCCGCGGACTCATCCGTGTCCATGAATTTTTTAAATGGGAGCAGGTTGTACTTTGCGAAGGAAGTCATGAGACTTCGGTTGCGCTCCATGATGAGATCAATCGTAACACTGAGGAATTCATTGAGCTTCTCGGTATTCCATATCATACCGTTGTGAATTGCGGTGGTGATTTAGGCTTGGGTCAGGTGAAAAAATACGACATCGAGCTTTGGGTCCCTGGTGAAGGGAAGTATCGTGAGATCAGTTCGGCTTCATATTTCCATGACTTTCAGACAAGAAGACTTAATACACGCTATCGAGATGATTCTGGTAAAATGCGTTTTGCACATTCGCTCAACTGTACTGCAATCCCTACTCCGCGCATCCTTGTTTCGATTATTGAAAATTATCAACAGGCTGATGGTACTATTCGTGTTCCAGATGCACTTGTCCCATTTATGGGTAAGTCAGTAATAGGATAACTGCGATTTTGCAGGTGTTGCATGGTAATTGTAAGAAGAAAGAAACTGAAGTCTTCTCACGCACGTTCGCGTACGATTGATAAGACGTTTGAGTATATCGCATACTTTTTGATTGTTGTTTATGGAGTGTATCTTCTTGTGGTGTGGGTATTTGCTCGCCCATCACTCTTTATAAATGAGATTACTGTTCTTGGTACTCATGCGGTATCAAGTACAAGTATTCAAATGCTAGCGGTATCATTACTTGATCAAAAATATCTATATCGTATCAACCGCAACAATAAATTTCTTTACCCTGAGACACAATTAAAAACAGATGTGCTTTCAATTTCTCCGCGACTTGCGCATGTTGAAACTACATTTGATACAAAAAACAAACTCAAGATCGAAGTCACAGAATTTACACCAAACTTCCTTTACTGTCTGCACAGCGATAAGGCTGATCATATTGCATCTTCAACACCCACTGATCAACAACCAAAAGATTGCTTTTTTGCTGACGAGGAGGGATATGTGTATGCAGAAGCTCCTGAGTACGTGGGATACCCATTTGTTGCGATCATTGCATCAACTTCAGAAGAAGCCGTAATGCATCAATCTCCAATAGGAACACGAGTGATAAGTGAACCAGATTATGAAAAGATAACATCATTTATCGATCATCTCTCAGTTGTCGGACTCACCACTCATGTCGTAACACTATTGGGGGGCAATGACATCCTTCTTGAGGTAGGTATGCCTTGGGAGATACTTTTTTCGTATGACAAAGATGCTGATCGTGCTATTTCAAATCTTGGAGTTGTGCTAAAAAATCTTGATAAGTCTCCAGATAAAGGAAAGAGTGTGCGAACAATTGATTTGCGATTTGGAAATAAAATTTTCTACAGATAAGCGCCTACGTATTTATATAAGAACGCTATCCGCATGCTGATGCGGTATGTTGCTGTGAATTAGTTGTAAGTTGGTGTACGCTTTTGTTCTCCATGATATAATTTTTTTAATGAACATAATCTCAATTGCTAAAAACTATCTCGTTTGGCATTTTAGTACCGCAATAAGTGACATGTTCCATATATGGTGGAATTACGTTTGGTTCGTCAATCATATATTTTCAGTTCCTGATGTTACATTAAGTCTCTTCGCTCCATTCAAGCGACTCCAAGAAGAAAAAGTAAGCATACTACTTCACCCTGAAGCATTTTTCTCAAACTTATTTGTGAATTTCATTATGCGTATCGTTGGTTTTTTGTTGCGTGCAGCAATTATCATCATTGCACTTCTCTCATTTTTCGTTGTACTAATCGCAGGGGGAATGTTCTTTCTGCTGTGGGTTGCACTTCCTGTGCTAGTGCCAATGTTATTTATAAACGGTGTAGATATGCTCTTCTCATAGTATGTTTGGTTTTGATAATACATTTTGGCGTGACCCAAGCTATATCTTTGAAAAAGGAATCGTACTTGAGCACTCGATTGCTAAAAAAATTCGTGATTGGGTTTCTATAATTACTGGCACTATCGTACTCCTATACCTTGCGGTAGGTATCGCACCATTTATCCAGCATCGACTTGCGACAGGACTTGTGGTTCCCAAAATGAATGTGATGGATGCGCCAAACAAGACACTCGTAGTACAAAAAGAGGTAACAATGACTGTTCCGAGTACAACAGTGCTCCCAACTCTCATTCCTGGGATTGGTGGGAATGAAATACCTCTTGATACGAGCTCTTCAAAAGGTAATGGTATTTTTCTGATTGCGCTTGCAATATGGCTTTCTCTTAAAATGCTCACTTATTACTCGAGATCATATTACTATCATGTAGAGGCATTGCTCGAGCGTGGAGTTACTGGTTCACAAACGCCATACACTACCCCAAATTATGAGGTGTGTGATATTTACTATGAAACAAAACATGGTGACTTACTCAAGAGCTTCTTGAATTCTTCTTACGGGAAAGCAATCACTCGTCGCGCCGGACTTGCAGATGAAACAATTCTCGAATACCTAAAAAACAGAAAATCAGTTGTGAACTGGAATGAGCTTGAGTCAGAATTAAGACAAGTATTTACACTGCGCGATCTCACAGACATCATCATTGAAAAAGATCCTGATTTTTATCAATATATTTTTGAACTCGGAGTGCGTAAGCGTGAACTTATTGGACCTGCTGAATGGGTCGAACGCGTAATTAAAAAACGTAAACAAAAACAACGCTTCTGGGGAAGAGTCTCACTTGGTCAATCAAAATCATTTGGTGCAGATTTTGCATATGGCAGTGCATTTATCCTTGGTAAGTATGGCAGGGACCTCTCACAAGAAGCAATTGGTGGCGGATCTAATTTCCGCTTTGTTTATGGTAATGATCAAATTAGACAGCTCGAAATTGTTCTTTCAAGAGAAAAAGAGGCAAATGCTATTTTGGTAGGTGAAGAGGGTACTGGAAAAATGGATGTGATCCTTGATTTTGCTCGTGATATTACAAATGGGTATTCAAACCCCGCACTGAAACACCGCAGAGTAATGGCATTTGATGCAAAAAGTTTCATTGCTGGCATGCGTGATAAACAATCACTAGAAACGGGATTGATTCGTCTCATGAATGACTCAGTCAAAGCAGGTAATATTATTTTAGTCATAGAAGATCTTCCAGGGTTTATTCAAAGTGGGTTAGCGCTTGATTCAGATGTCATGAGTATTATTGATAGCTATCTTACTGGAAGTTCGTTGCAGGTAATTGCGACGGCTGATAATGCGCGATTTCATCAATACATCGAGCCAAACAATGCAATCATGCAGCGTTTTGAAAAAATAATGCTCACTGAGCCAGCAGAAGAGTCTTTGCTCCGTATTCTCGAGGAAGTTGCTGAGGCTATGGAGCGTAAACATCCTGTTTTTTTCACGTATCCCGCCGTGGTTGAAATAATCAAGGGTGCAGAACATTATTTTTCAAATGGAGTAATGCCAGACAAGGCAATTGATCTGATGGTTGAACTTGTCCCCACAATGCTTGCTAAGGGTGGTCACTTGATAAAGAAATTTGATGTACTTGAATTTATTCATGAAAAGACCAAAATTCCAGTGGGAAATATTGACGATGAAGAGCGTATGCGTTTGATGAATCTGGAGGTGCTAATGAAAAAACAAGTTATCGGACAAGTCGAAGCAGTTGAAGTGATCGCAAATGCAATGCGACGTTCTCGTGCGGGAGTGAGAAGCATGGAGCGTCCAATTGGAACTTTTCTATTCTTAGGTCCAACAGGAGTCGGTAAAACTGAAACTGCCAAGGCGCTTGCATCTGTATATTTTGGAAGTGAAGGAGCAATGGGTCGCCTTGATATGAGTGAATTTCAAGGTGACGACGGTCTTCAGCGTATGATTGGTGCTATGGATGGTACGCAAGGTGCTTTGCCTACTATGCTCAAAGAGCAACCATATGGGGTAGTTCTTCTTGATGAATTCGAAAAGACAAATCCTAAAGTACTCGATGTGTTTCTGCAGGTATTTGATGAGGGAATTTTCCATGATGCACAAGGACGGAAGGTAAATGCACGTAATACGATTTTCATTGCAACATCAAATGCTGGAGCTCCTTTAATTCGTGAGGCGATTAAAGTGGGAAAAGAACTTGAGACAGTAAAAAAAGAGATTATCGACCAAGTGATTGCTCAAGGAAAATTAAAGCCCGAACTTTTTAATCGTTTTGACGGCATCATTCTCTTTCACCCGCTTACTGTTTCAGAGTATCGTATTATTGCAGAACTCATGCTTACAAAACTACAAAAGCGCTTACGCGAGAAGAGTATCAATCTTGTAATTAATGATGTGGTGATCCAAGCACTACTCGCGCATGGTGTTGATCCTGACATGGGCGCTCGACCAATGACTCGTGCTGTGCAAGATATTGTCGAACAACGCGTTGCTGAAAAAATTATTTCAGGGAAGGTATTGCCTGGTTCACGACTTGAATTTACTCTCGAAGATTTTCCAGAATTAAAAGGTGTAAGTGATCATGAGCTTGCAACAACCCCAGTAGACAAGCGTTCTCCTGAAGCAGTTGCATTTGAGTCAATTCATATTCCAGACCGTGAGGAAATTTTACCACCCACTCAGTAGTATCGCTTGAATTCTCATTGAATCTCTACTATGCTATCCGTGATATGTTAGACAATATGCCATTTAGTGGATTTTGGGATAAGCTTCCTCGTCCTTTTTTTGTTCTTGCACCAATGGCGGATGTTACTGATGCAGCATTTCGCAGATTAATCGCAAAGTACGGAAAGCCTGATGTGACGTGGACTGAGTTTGTTGCTGCTGATGGACTGCTCTCACCAGGTCGCGAAGTCTTGCTCCGTGATCTAATGTACACCGAAGCAGAGCGACCAATTGTTGCGCAGATATTTGGAGGCAAGCCAGAGCACTTTGAAAAGGTTGCGCAATTAATTGTCGATCTTGGTTTCGATGGAATTGATATTAATATGGGTTGCCCTGACCGAAACGTAGAAAAGCAAGGCGGAGGCGCTTCGCTAATAAAAGATCCACTGCGGGCGGTTGAAATCATACATGCAACCATCGCAGGTGCAAAAAAAGACGGAAAGCAGATTCCTGTCTCAGTAAAAACTCGTGTTGGATACAATAAGTTGGAGCTTGAGACATGGTTACCACAACTCCTTTCAGCAAAGCCTGCAGCAATAACAGTTCATGCACGTACGAGAAAAGAAATGTCGGATGTTCCTGCGCAATGGGAACATGTTACTCGTGCGGTTGAAATTGCAACGGGGACTGGAACACGTATTCTCGGTAATGGCGATGTAGTTGATTTAGCAGATGCAGCACAGAAAGCAGAAGAAACTGGTGCAGATGGAATTATGATTGGCAGAGCCATTTTTGGTAATCCTTGGAGATTCAATAAAGAAATACGTTTCGATGATATTTCACTTGAGAGACGTTTTGAAGTAATGCTTGAGCACACAAAGCTTTTTGAAGACTTGCTTGGTGACATTAAAAATTTTGCAACAATGAAAAAACATTACAAAGCATATGTGAATGGTTTTGATGGTGCAAAAGAGTTACGCATGAGACTCATGGAGGCAAACGATAGCGATGAGGTCGCACGCGGAGTGAAGGAATTTCTCAGTAGTAAATCCTAAAAGCACTTGCGGTTGAAATTCGAAGGAGAGTATAATAAGTATACACATGAGTGAGTTCTTAAAAATGGATATTTTCTTTGCTGTCACTACTATCGTGGTGTTCTTCTTTGGGATCTTGGGTATGGTTGCACTCTATTATGTGATTCGCATCTTACGAAGCGTAGATCATATTGCGCATAATGTTTCTGATGAAAGTGATCACATACGCGAAGATGTACAATTACTCCGCTCCAAAGTTCGCGCTGAGGGAATGCGGATCTCACACCTTATGGACTTTTTCGCTGGCATGAGAACGCGCAAGCGAACTCGTACGAAAAACGAGGAAGTCTAGTTTTTTAATAATTATTCATCGCATACAATATGGCAACAAAACCAGTAAGTAAGAAAAAGGTAGCATTAGGTGTCGGTCTCGGAATTGCAGCAGCGGCAGCAGCAGGAGCAGGGTATTTCTTTTTTGGAAGCAAAGAAGCAGCAAAGCATCGCACAAAAGCTGTAAAATGGGCTCAAACACTTCATGCGGATGCACTTAAGAAGGCAAAGAAACTGCAAAAACTTGATGAGAAAGCATGGAAAACAATTGTCGATGAATCAATGAGTGCCTACGAAAAAGTAAAATCAATCGACAAAAAAGACCTTGCAAATGCAGCAAAAGAACTTAAGTCAAATTGGAAACATGTGAATGCTGAACTTTCACGAGTTGCATCAAAAGAAACTAAAGTAGTTAAAAAAGCTGCAACTAAAGCCGTAAGTGTGGGTAAAAAAGTTATAGCAAAGACTACTAAAACAAAAGTTGCAAAGAAATAAATATCACAAGTGTCATGTCTTTGCTCACGCAGTTGTGATGTGCTAAGTTACTTGGTATGAATAACAAAGATAAAGAACAAATGGGTTGTGGTGGAAATTGTGCATGTGCACAAATGGCAAATGAACAAGACACCTGCAAGTTGCCCAAAGATGGTATTACTCTTGATGAGCATGGTAAGTGTCCATGTGGTAAATCAAAAGATGAGTGTTGTCATAGTGAAGCAATAGAGGGCAATGAAGCACTCAATGAACTTTGCGAAGACCACAGCGGTAATCATGTTTGCGATAGTGAACATAGTACTGAAAAAGCATCTGTATAATATAAACCCTGAGCTTAGCTTGGGGTTTTTATTTTACTGTTGACACCCGCAATCACTCACGTAGAATTTAAAAGGCAGTGGTACATCATTATTCTTGCGGTTCCAGACAATACATTTGTGTCCGCAAATGTATGAGATATTGGAAAAGCGTAATGTCTCATTGCTTTGGTTTGATTATTTCCAAGGTGAAATATGCTGGTATGCACGAGTATACCGTTCTCGTGAATTGTGTTGTGTCACTGCCACTACGACATCTTCATTTTGTGAAGGTGTTTTTTTTTATATTCTCGGTATAATCAAGCTATGTCAGAACAAGCATTATATCGGAAATATCGTCCCAGAGAGTTTGCAGACGTACGAGGACAAGACGAAGTAGTAAGCACACTTCTTCGTTCCATAAAGGATAATAACATATCACATGCTTATCTTTTTTCTGGGGGTCGTGGTACTGGAAAAACAACCATTGCAAGAATTTTTGCTAGTGAAATAGGGTGTGCACCTGCTGATCTTTATGAAATTGATGGAGCTTCAAACCGTCAAATTGATGATGTTCGCCAATTGCGAAGTGGCGTCAGTACCATGCCATTTGAGTCGCCATATAAAGTATATATTATAGATGAGGTGCACATGCTTACAAAAGAAGCATTTAATGCTTTACTCAAAACACTTGAAGAACCACCAGCACATGTAGTATTTATTCTTGCGACTACTGATAAAGAAAAAGTTCCTGATACGATCATTTCGCGTTGTCAAAGCTTCGTATTTCGACAGCCACAGCTTTT
This sequence comes from Minisyncoccota bacterium, assembly GCA_031972735.1. Classification (GTDB taxonomy): domain Bacteria; phylum Patescibacteriota; class Minisyncoccia; order Phycocordibacterales; family UBA6899; genus MHLP01. The sequence continues at coordinate 51,020 of DALYED010000004.1, read as the reverse complement.
GGAGTTAAAACAATATGCTATCGAGATTGCTAAACAAGAAGCCATAAAACTCGATGCGCCATCTGCGGATATTGTTGCGATGTTTGGCGATGGATCATATCGCGACACTCTCTCAGTGCTTGAAAAAGTGCTTATTTCAGCTGAATCTGGTGTGATTGATCTTGATACTGTCGCGCGTATTGTCGGTGCCCCTACTCACGATCTCATTAATCGTGTTATTCGAGCTATCGATTCTGGCGAACCAGAAGATGGTCTACTCGCACTTAAAACGGCGAGCGATGAGCGCATCGACATGAAGGTGTATATAAAGATGCTACTTATTAAACTTCGGGCAATACTCTTACTTCGATACGCCCCACATATGGAGAAAACATTAGCAGAAGATTTTCCACCAGATGACATGTCTCTCATTAAAGAACTTGCAGAATCAAAAGATAAACGCATTAACTCACATGTACTTGGTTCATTTATTACTGCATCAAAAGAAATTGGATGGAGTAGTATCCCATCGCTCCCACTCGAACTTGCGCTCATCCGTATTTCTGGTGAAACAAGTAAAGATAAGTAGCACGAATACTACACTGCTTCCTTGGTCAGAATATGTTCTGGTCTCATGCCTATGCCAATCATGCGAGCAGGGATAATTTGTAAAAATGGGACATACGTAAAAAGTTTAAGAATCCATGGTATGTGCAGTGCTGTGCGGTCGCCATTGTCGGTAAGAATACTCTGCATGATTTTATTGTGGACAAATACCTGTAATCGTTGAGTCATACGTGCAGGGAATTCGCGTCGCTTTTGCACTGCCTTGAGATCAGAAAGTGTGATACCACTGCTGAGGAATGCTGGCACGAGAATATTTGCAGTAGCTACCGCATCTTGGATTGCAAAGTTTATTCCTACTCCGCCAACAGGTGACATGGTATGGGCCGCGTCACCAATAGCAAGAAATCCATCGCGTTGCCAGCGTGTCATATGTTCAATAGAGACCGAAAGTAACTTGATATCATTCCAGTCGTGAATTTCTTCAACTCGCTCTGAAAGAAACGGTGCAAGCAGAAGTAAATTTTGCTTAAACTGTGAAAGTCCACGTTCTTGAATATTGGTGAATTCACCTTTTTTGATTACAAAGCCGCATTGCCAATAGTCATTTCTATTAATCATTGGCATCATCAAGCCACGCGCTATTCTCCCTTGGGAGTCTTTTGGGTCGTCTTCTGTACGAGAGATGCGAAACCACAGCACGTCGATGGGTGCACCGAGGTCTTCACTTTGAAGTCCTGATTTTGGCCGAATAGTCGAATGTCGTCCGTCTGCGGCAATAACGAGGTCTGCAGATATTTCAAACACTCCTTCTTCGTTCTGTGCTTTGAGACCAACAATCTTGCCATCTTTTTCAATAAGGTCATTTGCCTCTGTTGCCATAAATAATTGGAATGTAGGGAAGCGCTTTGCTTCTGTTGCAATAAAATTAAGAAAATCCCATTGTGGAATAAACGCCACATATGGCTCTGGAGTATTGAGTCGAGTAAAGTCAGCAATAGCTAAGTCTTCTCCACTGATATTGATCTGAATTTTATGTGTTTTTACATGTGGCAATTTCAAAAATTGTTCAATTAAGCCGAGCTCGTGGAGATTAAGTAGTGTCGATGGATGAATAGTGTCACCACGAAAGTCACGAAAAAAATCTGGCCATTTTTCAAGAACAGTGACCTTTATCCCAGAGCGTGCAAGTAGATAACCGAGCATAATTCCAGCAGGTCCACCTCCTGAGATTACCACCTGTGTGGAGATGTGTTTTTCAGACATCTATTCATTATACGGCATGTTGTTTTTCATACAAAAAATGCTATGATGCACGACATTGCTCGCAAGAGTAATAATTCCAAATATTGGGAGATCGTCTAATGGTAGGACAGCGGCCTTTGAAGCCGTTAATCTTGGTCCGATTCCAAGTCTCCCAGCAAACACAAAAGCCACTATAAAAAGAGTGGCTTTTGTATTTTAAAAGTAAAAAAGTAAAATAAGCTGGGTAATTTCGCTCACTTATTTGCACAATGAGTGATAATTACTATACTGCAAATAGAAGGGGATTTCACATGTTGTTCACTAAATGTATTTTGTGCGCGCCATCGCCAAGCGATGGAATCCGAATCTCAGTCATGAGCCGTCATACACACAATGACGGCATCACTGTCGACAAAAGACTCATTGGCTTTGATATCCATGCTCCAATTTTAGGTCCATCACCACGCTTGATTGGTGACTATTACAAACGTGGCTTATCGTGGGAAGAGTTTTGCGTACGTTATCAGCAAGAAATTCGTACGGACCGGAAAGCTTCAGTTGTGCACATACTTGCGTACGCTGCACTCAAAAGAAATATCACCATTTTGTGCATCGAAGAAGGCGCATCTCTTTGCCATCGCTCGCTTCTTGCGAATGAATGCAAGCGAATTTTCCCAGAATTGCAGATTGTTCACCGTTGAATACAATATTCAGCGGTTTTTTATCTTACTGAAATAACATTGAGCACTCAAATTGCAATTGCTATGATTACACTCATGAAGGCAATTACTGTAGACAAATGGTGAAATCGGGCGAACATGAAAACTCGCAAAAGAAATAGTGTACATGAGTCAAACTCATACCACTATGATTACTAAATAAACCATTCATGACACAAAAAGCAAAAGTAGTGCGTACAGATCCAGAGCTATGGGATGCCTGCAAAGCAGAAGCAATTGCAAAGACAGGAAAATTTTCTGCAAGGGCAATGCAGCAAGCGGTATTACTATACATAAAAGCAGGAGGTGGATATATAGGTCAGAAGTCAAAAGATAATTCACTTTCTGTGTGGAACGAAACGCAATAAGTTCTAAGATTTTGATATACTGTAATTTATGAATTCAAATTTCAGTAAATGGAGTATTGCTGTCGCATTCCTCCTTATCTTTTGCTTTGCTTTTTATCACTTACGTGTCGGTCAGTCACTCTATAGTTTTGTTGCCACTCGAATCACACTTCAATCCACATCTGTTGCCTCTGGCACAAGTCAATCATCTGTGAGTACCAACATAAGTGAAGAAGGTGTTGTGTGCCATGAACATGATGAGTATTTTGTTATCACAAAGAGTAGTAGTATGGGGATAGGGACTGATATCATTGTCAGAGATAAGCGACTCACAACAACCGAACTTTTATGTCGGTACAAAGTTCAAGATGGAGATTTTGAAATCAAGAATAAAGATGCAGAGTATTTTCTCGCTGTATCAGATCATTTTCTCATTCTTGATAGTGGCACGGCCCCGTCACCTCGAATTTTGATTATCTATGATCTGCAGACCAAGACAAATGTGTACACTGATCGCTATGCAAAACCTTTTACCAGTGAAGGTTTGTTGCTTACGTATTGGAGTCCATCAAAAGAAAAAGTAACACCTGTAAATTGTCCAAACATGACCGAGAATACACGCCAAGGACTGGGTTCACTTGTCGAGACACATTTATCCCTTTCACTTTCTACCTTTATTCGAACGCCACTCGGTGAGTCTCGTTGCGTTGCAACTCAATAATGACGGTATTCATGATCACCTCATGACAATGCGGTAATATTAAATCATGAACACACGTACGAGTATTATTGTTGGGATTGTTATTATTTTTATTATCGGAGTCATATATTATGTCGCAACCAGTACTACGATTCCACAAGTGGTAGATACTGCAACATCAACGCCACAAGTAGATAATTCAAGTAATTTAACACAGACATTTTCGAGTACTTCTCTGGGATACACAATTCAATACCCAAACGGGTTTTCTCGAAATGAATCTTATATATATGACAAACTCGGACCATCAGTCTTTATTAAAGGGGTAAAGTTTACCATTCCTGATAGTGTCGCAACGGGAACAAATCTCGGACGTGATTCATATTTGAGCATTGAACAGTTCGCGTCGAGTAGTAAATGTAATGCATCTCTATTTCTTGATAAACTCGACTCTCTACTTTTGACGGATAATGGAACGAGTTATTCAGTGGCATCTTCAAGTGGTGCAGGAGCAGGTAATCGTTATGACGAAACAGTGTATGCATTGCCAAACAGTAATCCATGTACCGCAGTGCGTTACTTTGTTCACTACAGCGTGTTCGAAAATTACCCAGAGGGAAGTATTACAAGATTTGATGAACCAGCCCTTTTGGATTTTTTTGATAAAATGAGAAATTCCCTAACCCTTACGGACAAATAGTCTTATTTCACAATATTCCAAAATATTGTGAAATATTACGAAAGGATACATGAGTACTGTTCCGTCCAGTTGTGGTCAGAGAATCCGCTTTGTAGAATGAATTCATGAACAAGAATACTTACCTTAATTTATCTATCCTGTGCTTCTTATTTGCTGGATTTTCTGTCCTCTATTGCTATATACCTCGTACACATGTGATTGCATCTGTTACACCTGAAAGAACGCTAGATAGTTATTCAAATACTGAGCTTGGTATTAGCTTTCAATATCATGGTGGTGATAATGGTTTTGTGTTGACCAATATGCCTTCCAAAGACGAGCATGCATATCTTGAAAGGGAATTATCACTTATGACAAAAGAGGACAGCAAAGTGATACTCAGTGAACATGCACCGTTTGAAGGTTCACCAATGATCACTGTTTCGATATTTAAAAATCCAAACAATCTTTCACTTAATGCTTGGGCTGAGTCAAACAAATCGTACAGCAATTACGGAATGAAGGATGGAGAACCTGCAACCCTAACGATTAGCAATGCAAATGCTATTCGCTATAAGTCCGATGGTTTGTATCAAGCAGACAATGTAGTAATCGGGAATGCAGGGCTCATCTATCTTGTAAGTTGTGCATATGTTGATGAACTTTCATCAATGCACAAAGATTTTCTTGAATTACTAGGCTCAATTGAAATTTCTGATCCCCATGCTCCGATAGTGCATTAAAAACTAGCCAGATATAATTATCTGTGTTATACATAGCCCCTCATGAAAAACTTTAAAAAAGGCGGATTTAATAGGGGTGGTGATTTTGGAGGACGTCCAAAATTTGAAAATGATCGAGGCTTCGGTGCTCGAGGTGGTGATCGCGACAATGATCGAAGAGGTGGAGATCGTGAACGTAGTGGTCGACCTGAACTTTTTTCTGCAATTTGTTCAAATTGCGGAAAGCCATGCGAGCTTCCATTTCGCCCAAATGGTGATCGTCCTGTATTCTGCCGTGATTGCTTCGATAAAAAAGACGATGCGCGCGGTCACAGTACATTTCAGCGCACTGAACGTCCACGCGAATTTCGCTCACCTTCACGGGAAAACGGAAGTCATGATAGCAGTGAATTGAAAAAGCAAATTGCAAATCTTGAATTCAAAATGGACAAGATGCTCAAAATGCTCGAGCACAATGCACAATCTCATAAACATACTCCAGTTGAGGTAATGAAAGAAGTGAGTTTGCCAGAAAAACTTACTCCGCCGAATAAAACATCTGTGGTGAAAGCCAAGACTGAAGTTGTTACGAAAAAAGTTGTTGCGAAGAAGGGAAAGTCAGCACCAGTAAAAAAAGTAACAAAGAAAAAGTAGTCCGATCCACAGTTCAATGAACATGTGAAATGAAATCATCATAAAACCAGACAATATGTCTGGTTTTATGATGTCTCGCCAAAAACACTATCATGTGGTATACTCACTATACTGGCTGATATATATGAAAGAGCATATATATTTTCTTAATTCAGAATTCTTACGCAACTAATTTCTTGGCCATGCCAATACCTAACTACGTCGCATTTCTCCGCGGAATCAATGTTGGAAAACGCCAAGTGCAAATGACGAAACTGAAAAGTGCATTTGATAAAATGGGATTCACTGAATCTCAGACAATTCTTGCTACCGGAAATATTGTGTTTTATTCGAGCAACGAAAACATTGTCGAACTTACTACGCAAATCGAAAATGATCTTGAAAAACTCTTTGGATTCCCTGTGGAGGTAATACTTCGCACTGGAGCTCATATGAAAAAATTGCTTACTAGTGATCCATTTAAGGGAATTAAGATTACCCCTGACACTCGATTGTATGTGACATATCTTTCTCTTCCACATGCATCAGTACTTCCAATCCCGTACACTTCTCCTGAAAAGGAGTACACCATCTTCAAGGTAACAGATACTGAAGTGTTTAGTACACTTGTGCTTGGTCCTGATACTCGCACCGTAGAAGTAATGGCAATTATTGAAAAGGAATTCGGCAAAGAAGTGACGACTCGAAATTGGAACACCGTATTAAGAGTAGTTGATGCAACCACAGAATAGTCTTTTCAATCTTGCAATATTCATGTACACTCACAATTCTCATTTCAATAAGAAATGAGAATTGTTCTTTTTAAAGGTGTCACTCATGTATCACTACTTTTACGTAGCATCTGATTTAATTAAAACTCTTGTTTCAGCACACCCACTTCCATGGGAGGTACTTACTATTGGTACTACTCGTAAAATAATCGCGACCACAACAAAAGCCGTGATACTCAACACAACTGATCCTGCGGTTGCAGCTCAGGTGATGGCGATGGCAAATACACCCAAAAGCGCTCAGCATCGCGATATACAAAGTTATCATGGAGTTGCGTCACAATAAGTATAATTACATTTCCGCTCATTGATGAGCGGAAATTTTATAATTGATATGATTCGTGTTCAAAAAATATCACTCCATCAGATTTCACACTTTCTACAACAGGGAATAAATCAACATGAAACTTTGTTTTATGAGTGGTGATACCTGCTTTTTTGTATACACTGTGTTTCTCACCAAGGGAGAGATGCATACCGAGGATGCGCTCAAAGGCAGTAATGTCTTCGATATAACGATCCCGAGTAATTGCGCGATTTAATCCAAATCCAATTTCACGGATTAGTGGACGTTCATACTGGGTTATTGCATTGATGATGTCAATAAATGATTGTGGTGCATCTGATTGCCATCCTGAGACAATGCCATTTGTCACATCAACTCGAAATGGCTTATGCATACGGACACAGAAATCACCTCCAGCATATGCATAAATCATAAATGAACCATTCATTTGACTGAAGTCTTTGCTTTCAGTGAAAACTTCTCCAATAGGGAAGGTTCCACCAACATTTTCCATGCCAGTATAGTCACCAAGATTTGGTTTCGGAGACTCAAGACCACCTGTAACGCGCAAAATGGCGTCCCCTGCGGTGATTGTGAGCTCATTCGTACTTGTGAGCATTTCTTGCAATTTGGGACCTATAACGCGATACCACGATGGATCATATGCTAGAGCATTAATGTAGACATCCCAGACTGGTTCAGTATTTCGATGAAGGTGTACATGCTCAATGACTTTGAGCTTCTTTTGAAACAAATGCAGTCTTATGCGAAATGCATCGAGGAGAAAATTTGACGATTGAAGGAGTATGACGAGATCATTTGGATGCATGTCATTAAAACGTGAGATGATCTCATCTTTTGCTGTTAAGTCAAAATCAATGAATGTTGCGTCAGGAAGAACACGCCGGTATGCCTCTTCAAGGATGTTCGTGAGTCCATATTGTGTATCATATACCACGAGCACTTTTTCACTTGGCTTCCGCTCAATAGCAAGCAAGACAATATCTCGAAGGTTTTTTTCTGCGATGGTAACGAGCTTTTCGCGTGTTTGTGTGTCCATTACATGAGAGCGTAACCTATATTAGGAAAATTTCAAAATCGTTTTTCGGAAACTAGTGCAACATGATATGATAAAATCACTCATGAGATTCTTGACCCAAGCTCGATTGCAAATTGCTCTTGCGTGGCTCCCAATTGGCTTTATTGTTGCTGTTTTCTTTATATTTACATATATCGCACTCCAACAATATATGCGTATGAGTGCTAATGATGCTCCGGCAGAAATTGTAAAGAATATCGACCTCGCACTCAGTGAAGGTGCATTACCGAGTCAGTTTAATAGCACTCATCCAGTTGAAATCGATAAAAGCCTCTCTCTGTATGTGATTATTTACGATGCAAACGGAAGACCCATTTCGGGAACTGGCGCACTCAATGGAAATTACCCAATACCTTCAAGTGATGTATTTGCATATACCAGGTCTCATCAAATTGATAAGTTTACTTTTGAGCCAAAACCCCAGCTTCGACATGCTGTCGTTATGACATATCATGATGGTACTACACCACTATATATTCTGGCAGGGCACTCATTAGAACAAGTCGAGTCTCACATAAAAGAGTTGCTGAGTCTCTCAGTCGTGTTTGGGTTTATCTCACTAATCGGTTCGCTTCTCATATCTCTCTCACTCGCTTGATTTTGAAGTGAATATGTTAACTTATGTCAAAGGCATAAGATGATTTATTTAGCAATTGTGCGTGAGGTAGTTGCTCGCGTCGATGTTGCCTTTGCAAATGCCAGATCAGGCATAAGTTTCTCAATCTCTTCTCTCGCTTTAAATCCATAATATGCTTTTCTGTCAATAACAAGGATCGGGAGATTGTTGTTGAGTTTATATATGGATTTCAGGGTATCTATAACAGAAAGTCCAATATTGTAATCAAAAGCATAGATGTGAAGATCGCCGTAGTCCTCTCTCATTGAAGTAAGTACATATCCTAGTTTTTTACACTCATCGCAGTCACCAGCGTTTGAATAAAAGTACAGAATGGTAAGTGGTTTTTGACCACACTGTTTTGAACGTTCACGAAGCAAGAGATAGTCCTTCACCTGTAGTAAGGAATAATACTTTTTGAGGCTGATCACTTCAGCATCATCAGTTCCGCGCTGTTCTTCCATGTATGAAAGTCGGTTTGAGAGATTATTGATCTCATCAATCATGATAGGACTGTTGTCTACATCTTGATCACAAGTTGCATCGGAGAGAAGTGCATACTGAATTTCAGATTCAAGGATATTGCGATTGATATTTTCTTCAATATTTTTTACCTGATCAATTCGCTGACCATAAAGATAGTTTGAAAGTAGAAAAACCATTGCAAACACACCAAGGGTTATGAAGAATACAACAACATATTTTTTAGTACTGACGTCTTTGTTTTGTGCCATATTATTTGAAGGTTTACCTTATTTAACGAATTAACGCCAGCTTGCCTCCTTTGCAGTTACGAGGTTGTAAAGTGAACGTGCGAGCCAAAATGGTGCAATAAAGCCATACAAGAGCAGGAAATAGATAATATCAAGTGAAATTTTCTTTTGTGCCATTCGTACTCCCATGAGCACAAAGAATACAGTTGTAAAAAAGAGCATGTAAATAATTAGTGCGCGAAACTCAAGATTTAGTGAGAACCAATCAAATTCCCATTTACCGAAGTGGGGATGAAATCCAAGTGTTGAATACTGCACATACCGTTCATATATAAAATGCGCAATACTTCGCATGTATAGTGCGGTAAAAAAGAGTGCAATAAAGATTGAGACAAAAGCAAATGGCATCACTAGGAAACCAAGATTCCCATATTTTCTTGAGAGGAACATGAATCGATACTCAAAAAAAGCATTTTTGAGAAATCCAGAAACCCACCTTACTCGTTGTTTGTATAGCGCTTTTGGAGTACCGGGCGAAACTGTATAAACATATGCTGTGTGCGCATTCTCAATTTTCATTCTATTTGACTGGAGTCTGAGGGCCATTTCCATATCCTCCGTATTGTAAGCATGTTTAAAGTTTCCAATTTCTTCAAAAATCTTGTGACGATAAATTGAAAACGGACCTGGGGTTACGTAAAGTCCATTTAAGCGACTAAAGAGCTTTCGAGTGAATTGTCCAATCATGTATTCTGTCGCCTGAATCTTTCGAAGTATGTTGTCAGGTTTATGAATTTGCACAGAGGGAGTAACCGCCATTACTTCAGGGTTATCAAAATATGGAATGATTTCCTTTAGGGCTGCATTGTCTACAAAAGAGTCTGCATCAAGGCAGCCAATAAGATCACTCTTACATTCTTTGATTCCCAGATTTAACGCAGTAAATTTTCCGCCATTTTCCTTTGTGAAAATTTGAACTTGCGGATTTCTCTCAAAACGATTTGCAATTTCAAGGGTATTATCGGTCGATCCATCATCGACAATAAAAATCGAAAGTCTGTCCTTGGGATAATCGAGCGAAAGTAGGGAATTAACCGTGCCTGTTAATGTTTCTCCTTCATTCCATGCAGGTACGATGATAGTTACTGTAGGATATTTTCCAGGTTTTCTGTTCTTTGCTTTCTCGCCTGGCAGGAAAACTTCACTTTCTTCAAAATATGAAACAAGTAAAAATACCTCAAAATACATAGTCAGAAAAAGCAAAATATAAACAATAAATGAAGAAAATAATTGCATGGGGGGTCACCTTTCGGCTGTTGTTTCTGGCAATGATAGTACCAAACAAGCCTTATGTAAAGCTGTTTTTTGAGAAAATTCAGCTCGATTTTTACAATGAATATTCAATGAAATATATGAATTTCTTAAAATAGTGAGTATTTGCAACGATTTGCTAAGTATTATTCAACATAATAATTATTTGTCAAAATAGGATTTGAAGATAATTAGGATACTCAAAAAAGTCATGTCCAATAAATATTCATAAATATGCATATTTTAAGCCATATATTCGTATGTCGATAAAAGTAGTTGCGAGAGATGGATCACTCTGTACAATTGTCGAGTACCCAAGGAACCCACCATAATAGATTGACAAATAGCTAATTTATGTTATTATATAAACATAAGATCTATTGTTTGCCTGAAGTGCGCTAACCCACAATTGATTTCAACCATCCCAAACTATGACACAATACATTTCCACTAAAGAAGACATTGGTATACAGAAGGGGCACTCGCGCCCCGTCTCACGTTTAATACTCAAATTCGCATTATTTATCGGATTACTGGCATCCGTATTTCCAACAACGACATTTGCTGCAAACTTTATCTATTTAAAGAGTAATGCGCCAACCTATATTTCAAGTACTAAGCAAAGTTATGGAGAAATGGTCAACATAGCTTCAATGCTCCATGACTATGATAAAAATCTCATCCTTGCAGTCATTGTCATTGAATCCGAAGGACGCTCAGAGGCTACGAGCCATAAAGGTGCTCAAGGACTTATGCAGCTTATGCCTGAAACTGCAAAATCACTTGGTGTAAAAGACCCAAAAGATCCATTTCAAAATATATTAGCCGGAACGAAATATCTTCGACAACTAGAAGACCTTTATGGTTTCGACTCTCCACAAGAAGCACTTGTAGCGTATAACATGGGTCCATCACGTGCCCGCCGCTGGCTCTCACAGTATTCTGCAGAAGACTATGGATACGTGACAAAAGTGATGTATGTCTACGGAATTCTCGCAGAGCAGGATAAACAAAAAGCGCAACTTGCCGCATCAATACAGCACAAAATGCAACAAGACGATCTCGCTTCAACAGGAACCGCTCCGTTTCTTACCAAACCACGCAGTCTCTCACTCTCTGCGTTTCCAATGACGTTACCAACTTCACGAAAAAATGAGGTTACCGAATAGCTCGCTCTTTACTGTTAGCGAGTTATTGATTGGCGGTAGTGTGAAATGATCATCGAACATTTTCCCGTTGTGATGATACAATGGGTTTATGTTTGAAATAGGATATATCTCTGCACTCATTGGAGGATTACTTACTTTCCTTGCACCGTGCACTCTACCGCTCATCCCAGCCTATCTTGGCTTTCTTGCGGGGGCACGAAATACTACTCAACAGCCACAAAAAAAGAAAGTCATGCTGAATGCCTTCTTGTTTACTGTTGCATTTAGTTCAGTATTTATTTTTTTTGGGTTGATTTCTGGTACTATCGGTAATTTTTTTATACTCCATCGCGCGCTCATTTCACAGATTGGTGGAATATTGGTCATTTGTTTTGGCCTTTCAATGCTCGGTGTGTTCGAACTCCCGCAATTGTTTTCCCAGAAGAAAACTCCCGCATATTTATCAGCAGGTGAACCATCCTCAGCGTTTTTACTTGGACTACTTTTCGCACTCGGTTGGAGTCCGTGCCTAGGTCCGATACTTGGGACTATCTTAGTTATCGCTGGTGCGAGTGCAACTGCCATGCATGGAGCCTCACTACTACTTGTGTATTCAATTGGGCTTGCATTGCCATTTCTTGTAATTGCATATGTGTATGGGACTTCATTTTCATATCTTCCAGTATTGGCACGACTACTTCCGTATATCAATAACATTGGAGGAATAATGTTTCTTGGTATTGGGGTACTGCTCATTATGGGGAACTTCGGACTTCTTAATGTCTGGGTTGAGGAATTGTTCGGCAATACTTGGTATAATAGCTTGATGGATTATATGTAAGATAATACTTATCTTGCATGGGTATCATCTCACTTTTCTTCGACATCTTCATGTATAAACTTATTGCATCTATTATTTTGTTCACAGTGCTGTCAGCACTACTTCCTACGGTGGTGTTCGCAAAAACACTCCCTGCAGGATTTGCAAGTAACCAGATTTGGTTTTCGAAAGACCCATTCTTTGTTGGTGATCACATAGCTATCAATACACTTGTATTTAATTCAACTCCATATCAAATGACAGGTGTCATGACGCTTCGTGATGGAACAACAACTGTTGAAAAGCGCTCGATACTCGTAGAAGGGAATGGTGGGTCACAAGTAGTTGTGTTCCCATGGGTAGTTACTCCTGGTCTGCATAATTTTTCTGCTGTGATATTGAGCGACACATTCACTGAGGGCACGAGCTCAGTTGCATCATCGACAGTGAGTATCGCTGAGACAGTCAAAGTAAAACGATTTGCCGACCTTGATAGTAATCATAATGGAATTGGTGATAGTACTGAACCAGCTCCTCCGCCAAAAAAAAATATACCTACATCCACAACAACAAATGTTGGGACAACAACACAATCTCAAGTAAGCAGTAATCCCATAGAAGAAATAAAAAATCAAATTTCTGAAAATGCACCAGTGCCAGTTTCAAGTATGGCTTTGCCTGTTATTAGCTCAATTGAACAAATTCGACTTTCTCAATCAATAAAAGCATCAAAGAATCTCAATAGTGCGGTAGGGAATATTACCGCACACTCCGGAACCACATCTTCAGTTCATGTAGTGACTCAAAATGACAAGGATATTGCAGGTTGGTCACTTATTGCAGGTGGGATTAAAAATGGTCAAATTGTTCGGTCTCCACTTGATTATATCAAGCTCTTTCTTGCGCTCGTTATTCATTCATTTGTTTCAAATCCATACATATTTTATATAGCTTTTTTACTTGTCTTTTATAAAATAGTTCGAATAATGATTAGCCTCTTTTTCTGATGAAGGGTAGAATGACATCATGGATAAAAAAAGTACATATATCATCGCAGGTATACTTATTCTTGCGGTAATTGGATTTATTGTAATTTCATTTCAAAAAACAACACTTGATACGAAAACTCCACTTTCGCCAGAGCTTGCGAGTACTACAGCGTGGGAAAATACTCCCGCGGAGACAATCTTGTCTCCGAATATTGTTATCACTGCAAAACATGCATTTCTTAAAGGTACTCATACCATTGCAGGTGAAGTCCCTCTTCCAACAGCGTGTGATGTTCTTGATACAACCGCTGTTGCAAGTGCAGATACAAAACAAGTGGTAGTCCAGTTCGTGTCATCAGTAAAAACAGGCGAGAAATGCGCTCCCAACATCACACCTGCGCGATTTAAGGTTATGGTAAATGCTCTAAATAGCGCAGTACTCTCTGCAACATTTAATGGGCAACCAGTCACGCTTAATCTTATTGAGGCGGGACCAAATGAAAATCTCGATAACTTCGAATTATATATAAAGGGATAATATATTTATTCTGAGGATATAAGTTTTGTTTAGTTTTGACTTCTTGGGCTAGCTTCGGTACGCTTTACTGGTAGTACCCTCCATGTTATGGGGAGGTGCAGAGTGAAATCAGAACGTCAGTACTATATTAACAAACTTAATAATACAGGAATATATCCTGTTCATATTAAAAACAGAATGGCAAAACAATCACAACAACTTGTACTCATGCTTGTTATTGGAGTTCTTATTGGCACAGCAGGGGTGATGGCTTGGAAGACACAGAATGCTTCTGAAGAATTAGAAACAGCAATAAGTACAACTGGTAATGGTGCGACAACATCAGCTGAAACAATCATTGCTTCACAGGAAACAATTACACATGCCCCACAACTCCCACTTGCTCCGTCAATTCCAAAAGGTTCTCGCGTTGGTATTAATGTGCAAGATCAGCTAGCTGGCAATTCAGTTAATGTTGAAGGATTGCGACTTGAAGAAACTAAATGGATTGCCGTTTATGATGAGCGCGATGATGAGCCAGGATATATTATGGGAGCTATCCGAGCTCGTGCTGGTGACACCAATGTTTCAGTCGAACTCCTTCGTCCCACTATAAAAGGAGAGAAATATTTCGTAGGAATATTAAATGATGACGGCAATGACGCATTCAATCGTCAAACAGATCTCCCACCACTTTCTCCAGACAAAGTTGTCATAGTATCGTTTGTGGCACAATAAAGATTATGCATTGTCAAAAAAGCACCTTCATCGGTGCTTTTTTGACAACTGTGTATAACTTTTGACTAATATACGTGATATACTTTCGATGAGGCCACAGTGAGCACAAGTGAGTGCCGCCTGTTTCTTTTTTAATTTAAAATGAAGAATATACGCGTACTCATGTTTGGCTGGGAGTTTCCACCGCACAATAGTGGGGGGTTAGGTACGGCATGCTATGGATTAACAAAAGCATTGTCACGCAAAGATGTGAATGTCACTTTTGTGTTGCCAAAAAAGATGGGGGGACTTGATCATGATTTTCTTAAAATCGTTTTTGCGAATATACGTAACATAAAAGTGCGTGAAGTAAAAACACTACTTCATCCCTATATTAATATCGAGCTTTATGACGAGTATCTTCGTACTGCACCAGAAGATAAAGTATACGGCCTGAATCTTTTTGATGAAGTGCGAAGATATGGATTACAAGCAAAGCTTATCGCAACCGAAGAAGAACATGATGTGATTCATGCGCATGACTGGCTTTCATTTCGAGCTGGGATGGAAGCAAAACGAGTTTCTGGTAAACCACTAATTGTACATGTGCATGCAACGGAATTTGACCGCACTGCTGGGAAGCCAAATCAATATATTTATGATGAAGAACGTCGCGGAATGCATGCAGCAGATTGTATTATTGCAGTTTCTCAGCACACCAAAAATATAATTGTTCAGCATTATGGCATCACTGAGGATAAAGTGAGTGTTGTTCATAATGGAATAGATCACGGTGATCACGTGAACGACCTCCCTCCGTCATTGCACAATATTCGGGCACAAGGAAAAAAGATTGTGCTGTTTGTGGGAAGAATTACCATTCAAAAAGGACCAGATTATTTTATAAAAGTTGCAAAACGCGTACTTGAATATAATCCAAATGTTTTATTTGTAATGAGTGGGTCTGGGGATATGGAACATCAAATGATACGTCTCGCATCGAATGTTGGAATTGGTGATAAAGTCGTATTCGCAGGATTTGTGCGTGGCGAAGAACTTATGAAGCTTTATCGTGCAGCAGATCTCTACGTTATGCCGTCAGTTTCAGAACCATTTGGAATCACTGCTCTTGAGGCACTGGCAAATGGCACACCGATTCTCGTTTCAAAACAATCAGGAGTTGCTGAAGTGCTTACCCACGTGCTCAAGTCTGATTTTTGGGACATTGACGATATGACTGATAAAATTCTCTCAGTTGTCGAGAGTAGAGGACTACAACAAACACTAGGAGAGCTCGGATCAATTGATGTTGAGCATGTCACATGGGAGAGTGCCGCAAATAAATGCTCAATAATTTATGATCAAATATCAACATAAGATCAGTAATATATTTCTCACCTACTATTAACTTCTAATATATTCTCATATGCCCTCCGTTTGTTTTTACTTCCAAGTTCACCAGCCATATCGTACGAAAAAGTATCGTATTTTTGATGTAGGGCAAGATCATGAATATTTTAATGATAAAAGTGATAAGGATATTAATAATGAGAAAATTCTTCACAAAGTAGCAAGAAAGTGTTACTTGCCAATGAATGCAGTGTTGCTTGAATTACTAAAAAAGCATCCTGAATTTAAATTCTCATTCTCATTCTCTGGGGTATTTCTTGATCAGCTTCAGGAATTTTCACCTGAGACGCTCAAATCTTTCCAAAAGCTCGTTGGGACAGGTCAAGTAGAGGTACTTGATGAAACGTACTATCACTCCCTGTCATATCTGTATTCTAAAGATGAATTTAAGAGACAAGTTGAAATGCACCGCGAAAAGGTTCAAAAACTTTTTGGAGTGGTACCAACGGCATTTCGAAATACAGAACTTATATACAATAATGAGCTCGCAAAGATTGTTGAAGATATGGGGTATAAAGCAATTCTTGCCGAAGGTGCAGATCATATCCTTGGATGGAGAAGTCCAAATTTTCTTTATCACTCACCAGGTACTTCAAAAATTAAAACATTGCTGAAAAATTATAAACTTTCTGATGATATTGCATTTCGTTTTTCATCCCGTGATTGGGCTGAATGGCCTCTGAAGTCAGAAAAATTTGCTGATTGGGTAAATGCAGTAAACGGTAACGGAAATGTCATAAATTTGTTCATGGATTATGAAACGTTTGGTGAACATCAGTGGGAGGATACGGGAATTTTTGAATTCATGAAAGCGCTACCCGCTGAGATTCTTAAAAATCCTGACAATGACTTTGTGACAGTCACAGAGGCTGCGAAGAGATATCCAGTAGTTGGTGAATTTGACGCACATAATTTTGTCTCGTGGGCTGACGTAGAACGAGATTTGTCTGCATGGCTTTCAAATAGCATGCAACATGAGGCAATTCAAAATATTTATGCACTTGAACAGGAAGTTATGGCTTCAAAAAATCCTGAAATTATCGAAGATTGGAGAAAACTTCAAACATCTGACCACTATTACTACATGTGTACGAAATGGTTTGCGGATGGGGATGTTCATAAATATTTTAATCCTTACGATACTCCATACGAAGCATTTATTGCATTCAATAATGTTCTGCATGATTTGCGCTTACGATTAAAGCAAGGAGAATTACCAAAGAGGAAATTATCTGTAAAAAAAACTACTCTCACCCATACCAAGGTAAAAAAAGTTGTAAAGAAAGTTGTGAAAAAAGTTACTTCACCTCATAAGAAAAAAATAACCACAGCAAAAAAGAAATAAATCTTCAAATTTGTTCTTTCAATCTGTTATACTATTGTCATGCCGAAGTCCCTTGCATTTGGAAATGGATCGACACTCATCACTACTGATAAGTATGGAATGGTGCGAGATTTGTATTTTCCTTATGTTGGACTCGAAAATCATATTGGAGGTCACTATGCCCACAAAATAGGAGTCTGGGTAGAAGGGAAGTTCTCTTGGACTGACGATAACTCATGGAATATTGAAACACATACTGATATTGCAAATACTGGTATTACGAGTCTTCACTCCGCTCGTCTTGAGGTCGAGCTCCATTTCACTGATGTGCTTGATAATGAGCGAAACATTTTTTTGCGCAAAATTAAGGTTCAAAATATGGCTGAACGAGAGCGTGAAGTTCGTATTTTCTTTAATCATCAGTATGAGATATATCACTCAGAAAATCTTGATACTGCTTTTTACGACCCCATGACAAATACTGTCATACACTATGAAGGGCGACGCGCTTTTTTAATGAATGCGCTTCATGCAGGAAAGGGATTTGATGATTATACTGTTGGAATTTTTGAAATTGAAGGCAAAGAGGGTACATATCGCGATGCAGAGGATGGAGTTCTTGCAAAAAATTCAATTGAGCATGGTCGAGTTGACTCAACGATTGGCATCACATTATACATAGGAGCACTTGGTGTCGATACTTTTCATTACTGGCTCACTGTCGGTCACTCTATTGAAGAAGTTAAACATCTCAATCAGTACGTGCTACTTCATTCTCCTGACGGAATAATGAAATCGTCTCGAGATTATTGGTATGCATGGGTTGAGCGTAATAATTGGAATTTTTACGGACTTGGGGACACGCTCATCAGCCTATTTAAGCGATCTCAATTTTTGCTTCGCTCGCATATCGATCGACATGGAGGTGTCATTGCATCTGGGGATTCAGATATGCTTCAAGGTGGTAGAGATACATATGCCTATGTTTGGCCAAGAGATTCTGCAATTGTCGCAACAGTGCTGGATTGGATAGGTGACAGGCACAGTGCTCGTCAGTTTTTCTTATTTTGTAATAAAGCAATAACTGAAGATGGGTACTTGATGCATAAATACCGTGCCGATGGTTCACTTGGATCATCTTGGCATGGTTGGCTCGTAAATGGAAAACCGGAATTACCAATTCAGGAAGATGAAACTGCGCTTATCTTGTGGGCACTATGGGAACATTGGCTTGTTTCAAAAGATATAGATTTTATTGAGTCAATATATGATTCTTTTATCAATAAAGCAGCTATATTTCTCACATCATATCGTGATCCGTACTCAGGACTCCCGAAACCTTCTTACAACCTCTGGGAAGAGAAATTCGGTGTTCATACCTATACGGCTGCATCAGTATATGCAGGGCTAAAGGCAGCCGCGCGTTTTGCTGAGTTGCTTGGCAAAGAAAGAAGTGAGCATAATTTTGAGCGCATTGCGGAAGATATGCGCGAGGCGATCATTAAACATCTCTATAACATTGAGGACGGAAGCTTTTATCGCTCACTGATTATTGATCCACGAGGTATGACTGTATATGACCGCACGATTGATTCCTCAAGTGCATATGGGGTGTTTATTTTTGGGGTACTACCACCTGAAGATGAGCGACTTAAGCATGCAATGAAGCTGACGAAAGATCGTCTCACCGTAACAACTCCAGTTGGAGGAATTGCACGCTATGAAAATGATCATTATTTCCAAACTGGAACTGATCAACCTGGTAACCCATGGTTTATTACAACGCTCTGGTACACGCAGTATGCAATTGCACTAGCAAAAAATGATCATGATCTCGATCAGGTCCGAGCAGATCTTAATTGGGTTGAACATAATGCATTGCGTTCAGGAGTCATGTCAGAGCAATTAAACCCATACACAGGTGGTCAGATTTCTGCAGCACCGCTTACTTGGAGTCATGCAGAGTATATTCGTACCGTCATAATGTATATGCGCAGGCTCGGTGAACTTGGTATCACTGAAATTCCACCACTATGAAACAACACCTAGATTTTATTTTCAACAATATTGGCAAAGGACCACATATCCCTGCTCGCATCGCAGAGTATACTGACACACTCAAACATATTGCTTCATTAAAAACTGGAGTCTATGAAAATCACGAGCATGCAATAAGGCTTCCTGAAGATGTGGTGATGCTCGCTGATATACAAAAAGTTATTGAACGCTATTTCAATACGTCACTTCGTTACATAATAGTTGTTGGCATTGGTGGGTCAAATCTTGGAACACAGGCTATCTATGATGCATTACGCCGTGAGCGTGATGGGGTGCACGAAAGCTATCCTCAACTTATTTTTCTCGATACTGTTTCAACAAAGTTATTACAAGATATCGAGCGCGTACTTGAACTTGAAGTAACATACCCTGACGAAATCATCATCAACCTCATTAGTAAGTCAGGTGCAACAACAGAGAGTATTGCAAACTTTGAATTGATATATTCATACTTACATAAGCGATTCCCGAATATAAAGAGTCGCATTGTTGTTACTACTGATATTGGATCACCACTTTGGAATAAAGCACAAAAAGAAGAATTAGGACTGCTTGCGATACCCGCTCTTATTGGTGGTCGCTACTCTGTATTTTCTCCGGTAGGGCTGTTCCCACTTGCAATGGCGGGCATTGATATTCGTGAACTTCTTTTAGGTGCAAAAGATATGCTCAATAGTAACTTCAATAGAATCAATCATGCCCAGCGTCTTGCTGAGACAATATTTAAGTCAATGCATGAGGGTGTGTCGATGTGTAATTTCTTTTTCTTTAATCCCGAACTTGAATCACTAGGGAAATGGGCGAGACAGCTCTATGCTGAGTCATTAGGAAAAGAGCATGATAAAAGCGGAAAGGTTATCCATGCAGGAATAACTCCCATTGTCTCAATCGGTTCAACAGACTTACACTCTGTTGCACAGCTTTATTTTGGTGGACCTATGGATAAGTTCACATTACTCACATACGTGCGTACTCCGTCAAAGCTTGCGATACCAAATAATGGGCTACTCACCTCACTTATTCCTGGTCTTATTGGTAAATCACCAGACCAAATCATGTCAGCGGTATATGGGGGAGTAATTCATGCATACAATCAACACAAGCTTCCATATGGCGAAGTGGTGCTTCCTGATGTGTCAGCATATTCAATAGGTATGTTTATGGAGTGGCAAATGATTGCAGTGATGTACCTTGCTGAACTTATGCATGTCGATGCATTTGATCAGCCTAACGTTGAGGACTATAAAAAAATAATGAGGGATATTTTGAATGCATAAATATTTTATGAACTACATACTATTTGATATTGGTGGAACAAAAACTCGGATAGCTGTTTCTCATGACGGTGAAACATTTAATGATCCCCGCATAGTTGATACTCCGAAAGATTTTGACACAGCAATCGCACAGTTAAAGCAAATTTCTTACGAGCTAACGCGTGGCGAAAAAATAGATTATGCAGCAGGCGATGTAGCTGGGGTATTTTCGCGAGATAAAGCAGTGCTACTGAAATCACCACATCTTCCTGGTTGGAATGGGAAAAATGTGAAATATGCAATTGAAACAGCACTTTCAACAGAGGCATCCCTCGCAAATGACGCAGCGGTTGTCGGTCTTGGCGAAGCTGTATATGGTGCAGGTAAGGGGCATGAGATAGTTGCGTATATTACAATTTCAACTGGAGTTGGAGGTGTAAGAATTGTCAATGGAAATATTGATGTCTCAGCAATGGGCTTTGAACCTGGGCATCAGATTTTTGATGCAAGTGGAGGTTTTCATAAAGATGGAGTTGGGGGAACAGGACTTGATCTCGAAGGGTATATTTCTGGATCAGCAATCACTGCTCGGTATGGAAAAAAGCCATATGAAATAACTGATGAAAAATTTTGGGATGAAATAGCAAGGCTACTTGCATATGGACTAAGCAATACAATTGTCCATTGGTCACCTGATGTCGTAGTACTCGGTGGCTCAATGATGAAAGAAATTGGAATTCCCGTTGAGCGAGTAAGAGCTCATCTTGGTGGAATTTTGCGTATCTATCCATCACTTCCTCGTATAGTTCATTCTTCACTTGGTGATATTGGTGGGCTCTATGGTGCTCTTGCGTTCATTAAGTTGCGAGGTGCACAATAAAGCTATTCTCATAAATAAGAAGCTAGACAACTTACTGTTTTCGCATAGACTTGAGTTTGGCAGCTCATTACAACCAACTCACAGGAGAACATAAATGGACAATGCCCAGCAGTCGCGGTTTACTACACTTCGTCACTCTACCGCAAGTCTTGAAAATGGAGGGTTTGTCCTCCTTTTAGATACAGGAGCGGTAATCACTCCTGAGGCAGATGCAATGCTTCAGGCATTGTATTCTCGGAGTCCAGCAAGTGTCCATGAACATCTCAAGGAAATTGCCATAAAAGGACCTGAAAAGTTCATGTCCAACTACTATGTCGGGTACGGCCATAAGTCGATCGGCGATTGTGGCTCTATTACGCTATTTGCTGAAGGCATTTCAATGCTCGCTGCGAAAGCAGTACAAGATTGGATGCTTTACGCAGGTCAAGAAGTCTCAACAAGGTATGTTGATTTCTCAGTTGCTAAGTTTGAAGATCCTGTAAGTACTGAGTCATCAAGAATCTATCTTGAAAAATTTAGATCATTTTATGTCTACGCACTTCCAAAAGTAGTTTCTAGTCTTCATGTGCGTTTTCCAAAAGGTTCAAGTGAAGTAGGGTATGAAAAAGCAATTCATGCACGCGCATTTGATATCTTAAGAGGATTTCTTCCTGCAGGCGCTACAACAAGTGTTTCTTGGCACACAAATCTTAGGCAGGCGGCAGATAAGCTTATGTTGTTGCGACACCACGTACTTGGAGAAGTGAGAGATATTGCGAGCGCATTTGAAAAAGTACTCATTGAAGCATATCCAAGTTCATTTTCTGGAAAGCGTTATGAAGAAACTGAAAATTACAACACAGAGTGGGTAAGGAATTATTATTACTTTACGGATCCCACTTGCCCTGATTTTGCACTGCAACGTGATGATGTTGCGTATGAAGAACTTGATGCAAACCCTGTCTGGCAAAATATCTTTGCGAAGCGCCCACCAAAAACTGAAGTCCCAAAAATCGCAGCAGAATTAGGGACAATGCAGTTTCGCTTTCTGCTCGACTTTGGTTCATTTCGTGATGTACAGCGTCAACGCGCTGTCTCACAGCGAATGCCACTTTTGACAGTCCGACATGGGTTCGAGAAATGGTATCTTGCTGAGCTTCCTAAAGATGTGCATATAGAGGCAGAGCTTTTGCTTAAACAGAGCTTGAGATATATGGTTATGCTTCGTGATCGAGATGTACCCAAGGAAGTAATGCAATACTACCTCCCAATGGGGTACCGTGTGCCGATACGAATTACTGGAGACATCCCAGCACTGGTGTATTTAGCAGAGCTACGAGCAACACGTTTTGTTCATCCAACACTTCAAGTGCGAGCGCATCAAATTGCAAACGAGCTGAAGACCATGCTTGGGGGTTATGGACTTCGACTTCATGTCGACAGTGAAGTTGGTCGATTTGATGTAAGACGTGGACTTCAGGATATTACGAAAAAGTCTTGATGTTGCAGTATTATTCCGAGTATGGAGACTTTGTCCTGTACTCGGTTTTTTCTTACCAAAATGCATGCTATAGTCATCCAAATGAAGCAACATAGCAAAAAATTTGGTTTTACCATCGAAAAGAAGATTCCTGACTCACTCGCACGTGTCGGAACTATTCACACACCACATGGAGATATACAAACTCCTGCGTTTATTGTTGTTGGTACAAAAGCTACCGTAAAATCTCTTACAATGGAGCAGGTCAAATCAATAGGTGCCCAGATTGTGCTATCAAATACGTACCATCTCTATCTTGCCCCAGGAGATGAGCTTGTAAAGCAAGCAGGTGGACTTGGTAAATTTATGGACTGGGATGGACCAACATTTACTGATTCTGGTGGATTCCAAGTATTTTCCCTCGGAGTCGCATATGGGAAGGGAATTGGTAAAATCGCAAAAGAAGAAGAGCATCACGAAGATACAGATACTGACCACAATCAATTGGCAAAAATCGATGACAATGGCGTTACTTTTCGTTCACACAAAGATGGATCATTACACCGATTTACTCCAGAACGTTCCATTCAAATCCAGCATAATATTGGGGCAGACATTATCGTTGCATTCGATGAATGCACTTCACCAACTCAGCCACATGAGAAGCAAAAAATTTCACTCGATCGTACTCATGCATGGGCAGAACGATCACTTGCTGAACATAAGCGACTCGGAGGTGACCAAGCACTCTACGGAGTTATTCAAGGTGGTATGTATCAAGATTTACGCGAAGAAGCTGCGCGCACTATTGGAGCGATGGATTTTGATGGATTCGGAATTGGCGGTTCATTTGGTAAAAATGACATTGCAACAGCAGTACATTGGGTTAACTCCATACTCCCAGAAGATAAACCACGTCATTTGCTTGGAATTGGTGAACCGATTGATTTTTTCTATGGAATTGAAGCTGGAGTAGACACCTTTGATTGCGTGTCACCAACTCGATTGGGGAGAAATGGCTCACTCTACACCAAGGATGGTCGTATGAATATCAATAATGCAAAGTTTGTTAATGATTTCACTCCAGTTGAAGAAGGGTGTGCTTGCTATGCGTGTACACATTACACACGTGCGTATATTGCACATTTATTCCGGGAAGAAGAGATGCTTGGAGCTGCACTCGGTTCAATCCATAATCTGTATTTTGCGGTAAATCTTGTTGCTCGAATTCGCGCGTCATTACTCAATGGTACCTATGAAGCTCTGAAAGAAAAAACGCTTGGCGACTACTATAAAGAAGTTTAATAATATGAGTAATTTCAAGCTGAAGAGTGACTGGGAACCTGCTGGAGATCAACCAAAGGCAATACACGCGCTTACAGAAGGATTTCAGCGTGGTTTACGCTATCAAACTCTGCTTGGTGTAACAGGCTCAGGAAAGACATTCACTGCTGCAAATGTGATAGCAAATCTTGATAAGCCTACACTTGTTATTGCACACAATAAGACACTTGCTGCACAACTCGCCCAAGAGTATCGTATGTTTTTCCCAGATAATGCAGTGCATTATTTTGTCTCATATTACGATTATTACCAGCCAGAAGCATATCTCCCAACAACAGATACATACATTGAAAAGGATGCGCAAATCAATGAAGAGATTGATCGACTTCGCCACGCATCAACGCAGGCACTTCTCTCACGAAAAGATGTAATCATCGTTGCTTCGGTTTCGTGTATTTACGGTCTTGGTTCACCTGATGAGTATCTAAAAGTGAATATTAAGATTTCTGTTGGTGATAAGATTGTCCGCAATGATATTATTCGAAGACTTGTCAGTGTTTACTTTGATCGCACTAATGCAGATCTCAAACCAGGAACATTTCGTGCAACAGGTAATACACTTGAGATTATGCCAACAGGCGAGTTGATGATATATCAAGTTTCGTTTGAGGGTTCTACTATTGCTACAATAACAAAGATAGATCCAATTTCACGCTCAATTGTTAGTCATGAGGCGCATGCATTCTTCTTTCCTGCAAAACATTTTGTTACAGGTGAAGATGAGCGCAAACGTGCAGTACTAGATATTCAAATCGAACTTGATGAACAATTACGTGTGTTTGCTTCTCAAGGAAAAGTACTTGAAGCTGAACGATTGAAACGACGTACAAAATACGATATTACCATGATTGATGAAGTGGGATATTGTAGTGGTATTGAAAATTATTCTCGCCATTTTTCTGGGAAGAAAGCTGGGGAACCACCAGAGACGCTTATTTCATATTTTCCACACAAAGCAGATGGAACTCCAGATTTTTTGACGATAATAGATGAGTCGCATGTTTCTGTGCCACAAGTGCGTGCGATGTATGCTGGTGATCAGTCTCGCAAAAATACACTGATTGAACATGGGTTTAGATTACCTTCAGCACGTGACAATCGACCACTTACTTTTCAAGAATGGGAGAAACGTGTAGGCCAGGTCTTGTTTACCTCTGCTACCCCGGCAGATTTTGAGCGTGAAGTGAGTGAACAGGTCGTAGAGCAGGTTATTCGCCCAACAGGTTTGATTGACCCTGAAATGATTGTGAGGGGGGTAGTTGAGCGAGAATCTACAGGTAAAGGTGGCGATGCATATAAAGGACAAGTACAGGATTTTATTGACGAGACCATTAAGACGGTCAAAAAGAACGAGCGTGTTATCGTGACAACGCTCACAAAAAAAATGGCAGAAGATCTCTCAACTTATCTTAAAGAAAAAGGTGTGAAGAGTGAATATTTGCACAGTGATGTCAAGACAATGGACCGAATAAAGATTCTCACCGAATTTCGCAAAGGTACATTTGATTGCCTAGTGGGCGTCAATCTACTTCGTGAAGGGCTTGATTTGCCTGAAGTTTCGCTTGTTGCAATTCTTGATGCAGATAAGGAAGGATTCTTGCGCTCTGAAACTTCACTTATTCAAACAATTGGGCGTGCAGCTCGCAACATATCAGGGCGTGTACTTTTATATGCTGATGTGATGACAAATTCTCTCACAAAAGCTATTAGTGAAACAAATCGAAGACGAGCAATTCAAATAGCTTACAATACTGAACACGGAATAACTCCAGTTTCAATCAAAAAGAAGATAAATGATATCACCGAACAACTTACAACGGTGCATGATAAGACACTCTATGAAATGATGCTACTCGACAAGAAATCATTTGAAAAAAATCCTGAGAAAGTAATCAGGCAAAAGGAAAAGCAAATGATGCTCGCAGTAAAAGAGCTTGATTTTGAAACTGCAGCATTATTACGTGACGAAATTAAGCTTTTAAAGGGTGAATCAATTGGTCCAAAAGGGGATAGGCGCAGTCGTAAATAATTAACCATACCGATCACAACTATTTTGTTGTCTGTTCATGGTATAATTTCACTATATGATCGCTGCAAGTGTTGGGGTTGGATCTGGTGCTGATGCTTATCGCGCAGGTGTAGATGCGTGCACTGTAGCACTCGCTGGTCTTTCACATCACAAGCCAGAAGTACTTTTTGTATTTGCATCAATAGCATTTGATCAAGATAAGCTGATTGAAGGTATCTCTGCTTCCGCGCCTGGAGTTCTGCTTGTAGGTTGCTCATCTGCTGGTGAAATTTCTGGTGACGGTTTATCACTTGAAAAAAGCGTTGTCGTGTTAGCGATTGCCTCAGATAAAGTAAAGTTTTGGGGGGCCGTTGGTAATCATATTATGTGGAATGCAAAGCAGGCAGGACAGGAGCTTGCGAATACACTTGAATATGATTCACATGGCTACATGACATCTGCGCTACTTTTTCTTGATATTATTTCAGGCAACGGCGAACTTGCACTTTCGGGAATGCTTGAACGACTCGGACAAAATTTCCCCATATATGGAGGTTCTGCAGCAGACGATATGTTATTTTTTCAAACCTACCAATATCTTGGGGATAAAGCCTATAACGGATCTGCTGTTGGGGTTGGTATTTCAGGCGAATATCATGCAGTTGGAGTTGCTCGTCATGGATTTCTCCCTATCGGCATTGCTCGGAGTGTCACTCACTCTGAGGGAACAACATTACTTGAAATTGACGGCAAGCCTGCAGTGTCAATTTATGAAGAGTATTTTGGAGAAGAGCATCTTTCTGAACTCCACGAGGGACTCCTTCCTGCACTTGCAGTTTCGTATCCACTCGGAGTATTTCTTCCCGAAACAAATAATGTCATTCTCCGAACACCAATTTTTGTTGATCAGAAAGGAGGAATGACATTTACTTCTGCAATACCTGAGGGTGCTGATGTGCGGTTAATGATTTCTGATATTGAACAAGGGCTGGAAATTGCAAAACAGACTGCCATTGAAGCAGTGGCAAAACTTGAAGGAAGAAAACCAAAGGCAGCAATCATTATTAATTCAGTTGCAAGAAAAAAAATGCTGGGAAGTAAAGCAGATGAGGAGATCCAAGTCATACAGCAGATCATCGGTCGCGATGTACCAATTGCGGGCTACTATTCTTATGCTCAAATTGGAGATAGGCTTGGTGGTCACGTACCGTTCCATAATGGTTCATTACTCATATGGTTACTTGCTGAATAGGCACCATATCACGTAACATAAGACCAGTATTGTTATGCAACTTGAGAATGTCCATCATTCAAATACGAGATTACAGTCAACGCGTTGGATTATAGACGCGCGATGGTACTATGTATTACTCGCATTTCTCTTGAGTGTAATTACAAATGAGGATGCAAATATGCCACGTGCAATGGTCATTGCCGCTGTAGCAGTACTCTTGGTACTACTCAGTAATATTTTTTTCTATTTCTATCTCCACAATCTCAATCAGGGAAGTATTTCTGAAAAGCGACTCAATGCACTCAATTTAAGCCAAATTTCAATCGATCTCTGTTTCTTTTTTGTCATTATATTGCTTACTGGCGGGGGTGTAGATAGTATTGCTCACTCGTTTTTTTCGATTACGATCATGGTCTCAATGATCCTCTTTGGTTTTCGAGGGTCAATTGCTGTTGCTGTGGTTTCGGGTTGCCTCATTTTCCTTTCAGCATTTATACGTGCAGGAGTATTTACTCAGCTTTTTCAATTTGGAACTGCCACAATTACACGCGAACTTTCTATTGAACTCACAAAAGACGGAATTCTTTTTCTCGTCTTTCTTCTCATGGGTTTTTTTGGTGGTTATATCTCCCGACTTTTACGCGCACGTGACATTCTGTTAATTGAGCAGATCACAAAAGAAGAAGGTCATGTAAAACGCCTCGAAGAGCTCACTGTAGAATTTGATAAAAGCGCAAAGTTGTTAGTGCGCCGTGATCTTGAGCTTTCTGGTGCAAATGAAAAGCTTACACAGCTAGATAAAATGAAATCGGAAATCATTTCAATCGTTGCACATCAGTTGAGAACGCCACTTTCTGCAATCAAATGGACGCTTAAAATTCTATTGGATCAAGATGCAGGACCAATTAACCCAGAACAGAAGGACCTGATTACAAAAGGTTTTGATTCAAATGAGCGCATGATAGGACTTATTAATGACATGCTTGCTGTCGATAGGCTTGAATCAGGAAAAATAAAATATAATTTTGTTCCCGTGCAATTTGAAGAGCTGGTGCAAAATATGATTGAAAACCTATTGCCACTTGCAACTCAGAAAAATATTCGTGTTGAACTCAGTACACCACAAGAAGCACTGCAAAAAATTAAAATTGACCCAGATAAAATGCGTGATGTGCTTCAGAATTTGATTGATAATGCAATTAAATACACAAGAATGAATGGAGTCGTTACTGTTGGTGTTGCTATGGAAAAAGAAGAGCTTCATTTTTGGGTCACCGATAATGGCATTGGTATCCCTGAAGCAGAAAAAGATAAGATTTTTTCAAGGTTCTTTCGTGCTAACAATGCAGTGCATACAGAGACAAATGGATCTGGGTTGGGTCTATTCATAGCTCAAAGTGTGGTCAAGCGACACGGGGGAAAGATTTGGTTCGATAGTATCATCGATCAAGGGACAACTTTTCACGTACTCTTACCTTTCAGTTCTTAGCTCAAGAATATGTTATACTAATTGATATATATGAATCCAGATGTCGAAAAGAAAATTTTAATTATACTCACAGATCAACCAATCTCAGAAACACTCGTTTCAAAGCTTGGAGAAGTTGGCTATGGGACACTTGCTGTCCATGATGCTCAGACTGCGGCTGCAGAATTTGAGCACTATCACCCTGATCTCCTGATTCTTGACGTAGGTGCTCAAACATTTGATGGATTTGCAATCATCCAATCGCTTCGCTCATCTAATGAATTGTGGCAAAAAGAACTCCCAATTATCATCGCTTCAAACACAGGTGATTTGATGGAAATATCAAAAGGTTTGCATTTAGGAATCAAGGACTATTTTGTCAAAACATCATTTACCCCTGATCAGATTATTTCAAAGATCGCAAAGCAAATAGGCCCTGCTCATGAAGCGACATTGGTAACACCAAGTCCACTTGTTCAGAAAAGTGACCAAAAGATCCGCGTGCTTATGGTTGAAGATGATAAATTCTTACGTGACCTTGCTGCTCAAAAAATGATTAAAGAAAATTTAGACGTCACAACTGCAGTAGACGGAGAACAAGGTCTGGCGCTTGCAGAAAAAAATATCCCAAATATTATTTTACTTGATATTTTACTTCCCGGAATTGATGGTTATGAAGTGCTTCGCCGAGTAAGATTAAATCCGGCACTCAATGGTACTCATGTTGCCATGCTCTCAAACTTTGGTCAGCGTGAAGATGTTGAGCGAGCACTGAAAGGTGGTGCTGATCATTTTCTCGTCAAAGCAAACTTCACTCTTGACGAAGTCGTGCAGGAGGTAAAGCAAATTGTTGCAAAACCGCGAGAGCCAAAGTAGTGAGGGTAATTCTTGAAAGGTGTCAAAAAGCACGTTTTATGATAGAATCGCGCTACTTTAGATATGTCATCAAAAGAGAAGCCAAAACATGAAGAGAAAATAATAGTTCGAGGTGCTCGAACACATAACCTTAAAAATATTACGGTTGAGATGCCGCGCAATAAAATGGTTGCGGTGACAGGTCTTTCGGGTTCAGGGAAATCTTCACTCGCCTTTGATACTATTTTTGCTGAAGGACAAAGACGTTATGTTGAGTCACTATCTGCATATGCAAGACAATTCCTCAATCAAATGCAGAAACCTGATGTTGATGAAATTGTGGGACTTTCGCCTGCAATCTCAATTGATCAAAAATCTCACTCTTCAAACCCTCGTTCAACAGTTGCTACAATTACTGAAATTTATGACTATCTCCGCGTATTGTTTGCACGTGTTGGTATCCCGCACTGTCTTATTTGCGGAAAACCAATTAAGCGTCTTACGAATGAAGAAATTATTGATTTTATTTCGGAGCGCGTCGACAAGATCGGAGCACATGAAGCAAAAGATGCTGTAATGGGAGTCCCATACTCCACACTCAAAGTTGGGGTTTATGCTCCAGTCATACGAGGAAGAAAAGGGGAGTACTACCAACTACTCTACGATTTTCTATCAAAAGGATATACCAAAGTGCGAGTTGATGGAAAAATTAAAAATTTACGAGATCGCATAGAGTTAACCAAAACTAAAAAGCACGATATTGATATTCTCGTTGATGAATTTTTTGTTTCTGAATTCAAAGAAAATCAAAAAGGTGTGCGAGAGCGACTTGCTGAGTCTGTTGAAAAAGCACTTGAGGAAACCGATGGACTTGTACTTATGGTCATCGGTGAAGAAGAGACGCTTATGTCTGCAAAATTTGCTTGTCCAGATGATGGTTTTTCATACCCAGAAATAGAACCTCGATTGTTCTCATTTAATTCACCCTATGGTGCCTGCCCATCCTGTAATGGGCTTGGAACAAAACATTTTTTTGGAGATGAGCCTTGTGACACATGTAAGGGTGCACGGCTTCGAGGAGAAGCACTCAATGTCACTATTGGTGATGCAAACGCCATTAAAGAGTCTGAAACACTCAAGAAAAAGAATAAGGTACTCTATCCGCGTGGTAAAAGTATTCTCGATATCACAAATATGTCGATTGAAGAGGCAAGTGAGTTTTTTATTACTCTCGAACTCACAGAAATGGAGCGCCAAATCTCATCAGTGATTATTAAAGAAATTGAATCACGACTCCGTTTCATGCTTGATGTAGGAATTGGGTATCTTACTCTTGGTCGTCGTGCAAATACGCTTTCAGGTGGAGAAGCGCAACGTATTCGACTTGCATCACAACTTGGATCACGACTCGTAGGAGCACTCTATGTACTTGATGAACCAACTATTGGACTTCATCAACGAGATAATGATCGATTAATAAAAACGCTTTGTGATCTTCGAGATATGGGCAATTCAATCATCATTGTTGAACATGATGAAGATACAATTTTTGCTTCAGATTATTTAGTCGATATTGGTCCTGGTGCAGGCGTGCATGGTGGTCATGTAGTTGTATCAGGGTACCTCGAAGAACTTTTGCTTGATAAAAAGAAAAAGTCACTTACCCTTGATTACTTGCGAGGTGACGTCAGTATTAAAGTACCAGAAAAACGCAGGGATAAAGAGAAAGGGGAGCTGACGATCAAAGGTGGTAAGGCATTCAATATTAACAATATGAATGTAAGCATTCCTCTTGGTCGCATGGTTGCGATCACGGGAGTTTCTGGTTCTGGGAAATCAACTTTCCTGTATGAACTAGTTCACAAAAATCTGCAGGCACGTTTCGATAGAAAATACCGTAGTGCAAAAATTTATAACTGCTCTGAGTTTACGGGCACTGAATATCTCCATCGCACGATTCTTATTGACCAATCTCCAATCGGTCGCACGCCACGCTCTAATCCTGCTACTTACACAGGGTCATGGACCTTCATTCGAGATCTGTTTGCTGAGAGTGAGGAAGCACGCATACGCGGATGGAAGTCGTCTCGCTTTTCGTTCAATGTGAAAGGTGGGCGTTGCGAAGCATGTGAAGGTAATGGCATGGTTGCAGTTGAGATGCACTTTCTCCCTACTGTTTACGTACTTTGTGACGTATGCCAAGGAAAGCGTTTTCAAAAGGAAACGCTCGAAGTGAAATGGCGAAAGAAAAGTATTTATGATGTATTGCAAATGACTGTTGAGGAAGCATGCACATTTTTTCAGGATATTCCCGCAATATCTGATCGCATGAAAAGCTTAAATGATGTTGGCCTTGGATACCTTGCTCTTGGGCAGAGTGCCACCACTCTTTCAGGCGGCGAAGCGCAACGTGTAAAAATTGCTTCTGAGTTGTACCGACCACTTATGCAACGCACACTCTATCTCCTTGATGAACCTACAATAGGGCTACATTACGCAGACGTACAAAAGCTTATAGATATCTTACAGATGCTCGTAGAGAAAGGAAACAGTGTCATGCTCATTGAGCACAACCTTGATGTGATTAAATCATGTGACTATATTATTGATATTGGACCTGAGGGTGGATCAGGTGGTGGGCAACTAGTAGCCAAGGGAACCCCTGAAGAGGTTGCGAATAATACAAAATCACATACAGGAACATATTTAAAGAAAATGCTGAGAAGAAAAAAATAATTCTCATGTAAAAAAACGGGGTCACTTATGTGACCCCGTTTGCATTTGGGTTATTTACTGACGAAGATGTCCAACCAGATCCATGTCATCAAGAATTGCTGGCAAATCAACGATCAGATCCTTGACGCTCAATGTTGTTCTTCCATATTCGCGAAAAAATTGAATTGTGCCACTTAGGATAGCTTTGTATGCAGCATCACACGAAAGTGCAACAGGAGGCTTATCGTCGTAGGGCTTAGTTGAGATGATCAAGTAGTTGTTCGCGAGTTGGCGGCAGGTAACCATCAAATCAGCAAACGACGCACCATGAGCAGTAAGTATGCCAATTTGATGCTCTTTGCTAATACACTCAGCAATACGATATTTGTCGCGTTCTGGTATCAGAAGAGGGGAAGGAAATTTATAGACTTGCTCTGTTGTTGGGGTTGAAATAACAAGCTCCATGAGTGTCTCCAATTGTTTCGGGTTATAAAGGAACTTCTTAATCAAATCACTAATTACATATTTGTCAATAGCTATACTTCATTGTATGATCATACTGTGATTCAAGTAAATCTCAAGGAACTAAAACTGCCTGACGAGCCTGGTATATACCGATTTATTGATACAAATGGGGGTATTCTCTATATAGGAAAAGCCACGTCACTGAAAGATCGTGTCCGAAGTTATTTTAGTAATGACCTACTACATACTCGAGGTAAGCATATTGTTGATATGGTCACACTTGCTGGCTCTGTAACATACACCACTACAGATTCCGCACTTGAGGCACTCATTCTTGAAGCTGCACTCATAAAGGAACACCAGCCAATTTATAATACTAAAGAAAAAGACAACAAAAGTTTTAATTATGTAGTATTTACCAACGAAATATTTCCACGAGTACTGGTAATTCGTGAACGAAATATGCTCACAGACGTAGGTGATAACGGTAAGATATACAAGCAAGCGTTTGGACCTTTTCCGCAAGGAAGGAGTCTTGCAGAAGCACTTAAGATCATCAGACGTATTTTCCCATTTCGCGATAAATGTACTCCTCCAGTGCTTGGTGATCCAAGTACAGGGAAACCATGTTTTAATCGCCAAATCGGTCTCTGCCCTGGTGTGTGTAGTGGTGAAATTGATGCAACTCAGTACAACGAACAACTCAAAAATATTAAGTTATTTTTTGAGGGCAAAAAAACAGAAGTGGTAAAACGCCTTACTCAATCAATGCATGCACATGCAAAAGAGCTTGCATTTGAGCAAGCCAACGACAGTAAAAAAATGCTCTATGCGTTAAAGCACATTAAAGATGTGTCACTCTTAGATGAAGAGATACGCGAATACTCACAACGCTCGTCAAAAAAAAGAGATCGGGCATACCGAATCGAAGCCTACGATATCGCACATATTTCAGGAAAGTACACTGTTGGAGTGATGGTGGTTGTTGAAGATGGGCAGATAAAGAAAAGCGATTATCGCAAATTTAAAATACGAATTGAGAGTGAGCGAGCTGACGATACACTTCATCTTGAGGAAGTGCTGATGAGACGTTTCGCACACCCTGAATGGCAACGTCCAGATCTGCTTGTCATCGATGGTGGTACAGCACAAAAAAGACGCGCAGAAAAGGTACTCAAAGAACTCAATTTCACTATTCCAATTGTAAGTGTTGTGAAAGATGACAAGCACAAAGCAAAAGCAATAATGGGTAATAAAGAACTGATAGAGTCGTATAAACGTGGGATATTAATTGCAAATCTTGAATCCCATCGTTTTGCCGTTGCGTATCACCGTGAACTACGCGATAAGATAAGAAAATAGTGTATGTTCATACTAGATACTAACATCTGAATACACTATACTGATAGGTATGTCGCACATTCGCGTAGGAGTAGTTCGAGGAGGTCCATCTTCTGAATATGTTGTCTCGCTTAAAACAGGTGAGAGTGTGCTCCGGCATCTCAATCGTGAAAAATATACCCCCGTTGATATCCTCGTCACGCCACGAGGTGATTGGTATATGAATGGCATTCGCACCGACCTTGCAAATATTAACCATCATGTTGATGTCGTATGGAATGCAATGCATGGTAAGTTTGGTGAGGATGGAAAAGTGCAACAGCATTTTGAGGCAATGCAGATACCTTATACTGGATCGGGAGTTATGGCGTCTGCCGTAGGTATGCACAAACAACTTGCAAAGGATCGTTTTACTGAAGCTGGACTCAAAGTTCCACACGGTGAGGTAATTAGCGAAACTGCGAACATGTTTGAAGTAGCATTTGATTTGTTTCGCAACCGACACATGCCCGTTATTGTAAAACCTGTATCGGGTGGTTCCTCCTTCGCCACAAAAGTTGTACGTACATATGATGAACTACGCAGTGCGCTGGTTGAAGCAAGTCAACATGGCGATGTGCTCGTAGAAGACTTCATTCCTGGAAAGGAAGCAACTGTCTGTGTAATTGAGGGCACAACTCCTGGCGAGTCATTTGTGCTTTATCCAATCGAAATTGTGCCTCCACCAGCACATGATTTTTTTGACCAAGATGTGAAATATAGCGGAGAAACCGAAGAAATATGTCCGGGAAGATTTACCCTTGAAGTACATGGGAAACTTCGTGAGCTAGCACTCAAAGCACATCATGCAATTGGTGCACGCCACTATTCGCGCTCTGATTTTATTATTGCGGATGATGGTATTTATCTGCTTGAAATAAATACCCTTCCAGGATTAACTGATAATTCACTCCTTCCGAAAGCGTTAAAAGCAGGAAAAGTTGAATTTAGCGATTTCATAGACCACATCCTCTCACTTGCGCTTACGCAAAAGAAATAGTTTAACATTGTAAAAAAGGTGGAAAAAAAATAGTATTCATGTATAATCTCTTCTGTTACGATAGTAGCACTTTGGGCCGTTAGCTCATCTGGTAGAGCACCGCATTTGCAATGCGGGGGTGGCAGGTTCGAGTCCTGTACGGTCCACAAATGAAATACTGCCTTCAGAGGCGGTATTTTATTTTTCAGAGCGCAATATCTAGGACACTCCATAGTCAACTGAAAGACATTAGACCTCACATCTCCAAATTCTTCCATCAAGGAAATTTGCTATACTGATGGTATGAAAAAAATTACTCCATTTCTTTGGTTTGATAAGAATTTAAAAGAAATTACTGACTTCTATATCTCAGTTTTCCCTGATGCGATGTTACGTAGCAATGGATCACTTGCTGATACTCCATCGGGTAATGTGGAGATGGCAACGCTTGTGATATTTGAGCAAGAATTAAGTCTCATGACAGCAGGTCCGATGTTTAAATTTAACGAAGCAATATCGTTTGTCATTCGCTGTGACACCCAAGATGAAATCGATTATTACTGGGAGAAGCTTTCCTTTGTGAAAGATGCAGAGCAGTGTGGATGGGTCAAAGATAAATATGGTCTATCTTGGCAAATTGTTCCAACTCGCATGGATGAGATGATGAAATCTGGAGATATGGAAAAGATTGGGAGAGTAACTCAAGCGTTTCTTGCGATGAAGAAATTTGATATTGCAACACTTGAGAAAGTATTTGCAGGTGATATCGCATGAAGTTGTAGAAATTATAAAAACGCCCTCACTTTTGTGGGGCGTTTTTGCTTCTGGAGCAATTGAAAAACTAGTCTTTCAATTTTCTTTCTGACGCAATTTCTTGCGACGGCTCAAGCAGTATCTCTTCACCAGAGACGGGCGGAAGTGGTTCGAGTATCGCTCGAATGCGCTCGACATCACGTACATACCAATACTTATTGGGGTCATTGTGACCTTTGAAATACTTGCTGTACGGACCCATGTTGTATCCTGCGATTCCGTGCGCACGACTACCTCCGAACTTTTCGAAGATATAGTTCGAAAGTACGCGTACACCACCAAAGATATTTTCTCTGGGGTTATACACATGTGCGACACCGAAACCTCGGGCAGTGGGCGATTGGAGCTGCATCAGTCCATGGCAATCCGTTTCGCTGTTGGTAGCAAGTGGGTTGCCTTTGGACTCGATAATGATGATCGCAATGACATCATAAAATGCAATACGAGTATCTACCTCGCGAATGGCATCTCGAATGATTTCACCATACATCTCTTCGATGCATTTTGCATTGATACGGAGCTTTTCAAGGTTATCCTTGATCCGCCATGCAACAGTCGCACAATTACGCACTGACTCGACAGGAGAGATATCATCAGTGACAAGTCGATTGGTGCGCTGTGTGCCAGCATGTTGCAACGAAGAAATCGCGGAATCGGGTGATAAAGACTTTTCCCGAGAAGCTCCGCGTTGTGACTGCAGAACGTTCTCCGGAGAAGTTTTCAACTTCGCCAATACCGGAGAACATGGTTCTACCTTTTTAAGCGTGAGTGTTTGGTGCACGTAGATAACATTGATGTCAGAGATATGATTCTCTGTGGCGATGTCACCGATTGTGTTGCACGACTCACGTGCGATCTTGGTAAGCGTGTCTCCGCGAACAACAACTCGATAGAAAACTTCTGGAATGAGATTTTTTACTACTTTAGTAGAATCTTGTGTGGTTACCACTCCGCGCATTTCTTGCTTGAGTGGAGCACTAAGCTGACTTTTGTCGCTTTCTTGTGCTCCTGTTTGGCGGTCATTCCAGATGAGTCCGACGAGTATCAGGAGAATGAGCATGGTGACTAGCACCGCACCCACACCTTGATTCTTTGTATTTGCCGCAATTTGATACCCCTTGTGAGACTGCGTGTATCAGAAATTAAATTGAAAGATATGGAAGAACAAAAAATTATTCTAGTCACTAAACAGGATTATGTCAAATTCTCTTGCGTAGATAAAATGAAACGCCCGACAATATTGTGGGGCGTTCTAATGGTGTATTAGGGTATTTTACTTAAATCAGGCTCAAGGTATCTCACACTTTCACAAAGCGACGTTCGCTCGCGTGATTGAGATGTATGATCCGTAAGTTCATCGCCAGCTGGATCAATTTGGGGGTCTGATTCTGGGGAAATTGTACCAAGATGCACCAATGGTGTATTGCTCTGTAGGGAATCTGCATCAGTATTGCATGCGATTACTTCGTCTACAGCAGAGTCAATGAGGTGGACCGTACTTGGTGCTCCGCTTTCCGTAGCGTCTTCAGTCTCAAGTGTGCTGATCGCTTCAATCGAAATCGTAACAGTCGATTGATGAATCATGCCTGCTGCGCTTTCGAGACTTGGCTCATCAATAGACGCCTTGGGCAATTGCACTGGTGCTTTGACTGCATTCGCTGCGTACGTAATCGACTTGGAAGGCGACAGGTTCGCACTCAAACAGGAATTCACTTTTCTGATAATCAGTTGACTATCAGCATAAATTAAGTCCGGATTTTCGATGTGATTTATGCTCTGCAATTCATTGATCGAATTGCATGTCTCCTTCATGATACGAGTAAGTGTGTCACCCCATTTGATCGTGTATTGATATTGCAAAGGAGTAATACCAGATTTTGAGGTAACTTGCAGGATACGCGGAGCTGTTACAACGTGTTCCGAAACTGAGCTGATGGAAGTTGTTTGTGCTGTAACGATTTCAGCAAGTTGCACAAATTGAACTGGATCAGGACGCTTTGGAAGAGTTGCCCAGTTGAGAAGAATCACAAGCAAAAGGAGCATAACAAAAGAAAAAATACAGCCGTACCCAGTCTCGAGCCAGCGGCAGAAATCCTTGCGTTTCATTGTTTTAAGATGAAAAACACACTCTTGGATACTTTTTTGGTATACAGTGATACGTTGAAGCATTTTATACTCCTCATATTGGAGAATACAATCTTGAAAGGAACTGATACTATTATATCAGATATTTCAATATATGTCAATTTTCTTGAGATATGAAAAAATACATAAAAAAGTACTATGAATGACCTGTCTACAAGATTCGTGACTCATTCTGAAAGTCTTGTATAATGCTCACCGAGGGCCATTAGCTCATTTGGTAGAGCGCTTCCATGGCATGGAAGAGGTGGGGAGTTCGATTCTCCCATGGTCCACCTAAAGATACTTTGTCGGAGAATGGCGAAAAGCTCGCGGTCTGCGACGCAGACTGCTCGGCTGTGGAAATCCAATTCGCCTTTGTGTGCGCCATGAATTCATAAAGTTCTCCCCAATGGATTGAAAGAGATTTGTCTTTGAGAGTAGGGTTCGAGCCGATCTTTTGGAAAAACTCACGCCATGCGAAATAATTTTCGCCCTTTTCCAATTCCACGCCTTCTCTCAAAGATAAAACAAAACTCCGCAAGGGTTCGACCCAATTTTTTCTCTGTTGCCCTAAATCTTTAAAACTCTCCTCAAGCTTGCTTTTCTGGCGAAGGAGAAGGTCTTTGCGTTGTATGTAAATCTCACGCTCAATATCCCCATCGAGATAAATTGAAACGAGCTTATCGAGCTTCTCCTTTGTTTCTGCAAGCTTGGTTTTAAGATTTTGAGCAACACTTCCTCTTTTGGAAATTGACTCTTTTTCCCATACATCAATTTGTCTCTCCATGACCTCAATTTCTGAAAGAGGAAGCGAGACTGTTTGAAGCAGTGCATGTATCTGGGCGGTGAGTGCGGCTGCGGATGTATGCGGCTGACCACAGACACCCTTCTTTTTGGTACAACGATAATAAGTATAGACAGTACCAAAACGATTGGTGGAATATTGAGCCGTGATCATGCTTCCGCACTCACCGCACCTTGCGAACTGTGCAAAAGGGAAATGGTTCGGTACTTTTTGCACACGAGGCTTCGCTTTCTTCGCGAGCATCTTCTGCACTGCTTCAAACAGTATCGGAGAAACAATTGGCGCAAAGCTTCCGTCGTAGTACTCGCCCTTATGATGCGTCAAACCGAGGTATGCACGATTTGAAAGCATGCGAGCGACGGAAGCTTTGGCAGGTGGCGTTCCGTTTGATGTAAGTACTCCGTGATCCGCCATAAAGTCAGAAATTGTGCCGAGTGTATGCGTCCCTTTGGCGTATTCCTTAAACACTTGCACCACAATGCGCGATTCAGTTGCGTGAGGCTCAATATTGCGCGTTTTAGGGTTATTGAGATAGCCAAAGGGAGCCTTTGTTAGCCACTCGCCACGACGAACTTTCTGGCGGATTCCACGATTGATATTCTCCACAAGATTGTCGCTATAGTACTTGCTCTGTCCGAACGCCACCTGCAACATGAATTTGCCTTGCGGAGTTGGCTCAAACCAAAATGTCGGAAAGCGCAAAGCAACAATTTGCTCGGTATCTACTAGATAGACCACCTTGCCTCCATCCACCGAATTACGAGCAAGGCGGTCAGGATGCCATGCCAAGATACCGAGCGGAACCTTGCTGTACTCTATTTGCTCCATCATGTCGTTAAACAACTCACGTCCGGGCTTCTTTGCGCTTTTCGATTCGGTAAATTCTTTGAGAATTTCGATATTTTCTCTGCGCGCATATTCACGAAGCTCAAAGAGTTGAGCTTCGATACTCATGATCTGATGATCGTCTTCCTCCGTACTCTTGCGCGCGTAGAGGAAATATTTTGGTTTGAGTCCTTGCATATAAGTTAATTGGGGGGAACTTTATGAATTCATGGCGCACACAAAGGCGAATTGGATTTCCACAGCCGAGCAGTCTGCGTCGCAGACCGCGAGCTTTTCGCCATTCTCCGACAAAGTATCTTTAGGTGGTGTCATAATATCATTCGCGCGAACCTTTTTCGAGAGGAATGAGCAAGGATAACTCAGGCACCCCCGCTCGCTTCGCTCGTCGCCCCACGGCATCTCCGGCTCTCGATTTTTTTCCGCCCCGCCATACTTAAAATCAAGAAAGCGTTTCGCTTACCATAATGAATTTCGGGACTGTTACATTATATTATAATATTAGTGTACAATATAATTACCGCGGTATAATCTGTGGACATGAAAAGTGAGTCTGCAAAATTGGGGAAAAACTTAAAACGTATTAGAACAGAGAAAGGCATAACACAAGGAGATATTGTTAGAACGCTCGGCTTTAGCCGAAGTTTTGTGAGCAATATTGAAAACGGCAAGACGAATCCGACCCTTTCGACTATTTCAAAACTTGCGAGCGCGCTGGGTGTTTCAAGTAATGAGCTTTTAAAATAGCCTATACATAAACATGAACTCAGTTGCACTTCAAGAAAACCTAGAAAAATTGAGCACAGACCTTTCAAGGGAAACGTTTGTCTTTGAGTTGCTTTCCGCATACGAAATACCTAAAAGCACCATCACCCTCCTTAGGAATAGCCCATCAAAACTGTCCGGTAAGGATAACCAGATAATTCTGAAAAATAAACTTCTTTTTCATGTCCCATCGGGAGAAGATGTGCACGTTACTATTGATGATCTTCAAAAAGATAAGATGGCATCAAAGTATAACCCACGGTTTATTATTGTTACCGATTTTGAGACTCTCCTTGCAGTTGATACAAAAACGCGCGAAACCCTTGATATTCACATCAACGAATTGGGTAAGCACTATGCTTTCTTCTTGCCGTGGGCAGGAATGGAGAAAGCTCAGCATGTAAATGAGAATCCTGCTGATATCCGTGCGGCGAGCAAAATGGCTAAGCTGTACGATCAGATCATCAATGATAGTCCTGATCATAGTGAGAGTGGACTTCATGATCTCAATATTTTCCTATCTCGACTACTCTTCTGCTTCTTTGCTGAAGACACTGGTATATTCCCAAAGACCTTATTTACAAATTCACTTGATTCATCAACGCAAGTGAGTGGTTCAGATCTTGGTGCATACTTCGATACGCTTTTTGATGTTCTTAATGCTGAGGCGAAGGACAGGGCATTATTTGCACACCACTTTACCGAGTTTCCATATGTAAACGGTGGGCTTTTTGAAAAGAAGATTAAATTACCTGTTTTTACGGCAAGCTCCAGAAAACTCATTATTGAATGCGGACAGTTGGACTGGAGTGCGATCAATCCTGACATTTTCGGATCAATGATTCAGGCAGTCGTTCATCCTGGGCAAAGAGAAAACCTTGGAATGCACTACACCTCTGTCCCCAACATTTTGAAAGTCATCGAGCCACTTTTCCTCGACGACTTATACGAGGAGTTCGAAGACTCAAAGGATAGTTTAAACAAACTTACCAAACTGCGAGAGAGGATTGTAAAGATAAAAATATTTGATCCTGCTTGTGGCTCAGGAAATTTCTTAATTATTTCATACAAGGAACTATGTAAGCTCGAAATCAAGATAATTGAAAAAATGACTGACATGGGGCAACAAAATCACATGCCTCTATCAGGCATTTCCCTCAACTCATTTTTTGGCATTGAAATTGATGATTTTGCGCATGAGATCGCAAGACTTTCGTTGTGGCTTGCCCAACACCAAATGAATCTTTCGTTTGATGATGAATTTGGAATTATGAAACCAACTCTACCCCTCAAGGAGAGTGGAAAAATTATCTGTGGAAATGCCACAAGGCTAGATTGGAATGAAATATGCCCAAAGCTTAATTATAAAAATGAGCCTTACGAAATTTACGTGATAGGGAATCCTCCTTACTATGGAGCGAAAAAGCAAAATGAAGATCAAAGAGATGATTTAAAAATAGTATTTAAGGGTAATGAAAAAATTAGCAATATTGATTACATATCCTGTTGGTTTTTTCTTGCTGCAAAATATATTAAAAATACAAATAATAAGTCTGCCTTCGTTTCTACAAATTCAATTTCCCAAGGCGAACAAGTAGCTGTTCTGTGGCCTTTAATTCTGCGTGATGAGATTGAAATTAGTTTTGCACATCAATCATTTAAATGGCAGAATTCGGCAAAAGGAAATGCGGGGGTTACTTGCGTGATCATAGGGTTAAGAAAGTTATCTGAGAGACCTAAATACATATATACAGACCAGATAAAACATAAAGTTTTTAATATTTCCCCATACTTAGTTGAAGCAAAAAATTTGTATATTTGTGCGAGAAACAAACCACTTTCTGAAGTAGGAGAAATTATATTAGGTAGTAGTGGAATTGATGGTGGACACCTAACTCTTTCAAAAGAAGAAAGAGATAATTTTATTCTAAATAACCCTCTTTCAAAAAAATTTATAAAACCATTTATGGGTGGAAGTGATTTTTTAAGTGGTACAAAAAGATTTTGTTTGTGGATAGATGATGAACTAGCCGAAGAAGCGAATGAAATTCCTTTAATTAAGGACAGAATTGATAAATGTAGGGCATTCAGACTTAGTGCAGGGCGAGATGCAAAAAAAGCAGCGACAGTGGCACATCGATTTTTTTATAGAAAATTCAAAAATTCTAATGCAATAATCCTTCCCATGACAAGTACTGAAAGGAGGGATTATATGACAGTTGGATATTTAGATAAAGGTACAGTATTTAGTAATGGGGTTTTAGTTATTTATAATCCTGAGCTGTATATATTTAGTATTCTTACATCAAAAATGCACATGGTTTGGGTTAAGGCAGTGGCAGGAAGATTAAAGACTGATATTAGGTACTCGGGAACAATTTGCTATAACACCTTTCCTTTTCCTGAAATTACGGTTGAACAAAAAGAGGCACTGACTGGCCATGTGTATAATATCCTTGGAGAACGTGAAAAATACCCTGATAGAACTATGGCAGAGTTATACGATCCTGATAAAATGCCCGAAGGATTGAGGGACGCTCACAAATATCTTGACCTCGCCATTGATCAAATATACCGAAATAAACCTTTTGAAAATGACGAAGACCGATTGGCTCACTTGTTCAAATTGTATGAGGAAATGATCAGTAACGAAACCAACAAATAATTATATGAAAACAATCCAAGTCGCTACTGCAGATTACAAGCAAACTGGCGAAAGTACGAAATTAAACGCACTAGGTATGCGTGAAATGCAGGCTAAGGCATTCGAGAAACGAGGGGCGCAATACCTCCTCTTGAAAGCCCCTCCCGCTTCTGGGAAATCCAGAGCGTTAATGTTTCTTGCACTTGATAAACTGAAAAACCAAGGAATCAAGAAAGTCATTGTTGCTGTGCCCGAGAAGTCTATTGGTGGATCATTTGGTGACACCGATCTCACCACGCACGGATTTTTTGCT
>DALYED010000004.1:6538-7273 GCA_031972735.1 Minisyncoccota bacterium | reverse complement strand
TGACTGGAAG
Source organism: Minisyncoccota bacterium (assembly GCA_031972735.1). Taxonomy (GTDB): domain Bacteria; phylum Patescibacteriota; class Minisyncoccia; order Phycocordibacterales; family UBA6899; genus MHLP01. The sequence goes on along the minus strand of DALYED010000004.1, from coordinate 7,263 downwards.
CCGAATGATGACTACAATCTTTGTACTCCAGGGCTCGATGGCAGTAGTACCAAAGTGCAAGCATTTAAGAACTTCATGGAGAATGACGAGACTATTCTCATTTGCACTCACGCAACGCTACGCTTTGCATGTGAGCAGATCGAAGATGCCAAATTCAATGACACACTACTTGCCATCGATGAGTTTCACCATATTTCCGCAGACAAAGAGAACAGCAGACTAGGTGCTGTTTTGCATGGGATCATGACCCATTCAAATGCAAACATCATTGCAATGACTGGCTCATATTTTAGAGGTGATGGCGTAGCAGTTCTACTCCCTCAGGATGAAGCAAAGTTTACTAAGGTCACCTACAATTACTACCAACAGCTTAACGGCTATACATACTTGAAGTCACTCGGTATTGGCTACCATTTCTATCAGGGTAAATATACATCTGCTATCGCTGAGGTGCTTGATACCGACAAGAAGACCATACTACACATTCCAAACGTAAACTCAGGTGAGTCCACAAAAGATAAACTGAACGAAGTTGATCTCATCTTGGATATTATCGGAGAAGTGGACCATCAAGATCATGACACTGGCGTTATCTATGTGAAAAGAGATAAGGATGGAAAGATGCTCAAAGTTGCTAATCTTGTAGATGACTCACAGGATCGTGAGAAAATCGCACAGTATTTACGAACAATGAAGGGTGAAGATGATATGGATATCATTATTGC
>DALYED010000004.1:0-6528 GCA_031972735.1 Minisyncoccota bacterium | reverse complement strand
GAGGGTTTTGACTGGCCGTACTGTGAGCATGCGTTGACTGTAGGATACCGAAGTTCGCTCACAGAGATTATACAAATCATTGGTCGCGCTACGCGTGACAGTGCCAACAAAACTCATTCACAATTCACCAATCTGATTGCACAACCTGATGCAAAAGACAGCGAGGTGAAAGTTTCGGTAAACAACATGCTGAAAGCCATTACCTGCTCTTTGCTTATGGAACAAGTCATGGCACCGCACTACAACTTTAAAGCAAAATTCCCAAACGATGAGAAAGAATTTACTCCTGGAGAAATAAAAATTAACGGCTTTAAAGAACCAAGTTCTGATAGAGTTAAGGATATTATTGAGTCTGACATCAACGACCTTAAGGCATCGATATTGCAAGATGATCAGATAGTAAAAGCTCTCCCAGGTAATGTTGATCCTGAAGTCATTAACAAGGTAATGATTCCAAAGATCATTCGGATAAAATATCCTGATTTGACCGAGACTGAAGTCGAGGAAGTCAGACAGCATGTGGTGGTTGATTCCGTTATCAAGAACGGAGAGATCAAAGAGATTGGTGACAAGAAATTTGTTCGCATGGCGGGACAGTTTGTGAATATCGAAGACCTCAATATAGACCTCATTGATCGCATCAACCCGTTCCAAGAAGCCTTCGAGATACTTTCAAAGTCTGTCACTTCAGGTATTTTGAAAGTGATACAAGATACTATTGATTCTTCGAGAATTGAAATGACACCTGAAGAGGTGCGCGTGCTATGGCCTAAAGCAAAAGAGTTTAAAGAAAGAACTGGTAGAAACCCTGATGTTAACTCAAGTGACTCACTTGAAAGACGACTGGCGGAGGCAGTCTTGTATTTAAGAAAGATCAAAACAGAACAAGCACAAAATACCCATGAGCAAGGATGATTTATTAGATCTCGTTAATGATGATGACTTAGGACTTCTTGATGCACCAAAGAAGCATATTCCTGCTACCCCAGATGACCGCCTCATTGAATCATTTGCGGAGATAAATGAATTTTTCGATACCCATGGAGAAGAGCCGAAATTAGGGAAAGACATCCATGAGCACATGCTCGCATCGAGGCTTAAACACTTCAGAGAGAATAAGGAACAAAAAGAGTTTTTGGTAAAATACGATGTGCACCATTTCTTTGATGTTGAAATCAAAGAATATGAATCAATTGCGGACTTTTTAAGTGATGATGATTTAGGGATGCTCGCAATTGAAGATGATTCAATTTTTGATATTAAGAATGTACCGAATATATCTTCTGACAGATCCGATCCTGACTTCGTGGCAAATAGAAAAACCTGCGTTGACTTCAATAAATTTGAGCCATTGTTTGTTGAGTGCCAAGATGACTTAAAAACTGGGAAAAGAAAACTCTCGGCATTCGTGGAAAGTGAGATGAAAGAAGGGGATTTCTTTGTTCTGGGCGGAGTTCTGGTCTATCTTGAAAAGGTAGATGCACCTTACCGCGGGAATAGTAATAAAATAAACCGAAGAACACGTTGTATCTACGAGAACGGCACAGAATCAAACGCCCTTTTGCGATCACTCGGCAAAAGACTCTCTGAAGTCGGGTACAGTGTTTCGAGTAAAAGCAAGCTTGTTAATGTTGGCGAGACTGATCAAGAAACTGGATACATATACATATTACGATCGCTCAGTACTGATCCAAGAATTAGTTCCACAAAGAATCTTTATAAAATCGGATTTTCTACAACAAGTGTTGAGCAGAGGATTCAAAATGCAGACCAAGATCCAACCTATCTGATGGCACCAGTAGCCATAGTCGCTACTTTCCAGTGTTTCAACATGAATCCGCAAAGACTTGAGAGGTTACTCCATAGATTTTTGGGCGAGTCCTGCCTCAGTATTGAAATTACAGATAAGAGTGGAAATAAGTACACTCCGAAAGAATGGTTTATCGCACCAATTGAAATCATCGAAGTAACAATCAATCTGATTATAAGTGGAGAAATAGTTAATTACGTTTACGATAAAGACAAGGGGGTAATTAGGGGTTCTTAAATATATGCCGAAATTAAAACGAGCAAATGAATATTTTGGAATTTCTGAAAAAGTGTTCAGCAAAACCGGCGCATTTAATCCAATTATTGGAGTTGATAGTTTGTTTTTCGTTGACCCGCTACTTCTTGGAGTTTCTAGTGCGCCTGAATTTAAGAATGCACTTGCAAAAGTGAGGCATCACTTTGAAATAGTTATTGCACTACTCAAAACAAAAAACACAAGAGGTAGGGTTAAAGCAGAAATGCTCCTTCGTCTTCGTGAAATTAGGGGTATTGGTATTGGTTATGGGAGCAAAAGTGATGATGGATCAGCGATAGGAAGAGGTCTTGCTAGTCGGCTAGCCACCACAGCAGAAGACCTCATCGCCATGGGCATAACCGACCCCGTCATTTTTGAGGTGATGGGACTTTTCGAAGAAGATTTCGGCGCAGATCGATTAAGTGATTCATTGATTAATCTTCTTCGGGAGGATGTTTATAAATATACAAACCGAATAGCGGGGTTATTAAAAATCCCAATGACGTTTTCCGTACAAATAAATGGTAAGTCACTCTTGTTGCCCATGCACCCACTCGGAGGTAAGCCGCTATTATTTTTACCGAAAGAAATATTAAGAAGCATTCCTGTGGCAACGAGTTTTGAGGAAATCTCGATTGTTGCAGGATTTAATGAGGAATTACGAGGACGCTTTAATGCATTAATTACTGAGTGTTTTGTTAAAGGAAAAAAACTAACGAAAGTTGATGTAAAGCGCTATTTATTGGCAAGTAGATCAAGGATTAAAACTTTGGTCGAAGCATACGAAAGTTGTTTGCCCGCAGCATATGATTTTGTGACAGACCCGAGTGGACTTGATAAATGGCTAGAAAAAGCGGAAGAAGCCGTTGGCGCCAACCCAATTGTGATACCTCGTCACATTGACGACGATCAGCTCTCGGACGTCGTAAATAAAATTATCGCAGCCTTTAGAAATTTTATTGAGAAAAAAGGTGGCTGGCGAGGACTGTACAACGACGCAATGCAACCCCTGAATGAACGCCATGCTCGATTGTTTTTTTATGCAGCGGCACTAAAATACTGCGAAGACAGCAATATTGATATTAGCCCAGAATCAAATGCTGGGCAGGGTCCAGTAGACTTTAAGCTGAGTAGGGGGACGAACAAGATCGTGGTTGAAGTGAAACTCACTTCAGGGAATGTTCGTCAGGGCTATGAAAAACAAACTCGAATTTATCAGGCCAGCGAGGGTGCTATGGCTAGTTATTTTCTTGTTGTCAGAAACACACCCGACGTCGCTACTTTAAACTCGATTTTAAAACAATCTGAGGAAGAAGATAAAACACAAACCCCTCATCCTCGAATTGTAGTAGTTGATGGTACTCAAAAGCTTTCAGCAAGTAAGGTTAAATGACTGATAAGTAAGGATCGTTTAGATACTGCGAAAGATAAATCAGCCCTAGAATGCACCCCTAGGCTCCTAGGTGGCCCAAGGAGCATCACTTCACTTCGCACCTGTGTCATATACGACCGCATTTTGATAAAATATACCTATGTATGAGAAGCCCAAGACCGACCTTGAAGCACGATTTGGCTCAATGCCAGATGAGGTGATTCTCAGTTTCAAGAATAATCAGTACGACGAGTGTCTAAAATCGTGCGATGAAATACTTTTAACAAACCCCACTAATGCTGGCGCATTGATGTATAAGGGGATCATTGCTCAAGAGCGAGACAACCACGTCGAAGCTATTGCCTATTTTCATGCAGCAACAGAGGTCGTTCCGGATTTTTACCCCATCTGGGGGCACAAAGGCTTGAGCGAACTCACCCTCGGCAAATACGAATCTGCTATCGAGTCTTATAAACGCAACGTAGAATTAAATCCAAGCCGTGCTGAGCCGTGGACATTCATGGCGCTTGCGTACTTCTTGCAAGACAAAAATGAAATAGCAGAGTTGATTTTCAATGAAGTTGAGGATCGAGTCACTGACAAGGGAACGCTCAGTTTGGCGAGAGCTATTCTACAAGAACACGAAGGGAATAAAGATGCTGCCTTGATTAGCTATCTTAGACACCAAATACTCGCATCAGCAGAAGACAAAAGCGTCAGCGCAGAAGGTATATATCGCTTGATTGCTGATAAATGAAGATGTGAGCACATCCAAGATTTTGATACAATGAGCCCATGGACGAACAAACCGCAGAACCAGTAACAACAAGCCCTAATCCGGTAGTAACCGATACCCCAGCAGTTGAGCCATTGCAGGCGGAAGCCGTGCAAGCTGAGTCTGAGCCAGTTTCTCCACTCCAAACGGCTCAAACCATCACACCATCTGATCCGATCACTGAAACCGGAACGGCTCAAATAGCAGGAAGTGAGCCGTTGCCCGAATCGAAACCCACGGCGAAAACGCCGAGCGCCGAAGCGATAGCGGAGGGACCACAAGGGTCACTTCCATTTTCTAAGACGGATGACCGTCAAGAAAATTTGGTCGCGCCCCAGCCACAAACTCCAACTGTCACTCAAGGTTCAGCGGCAACACCAAACCCAACTCCAACTCCTGTGCAACCTGTCCTCGCATCCATGCCCGCGCAAGCGCCAGTCACAACTCCTCGTAATCTCGCACGCGTCTTTCTCGAAAAAGCAAAAGCTGTCATTCAACTCCGTAAGCAGAAAAAACTTCTGAAGATCATGACGTTGTTTGAAAAGAAGAAACACATCACTAATGATGAGGTAGAGAAACTCTTGCACGTTTCAGACGCAACCACTACGCGATACCTTTCTGAATTGAAGAAACAGGGACGCATCAAACAAGTAGGCAAAACTGGACACGCGGTAACTTATACTAAAATTTAATCATGGGTACTTGGGGAACAGGAATGATGCAGGATGATTATGCCGCCGATATTATTGGTGAGTTTTCAGATTTGTACAACAACGGCGAGGACATACTGGAAATACGAAAAATTCTTGAAAAAAGGTACATGGATGAAACTAGTGATAATGGGTATTTATTTTGGCTCGCACTCGCTAAAGGACAATGGAATATCGGCGCACTCGATGTTGATGTGTTTAACAAAGTTGAAGAAATTGTAAACTCGGGGATTGATGCGAAAACATGGAAAGAGCTAGGTGGTGACGATGCGGATATAGCAAAAAGAAAGACTTCACTAAAAAATTTCTTGCAACAAATCAGTACGCCAAGAGAAAAGCCCAAAAAGCGTGTGAAGAAGCGACTTGTAAATTCACCCTATGAAATCGGAGATGTGGTGACTTTTAAAATGGCAAATGGGAACTACGGAGCAATGGTCATTGTGAATGCAGAAAAACAAACACAATTCGGTCTCTCGGCCATAACTACGCTTCACATTAATACTCCCAATTTACCCACACTTGAGGAAATTTCTAAATGCTACGTGCAACTAGAAAATCGTGGTTCGTACAAAAATCATGTCGCTGCTTGTAACTACTATTTTTCAGCATTCAAAAAAGATGCAAATTTGTTTACAAAAATCGGACGAATTAAAGTCCCGAAATCGCCCTTAGTTCGGGCGTATGCCGGAGGGTGGTCATTTCTCATCCAGTGCGCGGGATTAGAATTTGAGTATGAGAAGTCTCATGAACCCACTGAAAGACTGACTCTAAAAAAATATCTTGGTTATTTCCCATGGCAAAAAGTGAAGATTCTGGAAAACACTGTTATGAGTCTTCCGACCACATAATGCTCAATCACGCACCAACTACCAGCCGTACCCCTCACCTGGATTCCTCCGGCCTCGGGCATTTCCGCTAGGGCGCCCATGATAACCGGATGAGCGCCGCCGCGAACGGAGGCACCTGTATCCGTAGCGAAAGCGACAAGAGCAACTCGGTAATGAAAACTCGGGTGGGGGGTTGTGCGGGTGGCGGTACTCCGCCTCCACGCTGGGGGGAGGGTCCGCCCATCCCCCCAACTAGGGGCGAGGCGTTACTCGCCGATTCAAGGTCTCCAAAGTCGAACGGCTCAATTGGTGGGAAATGAGCCGTTCGAGGTAAAGCAACGGCTCACTCGGCGAGGCAACCGCCCGCACACTGGCATCTAGGCGCGAGTAGCCCTAGCGGAAATGCCCGAGGCCGGATGGCCGAGGGTGCACCAAGTCCAACGCTCACACAACTCCAATCGCCACACCGAGGTCGGAGGGCGACCACAGGAGTCTGTACGGAGAGATGAATCGTAGACGGCCACCACACTCGCGGAGTAAGCACCCCCGCCTGGCACACCCGAGAGGAGTGGGCTCTGCCACTCCGGCAAGGGTGTGACAGCGCCCCATCGGCATATCTTTCCTAATCGTAGTTTTCTTATGGCGGGGCGGAAAAAAATCGAGAGCCGGAGATGCCGTGGGGCGACGAGCGGAACGAGCGGGGGTGCCTGAGTATTCCATTACCCTCAATCACTCAGGGTTTTGCTCGAAGTGGGTTCTAACTTTCTGATATAATGACC
>DALYED010000003.1:65317-72902 GCA_031972735.1 Minisyncoccota bacterium | reverse complement strand
ATACACTCACTGCAATTTTGGGTTCATTCCAAATTTCTTATGATCAAGCACTAGCCGTAGTCGATGCTTCAAAAGAGGTATTTGACCTCACGAAAATCCAGACTGGAAAGATACTCAAATTGGTCTTTGTGAATGAGGTATTTGCTTCGGTGCAATATCCGCTTTCGAGCGATACGATGGTGGCAGTCAAGAAAACAAACGATACTTTCGTCGCGAGCACTGAACCGATACCATATCAGATGACTACTACAAAAGCCACAGGAACCATAGTTGACTCGTTTTTTGGGGCGGCCGAGAGTGCGGGTATTGAGGATAGGGTAACCATGGAGCTTGCAGAAATTTTTTCTAGTGATATTGATTTTACCGCTGATATTCGAGGGGGCGATGCATTCTCTGTTATCTATGAAAGACGAACATTAGATGGGAAGGATGCCGGTGCCGGTAAAATCCTAGCCGCAAAATTCACAAATGATGGCGCAACATACGCGGCGTTCCGCTACGGGGATAAGTTCTATGATGCGGATGGAAACTCGATCGCTCGTCAGTTTCTCACATCGCCCCTCAGCTATGCGCGCATAAGTTCGGGTTTTAGCTATAAGCGTATGAATCCAGTGACTAAGCAGGTTACCCCTCATCGTGCAATTGATTATGCGGCAGATACGGGAACACCAGTTATCGCAACTGCTGATGGCAAGGTGGCTATTTCCGGACCAAAGGGCGGTTTGGGGATTACGGTAGAGCTCATACACGGTAGTTACCTTACCCAGTACGCCCACCTCTCAAGGATTGCTAAGGGAATTAAAATCGGCGCCACAGTGGTTCAGGGAGATGTTATCGGCTTTGTGGGGTCGACCGGGATTTCGACAGGCCCCCATTTGCAGTATGCGATGTTTAAAGACGGCAATCCTATAAATCCCTTAAAAACAGACTTTTCACAAGGAGAATCCATTAAAGAATCCGACATGGTAGCATTTGGTGCGTTCGTAAGTGGTCTGCAGAGTCAACTTCTTTTGCCCACATAACCTTATAATTTTTAAAAACAAATAAATGTATGTCATCACAATGCTGTAAAACAGAAGAGGTCGCGGAAGAAAAGAAGTCCATAAACTGGCGCGCGATTGCGACCGTTATTTCAGGCATCGGTACCGTTGTCGGCTTTTTGCTCTCATATGCGGGAGTAGCAGAAAATATAACAAACACACTTTTCCTCACGGCCATAATTGTCGGCGGTATCTTTGTCGTACAAGAAGCATTTGAAGGTCTCACCAAAAAGAAGTTTCTTAACATAGAATTTTTAGTCGTGATCGCGTCCATCGGTGCCTTATATCTCGGACAACTTGGCGAAGCGTCAGCAGTCGTGTTTTTCTTCTCTCTTGCAGAGGCGTTTGAAAGTTTTGGCAAAAAACGTTCGCGCAAAGCACTTGAAGAGCTGATAAGTAACAATCCAAAACAGGCAACGCTTAAAGACGGGTCTAAGCTAGAGATCGACGCAGTAGCCCTGAACTCGATTGTTGTAGTAAAACCGGGCGACCTCATTCCTCTCGATGGTGTTATCGTCATAGGCACGAGTGCTATTAATGAGGCATCTATCACTGGCGAGTCCCTCCCAAAAGACAAGATCGTTGGAGATGCGGTGTATGCCGGAACAATCAACGTAAATGGATATCTTGAGATCAAAGTCACGAAAGCAAGCAAGGATTCAACTATCTCCAAAATCGTACAGTTGGTATCGAGTGCTCAAAAGTCAAAGACTCAGTCGGAGGAGTTTGTCGAAAGCTTTGCCAAATACTACACGCCCAGCATAGCAATCGCGGCACTTTTCATCGTAGGAGTACCAGTGCTTTTCTTTGACGGTAGTTTCTACGTTTGGCTTGAACGCGCAATCACACTCTTGGTAATTGCATGCCCCTGCGCTCTCGTTATCGCTACTCCGGTCACCGTCACTGCGGCACTCGGCGGAGCGTCAAAGAACGGTATCCTCATCAAAGGTGGTAAATATCTTGAGCTTCTTGGCAAGGTAAATGCGATCGCATTCGATAAAACCGGAACGCTGACAATCGGCAAACCCGTGGTTACCGATGTCGCGGTCTTTGGCGGGTTTACTGAAAAAGAGTTGCTTGAAGATGTTGCCGGCATGGAATCATTCTCAACGCACCCGCTTGCAGAGGCCATCATTGAATATGCAAAGAAAAAAGGAATAATTCCGCACCAGATGGAGTCGTATCAAAATATCCCGGGGAAAGGAGGGGCAGCTATATGCAAAGTTTGCAATGACCTTGAGCATTGTGTCGGCAATCTCAAGATGATGGACACGCACAATGTGCCCATCGGTGAAGTGTCAAAACAAGCTGAAAAGCTCGAAATGGAGGGAAAGACGGTCGTGCTCGTGAGCGAGAAAGACAAGCTCATGGGAATGATCGGCATAGCCGATACCGTGCGGGAAACTTCGGCAAAGACCGTAGAGAAGCTTTTGCGAGGTGGCGTTGTCCCCGCGATGCTTACCGGAGATAATGTGCATAGTGCATCCTATATTGCAAAGTCACTTGGTATTCAAAACATTTTTTCCGGCCTCTTGCCTGAAGAGAAAGTTGAGAAGATCAAGGAGCTGAAAAACAAATACGGGGTCGTGGCCATGGTTGGTGATGGAGTGAATGACGCACCGGCTCTTGCGTTATCCGATGTGGGTATTGCAATGGGAAGCAAGGGTACGGATATCGCCCTTGAAACGGCAGACATGGTGCTCATGAACGACCATATTGAACTAATTCCTGATGTCATCCACCTTGGACAAAGAATGCTAAGCACAGTGAAGTTCAATATTGCTCTGTCCGTCGGATCAAAACTCATTTTCGTAGTTCTGGCAGTCCTTGGAATGGCGCATCTTGGCGTTGCCATTGCCGCCGATACCGGTGTAGCGATCCTCGTGATCCTGAATGGGCTTAGGTTATTCAAATTTAATTATCTCAAGTAGCGCGGGCACTACGTAGATTTGTACAGCTCAATCACCTTGTTCTTGAGTGAGATTTTGCTCTTTAGGCATCCCAATAGCTCGCGCTTCTCCACATCTTGTCCTTCACGCAGGATATATTTTGCGTAGTTGCGGATATCGATATCCCCAACAATGATCTTGTCCTTGATCCCGAGTACTCCTTGTTGGAATTTCTTTACCCGCTCCACTTCGAATCTGAGCTTCTCCCTAATCCCAATTTCGTCGATATCTATATTGTCGAGCAATTCCGCAAACTGTTTGATTAACTCCTTTTCCTCGATATATCCACACTTGCAGTCTTTGTCCCTCGCTTTCGTGCATCCGTAGTACACATACCGATGGATATTCCCATTTTGTTGCTTCTTGAACTTCTCGTCGGCGCTGATTCCTGATCCACAGAGCCCACACGTCATCATCTTTGTAAATGCAAACTCTTTGCTTTCAGATCGTATGATCTGGCTTTTAACTTGTGTCTGAACGAGGTCAAAAAGCTCCTTGGTGATGATCGACGGATGCTTTCCTGTGTACCAGTTGCCGCTTTTCTTTGGATATTCGAATACTCCGTAGAAGAAGTGATTTTCGAGTATCTTATAAATGTTTCCAAGCGAGAGGTGCTTATGTCCTGCAACTGTCCTGAAATTCAGATCAAACTTGAGCCAATGGTAGATCTTTCTTCCACTCCATTTTTCATACGCCACTTTCTCAAACATTTGTTTAATGACTGGCGCACGGTCTGGATCAATAATTGTCTGACATTTTCGATCTGTTCGCTTCTCTTTGAGGTAACCAGTCGGCGCGCCACTCGGCCACAATCCCATTTCGACTCTTGTACGAAGTCCGCGCTTCACGTTGATGCTCTTATTATCGTTTTCAAGTTTTCCTTGGCTACACAAGATCATGAGCAAAAACTTCTCGTTTGGCGAGTTTCGGAATTGTTGCCCGTAGGTACGGATCTCAATCAAGTGCCCCTGATCCATGAGATCAACGATTGAACCGAGATCTCCTGCATTTCTACTCAGGCGATCGGGTGCCCATGTGAGTATGCCGTTGAAACGTCCTCGCCTGATATCCTCAAGAATTTCTTTGAAGACGGGGCGTTGACCCGATTCCTTTGCCGAATGGGACTCGCGACGAATATCCACGACCTCAAGACCGTCGCGCTCGGCGACCTGAAGCATCTCCTTTACTTGCGACTCAATCGATAAAGCTTGCTTCTCTGCCTGCTCAGTACTTTTTCTTGCGTTATAGGCAGTATTTAACCTTTATGTCCTCTACAATCGCAGCGCTCCCAAACTGGGCTGTGGTGGGTTGAGTATCCATGGCACCCATTAATGACAGAACCACCTGTTTTGCTAAGCAGGGAGTGTTGGCAACATGTTGGCAACGGAATCAATCAAAAAAGCTGCCCCCACCGCCTGGTGCTCATCCGCGGATCATCTGACGTTGCGCTCAAGTTGAGAATCTGAGGTCGTGGCACATTGTCTTCCTCCATTAGTTTGTGGATCAGAAGCGTGAATGCATCCATGAGATCATCGTGCTTCTCAACCCCATAACCTGCAAGCTGTTGAATAATGAGGCACTCGCCGAGGGTGAATCTCAGGCATCACTACATTCGATCACTGTTTAGTCTTTTTGTTTGCAAACTGGAAATCTGAGAGTAGGCTAAGAAAATGAAAATCAACCTATTCGAACTCATAAGGTTTTTCGACGTAAAAACTCCTGGTCAAAAGGGTGATGCATCGGGCATTGTCGGCCTCTTGGGTGAAGATCTCAATGCCGCGCTTTTTGGACATTTTCTTCTGAACAAGTGCGAGTATGACAATGTGCATGTGTTGGCTGACTCTGTGTCGACTGGAAATATAAGTGGACCAAGGCTCGACAGGTGGATATTGGTAGAGAAAAATGGCATGAAGGAGCTCATGCAGTGTGAAATAAAAAACTGGTCTGCCTCGGCGGTACCTGGGTACAGTTTGCCCGTCGATGCACCAGAGGAAGAAGTAATGAGGATTGCAAAGAGACAATGGCAATTGCAGCTTGACACCTTTAACGGCAAACGAGGGTCCGAAAGAGATAAGATTTCCAAGGTTCTTGTGACCATGAAGAAACCCCATGAATACAGTGAAATAGTCTCTCGCCCTGTAGTGTGCTATTGGATGCCAGTCTCCGTTGGGGAAGAAGTAGTATCTATGTTTGATGTCTCCGTTGATTCGCTTCAGGCAAGCATTGCAACCGAGTTCAAGACGCTCACCGTTTTCTCTGCCTCGCTGTATGCTCGAAGCATCTTGGAGGAGCACAAGGTCCTTGATTTGGATATGCCAAATGCGGAACGTCGATTAAAGATACTGGATGCGCTAAATGTGCAGGAATGAGAGTTATAGAAGAAGCGAAGTAACAAATATGGAAAATAACGAAGAAAACAAGCAAATAATTGAGGAACCCCAGGGGCAAGATTTCATGTCAGCGTTGGATCTGTGTAAACTTGGCATTGATCCGAGTGTTACCGCAAACGCCATGGCAATGATCCCAAAATTCGTTGCGGATTTTGTGCGAGGCGTACCGCAGTTCGTTTTTGAGGAAAAAGCGGTGCAAGAGTCACTCAGGAGTACTTCACAAGAGAAGCTCAATCTCCTTGTCCAAACGATCTTTTCAGTTCGAGCCTTTCTTCTCACCGTCATGGGTTTCTCGTTAACTGCGATCGGTATCGTGCTGTCTGTCCTATCATCCGAGCATGCGCTATTCGGGCATCTTCAGTGGCTCTATGTGGGGATGGTGGCGCTTGGTCTAAATGTGATTGGCTCTGTTATTTATATTTTGTATATTCACACACTCGAGGGAAACGCATTGTTGCGCCAGCTCAACTTTGACCGCTCACTCGCTCGCGAGCTTCAAGATCTTCTACAAGCCTACTACGTTAATCCTGCGGGAACATTCGACCAGTATCTTATCGCGAAAAAGATCCTGATCGAATCCAAGAAAGAGGAGGAGAAAGCCCTGAGACCACAGCGCAAAAAGGATTGGATCCCTCATGTTTTGGGGTCACTGTTTTTGGTTGGAGTGTTACTTATAATCGTGTCGTTCTTTTGGAGGTAAACGAAGAATATCTTGATAAGTAATAATTCAAAACAAAATACGTTTTTGCTTTTATTTCTCACGAAGTATCCCGAGTTAATTAAACACGCCACAAAGCTTACTCCATCAGAATTTTCAAAACTAGAATCAAGTTATTTATCAAAAAACAAATCCCGCGAAAGGTACTTGTATGATGTATCAACGCGAATCCAGCAGTCGGGATTCTTTTACTTAAAAACCGATGAACTCTTGAGGAAAACCTCTGAGGAGGAGTTTTTAAGTGAGAAAGGAAAAATCCTTGCGTCTGCCATCGAAAGAGAGTCAAAGTTTTGGATTAGATCGCTCCATGAACTCTTTGTCTCCACCTTCTTATTTAGAAAGACAAATACCGACGAATATTTTAGATACTATTTTTTAATGCGTGCGCTCGAGTCTTTTGCCAAAAGAGCGAAACATAAAAAGGAGTTTCTGGGACTCGACCATCTTCTTGAAAACGAGGAGCCAATAAAAAAGATTGTCGCGGAGCTACTCATGCTAGAGTCAAAGAGCGGCTTTGATATGTCTAAGTGCTGGTTCCTTTTTAAGCCAATTTCAATCAATCAGCTCAAGAGGCAAGAGTATGCAACGAGCAGTTCCTCGTATGGTTATTTGTTCAAAAATGTTCTTCCAGACCTTAAGCCATCTCAAAGAATAGCAATGGGGCTCGACTACAATTACTATGTTGATTTGAGTGAGGCCATACATAGTAATGTTGGTAGCCCCAAGCGATCGGGTGACTGTAGTAAAGACTACATGTTTGCCATGCTTCAGATGATCTCAATTGTTGCAGGTCAAATTGTTCTCAATTTAACAAAGATACTAAAAAGTGAAGTGCCTAAACCGCTCAAGGATTTAGAGAAGATATTAATTGATGGCTTTGATCATAAAATATATAAACTCAAAAAGAAGAAGATATCCGTTTCAGATTATGTATTAGTTAATGGGCTGATTCTGGCGCGGGCCGCAAAGGTAACTAACACGAAATACGGATACCAATCCGTGGTTGTCGACTATATCGATGAAACAGGGTTAACATTTCCCGAAACCTCATTTTCATCGGATAAGATTGCGTGGCTGTTTGATCAAAGCAAGATTGAAAAGGATTTTAGAAATATCATAAAAGAGCATGGCGCCAAGGTTCGCATGTCCAAGCAGAAAATGAATGAAATGCTGGATAAGCAGGTAAATGAGTTGTGGTATCACATGGGTGCAAGGGAGCACTTCTTTGGTGACAATGCGGGGGCAAAGAAGAAGATTGAGGAATACCTAGCAAAAAAGTGACACTCAGGAATCCCATCTTCGTGTCACTTTTGTCACTTTTTGAGAAAAATGGTGCGCTCGAGACGCGTCGAAAAAATGTGCTAGACTAGTACCAATCCGTCATACAGGGCTTGGTTCTAGGAAGTTCGAGCTCGAGACGGCCCGCCCAATAAAATATACGCCTATCGGCGTTATTTTAATAGGGCGGGGATGAGGAAAGCACCCGTG
>DALYED010000003.1:52768-65307 GCA_031972735.1 Minisyncoccota bacterium | reverse complement strand
GGATTCGAAGCCCTTCTCCCATATTTATGAAGGATTCATATCCTGAATAAATGGGAAAGGGGTACTGACCATGTAATGGTCGAAATTCCTCCCATCTCCGCTCGTACAACATATCGCTTCAGGCGGTTGTGTTTACTTAGCTATTTTTTTACCTGCTTCAAGTAACTGGATAATCTTGTCGAGTTTGTTGATTTCAATCTCTGAGAGATGCTTTTGGAGTGCTTCGATCTCTTGTTTTGCTTTGATGTTAGTCTCGTAGTCTTCGAGTGCTTGGAAACGATCACGCTCTGCATGGCGATTTTGGCTCATCATGATGATTGGAGCTGCATACGCTGCTTGAGTTGAGAACAAAAGGTTCAAGAGGATAAATGGATATGGGTCCCAATGATAAGTGTAGGCAATAAGATTAAGGAGCATCCATAGAACGACAACGATTGATTGCCATATGATAAAGGTCCACGAGCCCATCACTTGGGCAACTTTGTCAGAAAATCGCTCGCCAACACTCAGTGCCTCTGTGTGCTTATGATGCCATGTCCTCTTGTGATTTGTATTACTACTTTGCATGTGTATTTCAGCATAACACGAATAATTGCTTCATAGTCTTAGTAGTCTGAAACAGTGACGCATATTTCAATATAATAAAAACACCCTCATGTGAGGGTGTTTGTGCTAGGTTGTCCCTAGTATTTACTGCAAAACCATTTTGCGAATGGTCACTCGCCGATCAAACAAGAACGTCCGTTTCGCGTGGTGGCTTTGGAAGCACTTGTCACTGAAGTAGGGCTTCCTGATCGGGATACGGGGCGCGCTCATGTCTTGGGCGGGAATCGTCATGTCGACCTGAGTATTGTCGGTCGATGCAGTAGTCAGGCTGGAGACCAGCTTCAATTTGCGCTGGAGGCTGGTCACTTCGGGGAATTCGTTTTTCGGCAAACCACCGATGTATTTCCCTTCGCACCAAGCAATGGGGTAGTCGATGGTAGTTGCTGGCAGGCGCTCGATATACATGGATATAGGCTCCAATTGGTAGGATTGTTGTTGACGCTGCAGTTGTGAAGAACTCACGAACTATATGAATTATACTATATTCATTTTAAATGTCAAGTGTTTGGAGGCACAGAATCGAATTTATTTTTTGGGCCATATGAATATTGTTTATGCGTAGCCTTCACCTTCCTTTGCTTCCTTTTTGAATACAAAGGCAAGATACCAGTTGTATGCAAAAATAATTGGAAGTAGTGGGCCAATACCGTAAAGCATGAAGCGGAGTGTTGATGTGGGTGATGCTGCTTCAAACAGTGTAAGACTAGGTGGAAGCATAAACGGATAAACCCCAACAATCATTCCAAGGTATCCAAGAGCAAATATTGCGAGACAAAGAAAATATATTTGCTCGTGGTGCTTTTGTTTTACCGTATTATACGCAAGAAGCATTACTGCAATAATAATTCCACCAGCAAGTAAGAACAGAATATTTGAAGCAGGAGGAGTGGTCCAGCGCTCAAAGAAGGTGTAGTTCGTTGTCGGAAGGATAATCGTTGCTCCAAGAAGTGCGATAAGTGTACCTCCTGCAGCAAGTGCAATCCGTGAAAATGTTTCATGTACAAGTTCATAGTGCATTTTCTTTATAAGATATGCATATCCGACAACAGTATATGCAAAGAAAAATCCAATTGCGATGAGGAGGGTAAGTGGTGTCATCCAGTCAAATGTTGAACCTCCAAAATTTCCATCAACTATCTTGATGCCACTCAGGAGTCCTCCAAATAAACATCCTTGACCTATGACTGTTAAAAGACTGCCGATTCCGAACGTTGTGCCATAGAATTTTTTCGCTTCAGAAAAATCATAGAGTTCAAACGAAACTGCACGGAGAATAAGCCCAACAACAATAATCATACCTGGAATATACAGAGCATTGAGCATAATACTGTACACTGCTGGAAATGCACCAAACATTGAACCCGCGGCAACAAGGAGCCATGTCTCATTTGCATTCCACATGGGTCCAAGGGTGTGAAGTATGAGTGCACGCTTTTGTTCTGGTTGGGGAAAAAGTGATAGCATTCCGATTCCAAGATTTGCGCCATCAAGGAGTGCATAGAGCGCGAGTTCAGTGCAGATAATAGCAAACCATATAATAGGAAGCATTGCATCAGTAAACATATATGTATGTGTTACACAACTGAACTCTCGAGATCTGGTCCCTTTAGTGTTGTGCGGCGAATAAAGTATACAAGTAGTCCAAGTAGAACAAGATAGAGGATGACAATTGCACTGAGTACTATTGTTACAACAGCACCTTGTAGTCCAGGAGATACTGCTTCGGAAGTCCTCATGGTGTGGTATATAATCCAAGGTTGTCTTCCAATTTCGCGCACCATCCATCCTGCTTCAGCAGCAATGAATCCTAATGGAATCGAATACACCCAAAGCTTCAGGAATCGGGGGTGCCTTAAAATCTGATCTGCTTGAAGTTTGCCTTTTTTCCAGAAAATACATGAGATAACAATAAGTAAGAACATAAATATACCAATAGCGACCATGAGTCGAAATGAGTAGAATGTCATGATTGATTCCCATCGCGAAGGTCGGTCTTCTTTGGGAAAACTATTGAGTCCAAACACTTCACCGGTACGTGAGTGAGTGAGAACAAGGCTCAGTGCATTTGGTATAGAAACAGAAAACGCATTACCAGTGTTTTCATTATTTGGCCATGCAATGAGGTTAAGGGGAGCACCTCTTCCGTCAGTATTCGTATCGTAGTGGAGTTCGAGTGCAGCGAGTTTTTCTTTTTGATAGGTGTTTACCTTCAGCCCACTGATATCACCAACCCAGAGTTGTAGTGGGGTAACAATTATTGCAATCGCGATCATGTAGGTAAGTGTTTGTGTAAAAAACACTCTCTGCTGTGTGTTGTCCTGATTTCGGAGAATTGCCCAAGCGGCAAGTCCTCCAATCAAAAATACACTTGTTTCAATACAGGCAAGCCATTTGTGGGCGAATGTAATGAGTGTATCTGGATTAAATAATGCAGCAAAGTAGTCATCAACTACAATTAATCCAGACTCCATGTGTGTACCAGTTGGAATTTGCATCCATGAATTTGCGGCGAGGATCCAAAATGCTGAGAGTGAAGCCCCAAAGAGAACGAGAAAGTTTGCAGCAAGATGAACTAATTTAGGAACTTTATTCCACCCAAAAATAAGAATACCGAGAAATGTTGATTCGAGTGTAAATGCGACTGTTGTTTCAAATCCAATTATGTTGCCAAAAAAGCTCCCAGCTGAATGAGCGAATATTGACCAGTTTGTACCAAATTGGAATGCCATTGGAAATCCACTGGCAACACCAAATCCAAATGAGAGAATAAATATTTTTAACCAAAATCTCAGTTGTCGGTAATATGACTCATTTTTTGTATATAGCCACATTGCTTCCATAATAAAGAGATAAAATGCGATACCTATCGACATCATCGGGAAGAGGATGTGGAATGCAGCGGTATTCGCAAATTGGATTCTCGAGAGTGCGAGAATGTTATCCATATTAAGCGTATTATTTATTAAACAGTAGGCACTCAGTGGTACTCTTGTATATCATTATGGCAAACCAAGTATTTCAGTGATAGATGTATTGTGAAATAATATGGACAGCATATGTAGACGGAGTATTATGCAAGTATGATGTATCAAGAATATCGATGTACGAGTTGCTCCAAGCTCTTATTTAAGGGAGTGCTTGTCGATAGCGAAGTTGAGGTAAAATGTCGCGGATGTGGCAATGTCAGCACATTTCTTGGTGTTGCAAAAGAAAAGCTCATCTGTTTCGTTGAGCAATGTGCAGGAAGAAAGAAGGCGAGTGATATGAAGAGCACTGTTGTCACGTAGCACAGTATTGTAAGCATGCTGTGCTTATTTTAAACAATTCTATTTGAGTAGTAATTCAAGATTCTTTGTCCTTTCGCGGACATAGTGTGCGTATTTTTCTGCAAGGTCAATACGTCCCACCATCTTGCGATACGGAACTTGGATAAGTGCAGCTGCAATCTCGTACACCATGCGCACTGTTTCTGGTGGAAGTGGTGCTCTGGTGCTGTAGTAGAGATGGAGTATCTCTGCATTGTCTTTGTGTGCAAGTGCAGATATATCAGCACTGGTACGACAGAGGAGGAAATAGTGGTCGTGTACTCTCCACTCAGCTTTGGGAGGCATGACATCAATAAATGTGACACCATCTTCAAGAAAAAGAATATTATCTGGATTGGTATCAATCGCTACTGAAAGCTCGATAGGTGAATGAAAGTATTGCTCATGTACGAGTGCTTGCTCGAGTACTGAACGAACATGCAAGACTTCATCTTGAGTGAGAAATGGATCAGCATCATAAAATGCCCACTCAGATGCTCCTTTCACTTCACTGACAACATGTCCTGCCCCTTTGTCAAAATACTCCTTGAGTCCAACACTCTTTTCTTGAGTGAGTATGTCAAGTCGCTGTGAAAGTACTTCGACATAATTTTTGAGTTCTGCGCTACTCGGTATTCGCGCTTCGAGAGTACGGAGAAGATCGCGATTCGTATCAATTTTCTTCATCACGATATACCAGTCATCCGCATCTTCGTCGACATGTGCAAAATGGTCATGACGCTCCTTTACGTGACGTAGTTCACGGTATACCTCTGGCGACATGATGTTATTCCAAGAAAAATCCTCTGAGATATATGTTCTGCGAGTTTCTTTATCAGTAAGGTCGGCAAAATCTGCAGTGCGGTGTTTATATGCCTTGTGTACTTCATCTCCACGCACAAAGAGCTTTGAGAGTACGGTCTCAATAATATGATCATGTGGTGTGCCATTGAGACCTTCGACGGCGAGTAATTCAAGTGCGGTAACGATATTCACTGGGCTATTATATATAAAAATAAACCCGCATGCCATGCCGGCAGCGGGTTTAGGGTTAAATCCTTACAAAAGATTGCAGAGTGGTACTGAAGGCTTTCATGCTCTCAATCGTTCGGAAGTTTCCAACAACAGAGTATAGCTCATTTTCAATTCTTGTTATTGAAAGCTCGATTGGTTCAACATGTTTCAGCGCGGTAGACGCTGATGCGGTAATCCCAAATAGTTCTCGAGTCAGATGGCAAAATACTTCATAGTGTGAGATAACCAGCCCGTATTGAGTGAACTCCCGTTTTTCAGATTTCTGAATATAGCTGGTAAGAAAATTATACCAGCGGGTTCGCATTTCATTTGGAGTTTCAAATACTGTGGGGTCAGCAAAAACAGGCTCGGTCTCGTAGTCGATGTATCCTCGACCTGCAAAACCTTTGAGCGCATTTCTTGCAGCAGCTTCATTGCGCCATGCCATCTGATCGATTTCCTTTTCAAGGAAAATACCATTTGGATGTCGAATTGCTTCTGCGATGATTTCCGCTGTGCCATGTGCACGTGCTGATGGGGAAGAGGAGATACGCAATGCATTTGGTGCAATGTGTTTTTTCCTCATCCAATATTGAACTTCAACCAATGCAATGCGTTTTGCGTCTGCTTTACCTTGGTCAGTCAAGTCAGGAAATTTCCCTGTATATTCAGTTTTGCCGTGCCGAATGCACATCAAATGAAGAATCGAATGTTGGCTCACTTACGTAGCTCCTTTGTTGGTGTATGAGAAGGGCAAATATCTGTATATAAATTACAATGTAATTAATATTTTGTCAAAATAATTCTCATTGCTCCTATTTCACGGAGTCTCAGTATACCGACGCGGTACACTTTTTTCGCCCAAAAACAAAACCCCTTGCGGGGTATTTGTATTTGTGGGCGATAGAGGAGTCGAACCTCTGACATCCACTACGTCAAAGTGGCGCTCTACCAACTGAGCTAACCGCCCAATATGCTTAGCAATTGCATTTTCAATTAAGGAAATGAAATTGACGATATTTCACAATGCTTTAGAACGTTCAAATACTAGCATAGTTAATATGGGTTTTCAACTTGTTATTTTACTGCACTTTGTTACCATGTTGCTCAGTTGTTTGTTTTAAGTAAAGCTAGAAAATTGTTCTTTTTGGAGATAGTGATGCAAAATCATACAGTTGTTACTCGGGAAATTGTGGAGCGCTTAGCTGGCTGGGAGATTATTCTTGTGCGAGAAGGGATTCCATTTAAGCGCCGAAATAACGGTGATCTTGTCACATTCTGTGTGTTTCATAAAGAGAGAACCCCCTCACTCCATTTTTGGGAAAAGAAAAAGCGTTTCAAGTGCTATGGTTGCAGGAAAGATGGTGATATTCTTGCATTCATTGCCATGCGTCATAAACAAATTCGCGAGAGTGTTTTTGTTGCAAAGTATCTCCATGAGGTAGAACTACTTGCGCGAACTGATCACTCTGCAGGAGTACATATTCACTAGTACGCAAACAGCGGCAATCATGCCGCTGTTTTTCTATTCCACAGATGCAAATGGCTACTTATCTTGTATGGATGTGCATATATATATCTTCGAGCGCCTTTACAGCATCTCCCGCAGCAATGTTATTTTGGTGATAGAGACCGTCAGTGCAGTCACCAGCAGCCCATATTCCTGAAGTCTTTGTCATCTGGGTTCGTGGGTCAACGATAACATGTCCAACCTTATCGAGTTCAACTATTTCTTTAAGAAAATCTGTCGAAGGAATAAGACCAATTTCGACAAAGATTCCACTCGCTGAGATTTCTCTTATTTCTCCTGAAAGTACATCCTTATAGGTAATACCTTTTACAAACTTTTCACCTTTCACTTCTACTAATTCAGTGTTCGTGATTCCGGTCATTTTTGGGTTTGCTAACACGCGCTGTACTGTCACAGGGTCTGCGCGATATTCACCACCTCGCTGAAGGAGGGTGACCGACTTTGAGTATGCAAGCAATTGTGCTGCTGTTTCAAACGCAGCATTTCCTCCACCCACCACAACGACATCCATGTTGCCATAAAGTGGTCCATCGCATGAAGCACAGTAGGTGACACCCTTGTTGTCAAAAATATCTGCTCCAGGAATAGTGAGTTTGCGCCGAGTACTTCCAACAGCAAGGAGGATTGTTTTGGTTTCATTTACTTCACCAGTATCTGTAGTCACCATGAAACCGTGCTGTGATTTAGTAATTGCTGTTACTTTTCCTTCTTTTGTTGTTACGATATCAGATTTATATTCATCAAGATGCGCCTTGAGGTCTGAAGCAAGTTTTGCACCTGAGATATGAGGAGTTCCGATCCAGTTTTGGATATCTTCTGAGACGTTAGATTGTCCACCCCATTCTGAGGTAATAAATAGGGTTTTCAATTGCTTTCGTGCGGCATACACTCCTGCTGAAACTCCTGCTGGACCACCGCCAATGATAGTAAGATCGTACATATTGTGAAGTTATATTGTGAGATAAAGGTGATTTCTTGCAGTGTAATGTGAGCGTTAAATCAAACTGTACTTAATTAGAATAGTTGATGCACCCTAGAGTGTCTAATATATAGTGTAATGAACAACCCATCGCCACTACACTACCCAGCAATAGTTTGATTGTTGCGATACATGCCGATAGTGTAATGCTCAAATTTTCTTATCGTAGTTTTGAGCGGCGAAGAAATGATGGGATAACTCCTAAGTCATCATCATCCTCATCATCATCTTGAAACTTTGGTTCATCTTCACGCTTTACAGACATGACACGAGGCTTCTCTTCTGGAACAGTATTAAAAATTGCACGCTCAATACTACCTTTATCTTTACTGCGTACTGCATCAGCAATTTTCTCATCACTTTTCGAAAAGAGTGTACCTCGTTGGTTTGTTTCAATTTCCTCATCCTCTTCATCCTCCTCATCATCTACCTCTTGCTCAATTCTTCGTGTTTCCACTCGCTCTTTTTTAGGAGTACGACCAGCTTCAGGAAAGCCTGACGCAATAACGGTAATTTTGATTTCACCCTTACGTAATTTTTGATCTATAATCGCGCCAAAGATTACTTTTGCATTCACATCAACTGATTCTGTGATGATTTTTGCAGCTTCTTGAATTTCATTCATTGTCATGTCTTCACTTCCTGCAATGGCAAACAGTACTCCACGAGCGCCGTTGATGGACACATCAAGCAGTGGGGAATTGATTGCCATACGTGCGGCTTCTGTTGCTCGGTTTTCACCAGTGGCGAGCCCTATGCCCATCAGTGCGGTTCCTGCATTTGCCATGATTGCTTTGATGTCAGCAAAGTCAACATTGATGAGTCCAGGGGTAGTGATCAAGTCCGAGATTCCTTCAACTGCCTGTCTGAGCACTTCATCAGCCTGAGAGAATGCTGAGAGAATAGTGGTGTCCTTTGCAGTATTGAGGAGTTTGTCATTTGGAATAACAATGAGTGCATCCACCTCATTTTCAAGTGCCTCGAGTCCCATTTCTGCAAGATTCATGCGCTGTGACCCTTCAAAGAAGAATGGTTTTGTGACAACACCTATTGTGAGTGCGTTGAGTTCACGGGCAGTTTTTGCAACGATTGGAGAAGCCCCTGTACCAGTACCACCACCCATACCACTCGCAATGAAAACCATGTCTGCTCCCTTGAGTGCTTCCTGGATTTCTTCTTTTGTCTCTTCGGCAGCACGTCGACCAAGTTCTGGATTCATCCCAGTTCCAAGTCCACGAGTGAGATTTTTGCCTATGTGGATTTTCTTTTGTGCAAGGGAATTGTGCAAGTCTTGTGCGTCTGTATTTGCAACAATGAATTCAACTCCATTTACTTTAGAGCGAACCATGTGGTTAACAGCATTTCGTCCAGAACCTCCGACTCCGACCACTTTGATTCGTGCAAACGCTTCTATCTCAGGATTGATTTTGGGCATAATAAAAATTTGGCAATACCGTTCTCCTCGGTACATTACAGGGTTAATCCATATAGTATAGCAAATACTGGACCGCAAGAGAACAAGACATCATGAAGATAGCTGTGAAGGAAAACTACTTAGCTCACGACTTCTTTACTCTGGCAAGTCATTTACACGCATTTCGCTATGGCATCAATTGCTTGGCAAGATTGGTTGCAACATCCTTGATTCGTTTCCAAATTCCTGAACTACTATCGAGCGAAGGTCTGTCGTTGGTTGCACCCCAAATCGCGAGACCATATGCGACAAACCAAGAGGTGTCTTTGACGTATTTCTTGGACTTTGGATTTTCAGTGAAATCGAGGTTAATTGTTGGAATCTTCGACGGGAGCTTCATCGAAGCGCGCGCAAAATCTTCTATTGTCTCAATCCCTGATCCACCTCCAGTGAGGATGATTCCTGCAGGCAAGAGTTCATGTTTGCCTATCTTTTTGAGGTGGGCAATGACAAGACTGAACATATCCTCAAGTCGAGTGAGAACAATGTCGTTAAGTTTTTTTCTTGGGATTTGGTGTGTCGATTTACCCATTTTTACTACTTCTGCTTCTTCAAGTGGGATCTTGAGTCCGAGAGCAATATCATTAGTGATGTTGGTTGATCCGATAGGGAAGACTTCAAGTGAAATGGGGATATTATCCTCATACACCACAATCGAAAGTGTCTCAGCGCCAATATTTGCAAGAATACATCCTGCCATCCGTTGCGCTTTCGTGAGTGCAACAAATGATGCTGCAATTGGTGCCGCGCACGCATCAATCACCTCAACACCAGCTTCTTCGACTGCACGAATCAGATCATTTAAGTGCTGATCAAGACACGTGACAATTAAGCAACGTGCTTCAAGTTTAAGCCCCTTCATTCCACTTGGTCTTCCGTAGATTTGCTTACTATCAATTGCATATGAAATCGGGATAGTGTGAAGCGTTCGCTTGTTTGCAGAGTTTGGAAGATTTTGTTCACATGCACGATGTGCTCGCTCAACGTCTCCTTCGCTTATTTCAGAATCCGCACGAGAGATAATGGCAGATCCTACTGTCTGTGTTCCTTCGAGTCCAACACCACCAACCGAAAGAAATGCCTCTCGAATACGCACTCCGGCATTTTGTTCAGCTTCATCAACTGCTGCACGTACACTTTTCACTGCATCAGCAATGTTGATGATATACCCATGACGAAGTCCTCGTGATTCTGACTTGCCAATACCAATGATGTGAGGAAGACCACTTCCTTGGGTGTACTCAGTAATCACAACACGAACTGTGTGTGAGCCGATGTCGATTCCTGTAATTATTCGTTTATTCATGTTCATTACAGAAAGCGAACAGGCACTTCAATCAGGTCGAAAATGTATTTTCGATTCCTGCCTTACTAAGTAGTCGCGCTTCTTGTCCCTCCATTGTACTCCCATGTAGCATTCCTTTCAAATGGAGCATTCCGTGGACAACGAGGAGTCCGACAAAATATTCGTACGATTCTCCACGTGCACGATGTTCACGCTTCGCTTGCTTCAGGTTTAGGTAAATCTCACCATTCTTCTCATCGAGAGGAAATGAGAGCACATTGGGGATATAAGTCTTTTTGCGATATGTTGTATTAAGTGTTTGCGAACGCTTGTCTCCTACTATGACAATTGAAAGATTGTATGCCTTACCGAGTGTAGCTACTTTCAAAGCAAAAAAGGGCAGGTGAGGTATCCTGTCCTTTGTTGTACTTGCGAGAGAGAAATTATCCGCGTCGGTTGTCACCGTGGACTTTTTCTGGGATTTTACCAAGTTTTTTGAGGCGATCATAAGCAACTTTCTTTCCCATTCCGACAAGCGCACGGCGCTTTTGCTTGAGCGTCGAAAGCTTGCGGGTGTGATAGCGCTCCTCACGCACCTTTACAAGTGCTTGGGTGCTCTGCACACGCTTTGTAAAACGGCGGATCAGTGCGGCTGCTGATTCATTTCCTTGTTTTTTGACTTCTGCGATGATTTTCATACGTGGGGATATCCTAACATACGGCTTTAAAAGGTGCAATAGTGGCTCAGGTGAGCCATACTCTCAGGCATGCTGAGACCAGTTATTTTGACCAGAATTACACGTTAAAATTGGCAATATTTCCAGAAACTGAATCCAGTATTGAGGATTTTGGATTTTTATTGCGGAATGAAAACACCCTCTGTAAGAGAGGGTGTTTAGCGCACAAAAGAGAGATCGCAATATTTACTTCATTGCCTTCAAGAAATCTGCAAGTTTTGCAATTTTTAGTGTGTCTTGTGAACGAGTGACCATGTTACGAACAATGACCGTGCCATCGAGCGCTTCTTTTTGTCCAAAGATGAGCGCGTGTGGGATGCCAAGTTTCTCAGCGATACCGAGCTGTGCACCAAGCTGATCTTTGTTGAGCGAGTGAGTGACAGGAATGCGCGCATTGCGGAGAATCTCAATGATCTCAAGTGACTTGAGCTTTGCTTCAAAGCCGAGCTGGATAAAGTAGACTTTTGGTTTCTTTACGACACGTGGCATGACTGACTTGTAGTTCGGACTCATGAGTACTCGGTCAACACCAATAGCAGCACCTACTGCAGGGATATCTTTTTTGCTTCCCATGCGCTTTGCGAGGTAGTCGTAGCGTCCACCTCCACCAATGGAGAGTGGTGTATTCTCAGAAGTCTCTTTCTCCTCCTTTGCTTTGCTTGCTACCTTCTCTTCCTCAGTGGCTTCAAGTTGTGTGGTATTTTCTGCAAAGACCTCAGCTTCTTTCACTTTCTCATCTTGGAGTTCGGTAATCTCAAATACAGTGTGTGTGTAGTAGTCGAGTCCTCTCACGAGGTTGGTATTGATGCGATAGTTAAGCTTGAGCGCATCGAGATATTCGAGTACTTCTTTGAAGTGTACTTTTGCAGCAGGTGAGAGGTGAGCAATCGTTTGTGGAGCTTTCTCTTTGAATGGCTGACACTCTGATTTCTTGCAATCAAGTAGGCGAAGTGGGTTTGTTTTAATACGTTGCTTGCAATCTGCACACATGTGATTGATGTGCTTTCGGTAGTAGGTAGTGAGCTCGCGAATGAATGGTGTACGTGATTCTTTGTCTCCGATCGAATTGATATCGATGACAATATTCTCAATTCCAACTTCTTTGAGAATCATAGCCATCAAGTAAATGATAGTTGCATCGCTGACTGACTTTGGGGAACCAATCATTTCAATACCAAACTGTTTGAATTCACGATAGCGACCACGCTGTGGATTCTCGTGGCGGAAGAATGAGCCGTAGTAATAGAGTTTGATTGGTTGAGATTGCGCTTGCATGCCATTCTCGAGATATGCGCGCATGATAGGAGCAGTACCTTCAGGGCGCAGTGCTAGCTTGTCACCACCTTTTGTTTTTAAGGTGTACATTTCTTTACCAACCAAATCGGTATCTTCACTCTGAGTGGAAAGAAATACTTCCTCTCGTTCCATGATTGGTACTTCAATTGGCTGGAACCCATAGTAGAGGGCTACTTCAGCAGCTTTTTCATAAAATCCTTGATACTTGTGATGGTCTTCACCAATGATGTCACGCATACCCTTTGGGATAGTTGGTATTTCTTTCTTATCTTTATTTTCCACAACTGCTGTTCCCATAGCAATACGCATCCA
>DALYED010000003.1:16964-52758 GCA_031972735.1 Minisyncoccota bacterium | reverse complement strand
CTCCTTTAGACATATGAATGGTGTTGAGTGATAAATGAGTGAGTATTGCTCGCTCTATTGGCTAATAACTAATATGAAAGCTTTCTGTTGAACCAGGATGAAGTGCAATGGAAGTGAAAGGGAAGAGTCTCAGGTATGCTTTTCCATCCATGAGTCGTCTTGGTACTGGACCCCAAATTCGTGAATCAGAACTTTGTGCGCGATTGTCTCCCATCACAAAAAATTCATCTCCATCAAGAGTGCGTGACGAGCTGTCGATTTTAGGGTTTTTGACGTATGTTTCAGTCAAAACAAGTGGAGTCTTTTGGGTTGGACTGGTGATTGAAACAGAACCATTCTGAATAGTCACCGTCTCTCCAGGAAGCCCGATTACGCGTTTGATGAAGTATTTTGAAGGATCATTGGGGTAGCGAAGAATGACTACATCACCACGATCATAAGTACCTGTGTATTTCGTAAGTTCGTTCACGATCAAGTACTCACCATTGTGGAACGTAGGGTACATTGAGTTACCTGAGACAACAAATGGTTGAGCAATAAAAGTGCGAATTGGAAGAATGATAATCGCTGCAATCAATGCATATTTTATGGTCTCCCAGATTACTCCGAACATCGATGCTTCTGAAGTATCTTCCTCTCTATTGCTCGTATTATCGGAACTCGAAGCAGTTGGTGAATTTGGTTTCGCTCGAAGGTCAACAGGTTCCTTAAGATCGGTCATGTGCGCTCAATCATACTTGAAAATATCGCTTGACACAAGGGTGAAACGTGTTATCTAGCTTGTTGTTCACCTCACTATCACCACCCATATGTTATCGGTAATAAAAGTACAACATTAACAAAAAATAGAAATACAATAGTTGCAACGAATACTTTTGCAAACAGCTGATCATTCACTACTTTTCCAAGACATTCAACGATGCGAGGAGTTACTTTTGGGAGTAATAATATTAAAAAAACAAATGCAGTGAAGTAGTGATAGGTATACATTGGTCTATGAATGAAAAAGAATGGCAGGTAATTCATGATGTACCCAGCAAGAAGAATTAATTCATCTTTCTCAATTGAGATGGTGCGCGCTCGAATGAATCGCAACGAAATCCAGCAGAATTCAAATAGGAATACAAAGAAACTCGTGACCCAAAGTACGGTATTTCCTGTCAGCACAATTTGCTGGTCAGCACTTTTCATTGGCCAAAAAATCATTGCGCTTTTTGCGATAGCCCAACTTTGTGGTCCCAGTGATTGCAGTGCTCCATTTACTACATAAGGGTCAGAATTAGCATTGAGCATATATTTATGAAGTTCTGGGAGGTAGTGTAGTGCGCGTATTGGGTGCTCCATGTTTGGAAAAACGATCGTTGCAAGCCATGGATGCGCACGATCAGATTTAAAATTGTCGGTTCTTCCTCCTTCAGGGAAATAATGAGACAATCCAAAAACAAAAATTGCGACATATACCGTGAGTGCAACAAGTATTGTCAGTATCGGAATGATTTTATGTCGATAGCAGGTATAGAGAAGTATGAGTACTGCAAGTGTTGCGAGTGCGGTCCATTTAATCGAAAGCGCAAGACCTATTGCAAGCGCTGCACTACCCGCATAGAGGTATCGTGTTTTTTTTGACTGAGCGCGCACACTCGCGAGCGCAAGGAGAAGTGCAAGAAAGTTGAAACAAAGGAGGAGGGTGTCGGGGAGTAATACTCGTGAATAAATAATCAGCGCATTGTCTGTCGCAATAAATAGTCCAATTAATAATGAAGTACGTGGGCGGTAGTTGAGTAATCTTCCAATAGTATAAACAAGAAGAGGAAGTAGTGATCCAAACACCGCAATAAAAGTACGAAGTGCTACATAGGGGAAGTCTCCAAATGGTTGTCCAAAGGTGATTGGTATCCACTTTGTTTCAAAAGGTAAACTTAATCGTGCAATTTCAGCAAAGATGATACGCACCAGTGGTGGGTGAATATCCATAAAGGGAATATGGTCGAGCAGGTGAAGTGTGTAATTTGCATAAATCACTTCATCAAACTCTGAGACAGCTGGAGTCGCGAGCGAAGGAATCCGCAGTGATATCGATACAAGTAAAAGTAATAACACACACACTAAGTCTCTTGCTGTCCATCGTAAAAAAAAGTTTACCGCTTGCAGTGTGGGTATTTTGATAAGCATCATGAATCTATTAAAACGAGCGTGGTTCATGTGTTGTTGCTTTTTTTAGTCGCATAGCAAATAAGTCCCGTTCCAAAAGGGAGTTGTAAGTATGGGATGAGTAATGACTCAGTTGAGGTTATGCTTTTGAAGATGCGATTGAGGAATGAGTCTGGGTCAAATGATGATTCACCTGAGTGTCCGAGCATGCGCACGAGAAGTGCTGGCAAGAATAAAAACATATTCCAGTAACTTATATAGCGTACTTCAAAACCTTGTTTGCTGAGCAGTTTTTTGAGTTGGTGCATTGTATATCTACGATAGTGGTGGTGCTGTACATCATGATTACTCCAAAGTAATTGAAATGCAGGGACAGTGATGATGATACTTCCGGTTGGTGTCAGTACGTCATGAAGTTTACTCAGCAGTACTTGATCGTCAGGGACATGCTCAAGTACATCAAACAACGCAATCATCGTGTAGTGATTGTTGGGAAGGAGGGTGTAGTCATCACTTTCGAGCACGTGTGTGTACCCTCGTTTTTGTGCAACGACGCGTGCTTCTTGGTCTGGCTCAAATGCATCAACACTACCGTACCTTCTCAATACTTCTGCCATGCCACCAAATCCTGCACCAAGATCGAGAATAGGTAGGTCTGTTTTTATGCAGTAGTTCAGCAATATACGCTCTACAGCTCGCGCTCGGGCATGATACCACCACGATAATTCAGAGTTATGAAGAAGTTGAAATGCTTTACGTTCCATGGTGTTGTTGGTTCAAATCTTTCCGCATACGGAGCATATCGATAATTGCGTGACTGCCATCGAGAGGAAGGTTAAGCTTGCTTTTTCTTGTAACGTATCGAAACTCAGTCCACATCACAGGGAGTGTGGTAATCGTAAGGTTACTACGCTCAACCCGCGCAATATGCTCAAGGTCCAACAGCCATTTATCTTCAGATGAGAGGAGGAGCTGTTTTTTTGCTGCGATATTCATCACCTTCATTGGGCATTGTGTGTCGTTGACCGTGATGCCAATAATTACTCTCGCGAGAAGATTAAATATTCGGGAGGAAATATTACGAAGGAAACTGCGGTCACTCACCGTGTTTGGGTGAAAGCGTGAACCAATCACAAGATCCGCTGTGTTTTTTGTAAGAAGGGTAAGTGCTTCACCAAATGCATTTGGGTGAGGGGAGCAATCTGCATCAGTAAATGCAAAGAATTCCGCCTGTGATCTTAATGCTGCCTCTTTGATTGCTATTCCTTTGCCACGACCAATAGCGCGAAAGACTTCAACATGAGGGAGGTTCGCCTCAACTACTGTCTCATACGTTCGATCAGTCGAGCCATTTTCAGCGACAATGATGCGCCATTTGAGATTGGGAATTGTGCCAAGTACATTGCTGATCATCCGTAGTGTTTCAAGTATGACGTCCGCTTCATTATGTGCGGGGATGGCGACATCAAGTTCCATGTCTCTTATTGTATGCGATAGAATGCTATTTACAAAAGTATGGTTACGTCATCTGAAGACTACAGTATTCGGATATTCTGTGTACAATAGATATATGAAGTGGATAATTGTTGGGCTTGGAAATCCTGGTGGAGCGTACGCAAAGACCCGTCATAACGCTGGTCGTATTGTACTGGAGCAATTTCGTGAAAAATATGATTTCCCTGACTGGGAGTACAAAAAGACATACGATGCGCTTGCTTCTAAAGGTGAGATTGCAGGAAATGAAGTGCTTCTCCTTGAGCCTGAAACATTTATGAACGAATCTGGTAGAAGCTTGATTACTCTCGTAAAAAGTAGTGAGCAGGCAATGCAACTCATCGTTGTGCACGATGATGCTGACTTACCGATAGGTGCTTGGCGGAGTGCTCGCGATCGTGGTGCTGGGGGGCAAAAAGGTGTTGAGTCTATCA
The DNA here is from genome assembly GCA_031972735.1 of Minisyncoccota bacterium. Taxonomy (GTDB): domain Bacteria; phylum Patescibacteriota; class Minisyncoccia; order Phycocordibacterales; family UBA6899; genus MHLP01. Next base: position 48,679 of record DALYED010000003.1, on the reverse strand, counting down.
TTACGACAATCAAGACCCGTGATTTCTATCGATTCCGTGTTGGCGTTGCTCCAGAACTCCCACCTGATGAGCCACGCAAAAAAGCGGGTGATTTTGTCATGGAGAAATTCACTTCAGAGGAATTGATGATCATCAGAAGTCGCAGTATTGCAATTGCTGATCGCATCGTCTTCTTAATAAAAGAAGGACATCAGGCTTTTAAAAATAGTATCACCCACACAAAGCCACTTGATCCATAGTGAACTATCTCCTCATGTGAGTACTGCAAATTGAGACAGTTTGATCTACTAAAATTATCATCTGTGCATCGCGGTAGACTGCACACCATCCATTATTGGTAAGCACTCGCGAAAGTGGGGCTACTGCTTCACCAATAAGAAGTTTGTTTGCCAGTTGAAGCAGGGTGGGATGAGACGCAAAAAATTTACTCGGATGAGTCCCCAATGCTGATAGAGTTATATTTTTGTCAGAAGAAATAAATGCACTGTGAATGCCAAATCGTTCAAATTCACGTTCATATGGTTTTCCATATCGCTCGATATCAATCTGAGTTTGAAATGGAGAAAATCCATCTCCATCATTCCAATGTGGTGACCTTCCATCAGTAAATACTTTTCGCTTAGTATCGTGAATGAGCCAACCCCCCACACTGTAGTTGTTATACGTATTCCCAATTTCATACTTTTCAGTAATGGTGCTCAATGCTGTTATCGCTTCATGTGGAGGGCGATACGGAGCGGTGAGATCTTCTCCAAGAGCAATGTATGGGTACACTGCTATGACGAGTAGTAAAAGAAGGGTATATTGCGTAACTATTCTCAGATCTAAGCCCTTAAGAAGTATCGCTCGTTTTGATAGTTCGCTCATGACATACGTACTTCCCGCAAGGAGAAGTGGCATGATTGAGATCAAAAAAAATGGAATCATCCTCATGTGTTTCATGTAGAGAAGAAAAAAAGCGGATAGCACTACAAGTGCTATCTTTGAATGTGATTTATATGTCACACCAACAAGTGCAATACCTAACGCAAGAAATCCGATGCCAATTGGTGTCATGTTTTTGAGTGGGGTTACCCACTCGCTAATGTAAGCATTGAGTGGATTCATTGAGCTGGTGAGTATTTCCCACCAAAGTGCAAAGTGGTAAGGAGTGAGTAATGTGCCAATTACACTCGCAACCAATATTCCCAGAAGTGTACTAATTTTTCTCTGCGCAAATTCTTGGTCCTTGTCATGTTTATTGAATAAGTATTCTGCAATTTTAGAGAGGGTAACAAGTCCCAAAAGCAAAAGCCCTGCTGGAAATCCTGCGTGTATATTTGCCCATACCCAAAAAAATATTGGTAAGAAGTATATCAGTTTGCTTAATTCCTTCTGTGATGCAAAAAGTAATTCATAACTCACATAAAAAAATACTATCGAAAGCACCTGTGGTCGTATCCCAATGACTGTTAATAATAATCCTGACGCAAGTAAGGAAAGAGTGAGTGCGAGCATATTTTTTGAACGCACGAACCAGACAAAAGGGGGGATGAGTGCGAGTAGGGTAAAGAGTGCAATAAGCCAATTCCAGTGGTGGTATTTTTCTGCAAGCGTAAATATGCCATCGATAGCCCATTCATGGTCTACCCAGGTATGATTGGGGAGTGTGTAACTCCATGGGTCGACATTTGGAGGAGTCCAATTGTTTGCAAGTACCATTTCACCTGCTTTTAAGTGCCAGCCGAGATCGGGGTCAACGAAGTGAGCTGTCCTTATAAAAAAGAGTAGTGCAACAAAGAAAAATATCACCCATTTGAGTGCAGAAAAAAGTTGCGTCGACATGCCATTGATTGTCTCAAGTGTCGCTCGTTATATCAATAGCAAAAACCCCTCGAGAGAGGGGTTTTTGTATGCATATTGAAAAATCTTTATGCTGGTTTCTTATCTCCAAATGAGAGCGTCATGCGCTGGTCCTTTGGTTCAAAGAGTGTGATCGAGAAAGGATATACCTTACCAAGCTCAAGTGAGGTGCGGAGTTTATCTTCGCTCCCAAACTCTGAGACATGTACGAGACCTGCAACGCCTTCTTCTATTGATGCGAGTGCTCCGTACTTGTTGAACTTAATAACAACGCCTTTTACAATGTCACCCTTTTTGTATTTCTTCTCAGCACCCTTCCATGGGTTCTCCTTCAAGACTTTCACTGAGAGAGATACTTTGTTCTCTTTAATCTCAATAATTTGTGCCTTTAGGTGCTCACCAACCTTGAAGAGTTTACGAGGATCATCAACAAGACCCCAGTCCATTTCACTGATGTGAATCAGTCCCTCAAGTCCTTCTTCGATTTTCATGAATGCTCCGAAGTCAACGATGCCAGTAATCTCTCCTTCGACAATGTTGCCAAGGCGATATTTTGCAACGATTTCCTCCTTCTCTTTTTGATTGTGTTCCTTTTCTGAGAAAATAAGTTTACCTTCTTTTGGAACTGCAGTGATCATCACTACTGAGAGTTTCTCACCTGCAAGTTTCTTGAGTTCATCGAGGATCTTGTCTTTGTCGCCATCCTCAACGCGAGGGTAGTGGTCACCTGAGAGTTGTGATGCAGGAAGGAATCCCATGATGCCTTGCCACTCAAGGATAAGTCCTCCCTTGTTTGCATCCTTCACCATGAGGTCAAGAATAGTCTTTTTCTTCACGAGCTCTTCTGCTTCTGCCCAGATGAGTGATTGGCGAGCTTCCTTGAGTGAAAGTTCGACATAACCATCGGAATTCTCAGACTCAACCACTTTTGCGGTGATGATGTCACCGATGTTCATGTGCTTAATGAGGTCACGTGCATTCATGTACTCACGTCCATAGATAATTCCAACTCCAAATGGAGGGATATCGACGAATACTGCGCGCTTATCAACCTTGATCACCGGTGCTTCGATGATTGTTCCTGCCTGAGGACGTGAAGGGAGCTCTGCCATCCACTTACTCATGACATGGTCAGCTGGGGGAGTGTGTTCTCCGCCTTCGATGATGACATCATCAGGAACGACTTCTGTTTTTGTAGTCATACTGTTTTTTTGTACAAAAGAAAACTGCCTTGAGGCAGAATACAATGTGTGTTCTACCCCCTAAGGTTCATTTCGATTCGTATCGAATAAAGTGATACTGCTTGAAATGGGCTATCCTTAGCGGCGCTGTTAATATTCAGTTGTGGAATACACAGTACCAAATTAGAGATAAAAGTAAAGGGCACCATGCTCTTTTTTTGATGTTTGATATATCTATATATATTCGTACTATTTCACATCATTTAGAGATGATATCGAACATTACATAAGAAAAACCCGCCTTTTTGAGGCGGGTAGGGAGCGAATTGTTTTCGCGCTTACATTTTAACTATCAACTGCTCAGCTGGGAAAAGTGAGAAGTGCACTTGCATCACTGGGTCGCAGAGCTGTTTTGATTCAAGGAGGCGTTCGATTGCTTCTTTTGGTTGGTGCTCGATCATGATGTTCGCTTTTGAGCAGTAAATCTTGCGTCTCACCAAATTAAGGCAATATACTGCATCGCCGACACTCCAAAGGTAAACAGTGTATTTACTACTATTATTGAAATAGTCTTCATACTTACTTGCAAATGCACTGAGTTCGGGAGACTTCAGAAAATTTTTCAAGATCTCTTCTGCTTCATGGGCTCTCTTCAGGCAAAACTCTTTGGGTTCAAAAAAATCATCAAACGTATGCTTTCCCTGAACAATATTCCAAAGAATAATACAGCGAAGCTGTAGCCACTCCATCAACTGCTCCAGCAGACTTTGCTTGTAAAATGACAGGAAAAACAAAAGTATAACAAGAGCAAGAATGAAAAATAGTACACTATCAAGCACGGCAATCTCCTTTTTTGGGTTGTGTATAGTACCTACTCTATATATTATACATAAAATAATTAAAAAGTCAATTTAACTCCATATAAAATAAAACCCCACACTAAAGTAAGTGTGGGGTTGCGGGTTGAATTTAGTTGAGGAGCATGTTCGCTACGTCCAGTTCATCACGTGATCTCCGAATTGGAGCGAGTGTGAAGCGCACGACATGTGCACTTCGAGTATACGGCAAGGCGAGTTTCGCTTGAGCGATTACTGCGTTTCATATAAACGAGTCCGCGCGCGACCGTCGCCAGCCCAACGCCGATCAGTTGATGTTCCTCAGGTGATTGCTCACATTTGGGGAATTATTGTTGACCATGGAATCCTCCAAGATGTTTGAAAGGACAAATGCGATGATATCGCATACGACGGGCATGCATGCCTGTCGCATAAAAACTATACACTAATATTATAAATTGTCAAGCATAAACCCAATACTGATTTACCTTAAGTTAAAATTCCTTTACATATAGCCATTTTCTACTTTTCCTTTTTTTAACAACTTTGCTATACTCAATTTCATGATCATCACATACCACGGAGGACAATTTGTGAAAATTTCCCAAGGCGACACTGTCGTCGCTGCCAACCCGTTTGGAAAAGGTTCTTCCTATAAGCCTATTCGATTTGGAGCACGTATCGGACTTGTTTCAGTTAATCATCCTGATTACAACGGAGTAGAAAATCTTTCGCATGGTGAGAAGGTCCCTTTCATTGTTTCGGGTCCTGGTGAATACGAAATCGGTGGTATTGCGGTATCTGGTTTTCCAACCGAAAAACCATACGGGAAAGATGGACTCTTTAATACTATATATACTGTTGAGCTCGAAGGTATTCGACTCTGTATGCTTGGAGCAATGTCCTCTCCCGATCTGAAGAGTGATCAAATTGAGGGCATCGGCGAGGTAGACATTATCTTTGTGCCAATCGGAGGTGATCTTTTGTCTCCAGCAGATGCAGAAAAGATAGCAGTGACACTCGGGGCAAAGTTGGTTATACCTCTTCAAGCAACAGGTAGCACTGAAAATGATCTCAAGCTCTTTTTGAAAGAGGCAGGTGCAGAGGGTGCTACTCCAGTCGACAAACTTACACTCAAGAAAAAAGACCTTGATGGCAAAGAGGGTGAAGTGGTACTCCTTGAGGCACTATCTCATGCATAGTTTTATTTATGTCAGGATTTCTCGATAATCTCCGTGCGCGACCACTGAAGGAGCGTAAACGAATTGCACTTGGGTCAACAATCAGCATCTTCACTGCTATTTTTATTGTATGGTGGATCACATTCACAAGTCCTGTTGATCATGAGAGCATAGCAACAACTTCCGTCATTTCTCCTCTGGGGGTAATTGGAAATGTCGTACAGGCAACAAAAGAAGGCATTGTTGAGATACCAAACAAGATAATGAATGACATACAGTATAACGCGAGTGGAACAAACGCTCGTCTTCAGCAAGATATTGTCTATCCGGATCAAATGCGAACACAAGAAACTACTCCCACAGCGCACACTGCGACGCAGACCGCACCACTTCTTGCCATGCCACCAATTACTCCAGTATCCTTTCCTGCTCGAAATACGAGCGTAGTCCCTTCTTCAGATGCTCCACTTATTCCCACGCGCCCAAATCAGGCATCTCCCCAAGCGCACTATATTTAGTGATATTATGAGCACACCAGAGATTACTGACTTACCCCCACCATTATGGCTTCAAAAAAATCACAACCAGAGAAAAAAGATGATGTTGTTACTGCCGAAATTGTCCCGCATGTAAACACACTCCCGATGAATATCGTCACTGAGATGCGTGAAGCATATCTCGATTACGCGATGTCAGTAATCGTGCAACGCGCACTTCCTGATGTACGTGACGGACTAAAGCCAGTGCATCGTCGCATTCTTTTTGCCATGCACGAGCTTGGCATGGTGTCTTCCGCGCGTTTCAGAAAATCAGCGCTCGTGGTGGGAGATGTGCTCGGTAAGTATCACCCGCACGGTGATGCCTCTGTGTATGATGCGATGGTAAAAATGGCTCAGGAATTTTCGATGCGCTACCCACTCATCTGGGGTCAAGGAAACTTCGGTTCTATCGACGGAGACTCCGCTGCTGCAATGCGTTATACCGAAGCAAAGATGGCACGTATCTCGAGTGAAGTATTGAAAGATCTCGACAAGAATACTGTTGAATTTCGCCCCAACTACGACGGTTCACGAAAGGAGCCAAATGTCCTTCCTTCAGTAGTGCCTAACCTACTTTTAAATGGAACTCTCGGTATTGCAGTTGGAATGGCGACCAACATTCCTCCACACAATTTGCGCGAAGTAATCGATGCGCTCACACATTTGATCGACAACCCTGACGCATCTGCTGAAGACTTACTTGAGTTTGTACAAGGTCCTGATTTTCCAACCGGTGGAGTTGCTTATAATAAGACTGATATTCGTCATGCCTATGCGACAGGTCGTGGTGGTGTTGTCACGCGAGGTGAGGCCGAGATTGTCGAGACCAAGGTAGGTCAGTCAGAGGTAATCATCACGAGCCTTCCTTATCGTGTAAATAAAGCAACACTTCTCGAGAAGATTGCAGATCTTGTTCGCGAAAAAAAGTTGGAAGGTATTAAAGATCTCCGCGACGAGTCTGCAAAAGGAGATATTCGCATTGCGGTATACCTAAAGCCAGGTGTTCCTCCTCAGAAAGTGCTCAACTATCTCTATCGACATACTGAGCTTGAGTCGACCTTCCACTACAATATGGTGGCACTTGTTGATGGAGTCCCTCAGACACTCTCACTGAAGACGATGCTTGAAGAATTCATCAAGCATCGAAAGCAAGTGGTGAAACGTCGTACTGAGTTTGATTTGGCAAAGGCAAAAGATCGCGAGCATATCTTGCTTGGACTCAAAAAAGCACTCGATCATATCGATGAGATCATCAAACTGATCAAAGCCTCAAAAGACACTCCTACTGCACATGCAAGCTTGATGAAGGCATTCAAGTTCTCTGATCGCCAAGCAACAGCAATTCTTGAAATGAAGCTTCAGCGTCTTGCTTCACTAGAGCGCAAGAAGATTGAAGATGAACTCAAAGAGGTACAGTCACTTATTAAGGAACTTGAATCAATCCTCGAGAGTCCAAAGAAAATGCTCGGCGTAATTCGTGGTGAACTTGTTGCAGTGAAAGAGCGCTATGGTGATGATCGTCGTACAAAGATAGTGAAAGGCACTGTTTCCACTATTTCAGTTGAGGACACAATTCCTGAGAAGGAGACTGTGCTCGTCTTTACTGCTGGTGGCTATATTAAGCGTACTGATCCGTCTGAATACCGCATTCAAAAACGCGGAGGCGTTGGTGTAGTTGACCTTGATACAAAGGAAGAAGATTTCGTCCAGATGTTTCTCACTACTTCTACACATTCAGATATTCTTTTCTTCACTGACAAAGGTAAGGCGTATCAAATCAAGGCTTACGAGCTCCCTGAAGGAAAACGCGCAACCAAAGGCAAGTCGATCAATAACTTCCTCACACTTGGTGGTGACGAATCTGTTACCTCGATGCTCGCGATGCCAAAAGAAGCAAAAGCAAGCTCAAAGACCTCGCTCTTGATGGTCACTGGTATGGGTGTGGTAAAGAAAGTCGCCGCTGATGGATTCAAAGATGTTCGCCGTTCAGGATTGATTGCGATCAAACTCCAACAAGGAGATTCACTCCTCGCTGCTCGCTTTGTTGAAGGCAAGGATGATATTTCACTTGTCTCAGCTTCGGGGCAGTCGATTCGCTTTAAACACAGTGATGTCCGTGAAATGGGACGCAATGCTGGTGGTGTGAAAGGCATGACCCTGAAAGGGAAGGATAGAATCGTTACTGCCGATATTGTTAAGGAATCGTACGAAGATGCACTCTTGGTCATCATGAGTGAGAAGGGGTATGGCAAGATGAGCAAGCTCTCTGAATACAAAGTCCAGAAGCGTGGTGGTAGTGGTATCAAGACTGCAAAAGTTACTCCAAAGACAGGCGAAGTCATGACAGGACTTATTGTTGCTGACAGAGAGGGGGAGATCGTGGCAATTTCAAAGAATTCACAAGTGATTCGTGTGACACTCAAGGAGGTGCCGATATTGGGTCGCCAGACGCAGGGGGTACGCATCATGAAGCTACGCGAAGGTGACTCGATCGCTTCGCTTATTACATTGTAAAGTTTTACAAAACGCACACATTCAGCGAATTGCGTTGTCAGAATCTCCGCACGCCACTCACCGTACTCTGAGTACGCATCGTGTCGCTACTCGATTCTTCTTCGCACTTCATCTGAATCTGAGCGTTTGAGCTGAATTCACATTTGCTTTTACACCTCGTATCTCATCACAACTGTCGCGTTTAATATTCAAAATAGACACTGTTTCAAAATTTTTTTGCGAAAGAAAAAAGCCGGCGAACTCATTTATTGGGAGTGCGTCGGCTTTTGTTGAAATCTGTAGTTGCAGGGGAGTGAAGAGGAGTTATTTTATACTCCGAAGTTTGGCAGTGACCGAAGCCCAAGGATCATTTTGGGGTGGTGAATTCAATGTCTGCATACGTTGCTGGCCTGGGTGCTGACTGCTCTGTACGGGATGATTTTTGCGAGCAACATATCCTTGACCCTTACAGTGATTGCATGGTTTTGTTCCAGACATTACTCTGCCTAGTTGTCGTCGCCCTTTGCATTTGGGACAAATTTCTTGATTCATTATCTCTCCTTACACAAGAGTTTATTGAAGGCTCCTTCACTGTAATAACGAATATATAGGAGAGAGTCAAGGAAAAGTTTGAATCTGGGGGGTATTCCTCGGATATATTAAATTCTCAGAGAAAGAAAAAAGCCGACGATCTCGCAAGTGAGACGCGTCGGCTTTTCGTTGTTATGGACTGATGCCAAAAGGAGCAAGGGGAATAGCGAGCACTGCTTCAGCTAATTCCATTTGGGCGTACTGCTTGTCAGGTGAGATCGTATCCCAGTCGAAGATTAGCCCGAGTGAATACACGCCCGCCATGATAAGGTAAAGACCAAATAGAGATTTTGCAAGAGAATTGAAGACTTCTTCATTCTTTCGTTCCGAGTACCAAATGGCAAATAGTACGACCACAATGTGCACAAGAACACCAATGACGAATTTGATTTCCACGTTAATCTCCTTTTGAAATGAGCGTATAGTAAAATTATACAAAATATTATTGATTTGTCAAAATAATGCAAATAAAAAACGTGACACATTTGTGCCACGTTCAGATATTTATCTTACGAAATTTCCATCCAAAGTGAGAGCTGTTCTCGTCGTGTGAGTTTGGGAAGAAACTCTGCAAGATCTTCCATGACTGAAATACGAATACTATCAATCGCACGTATTTCATCAACAAACTGTGACCTGAGCGCTTTGTATTTGTTTACAAACTTTATCCATATTCCGCCTTTGTGTTTTGCTTCACTTGCGAGTGCAGTGATTTGTGCGTCAATTGCAAAAATATGATTGGTGTAGTCAACTTTGAGTGACAAGCACTCGCGTTTTAACCGTGCAAGTTTCACCACTGTGTCATACCAGATAGTTTGCTCACAAGCACCATGTTCGATGCGTTTCCCTTGTGTCATGGGTAGATATTTCAAGAGTGAGTTTGTGATCGATTGCTGTCTAACTACCTGAGGCTCAATGTCTACGCTATACGACTCATCAACAAGTCTCTTGTTCATAACCATGATTGCTGGAATGAGTTTGCAGGTAAATTCGGCTTGCTCATAACACCTTCGCGTTGTAAGCATTCCTGAATAGGCATGTGAAGCAGTGGTGATTGAAAAGCCGAGCAACTTTCTCTCGTCGCGAGAAATTGCAATGCTCTCGGGGAGATCACTTGTGCTACGTCTTATGCTTATGATGTGAAAACTTACTTTTCCATGCATGATTCGTGCGAGAAGCAATGTTTGTCTAAGTATTTCGTGTACTCGAAGCGGAACTGTTACTTTTTTATCAAATAGACCAAGAGTTATTTGGAGAAAAAGCTCATTTTTTAGAGTATTGCGATACATACGACCTCCATACATGAGAAGTTGTGGATCACGAGTGTGTTCAAATAAAAGAACTGTACATAAAATTTATAACACGAAAATAAGCAATAGGCAATATCCCAGCATGCTGTGCATATGTGTTGGGGATAGTAGAGAGGTGACTGTGGTATATAGTTTGTTACCATTAAGTTATATGAACAACGAAACTGTTACGACTTATATAAGCACTGAGCGTGCAAGGGGAGTTGCTGATGAAGAAATTCGCGGTGCCCTGCTTGCACAAGGGTGGCCAGAAGACATTGTAAGTAATGGAATTGGCAACGGAGCAACTTCTACTCTGATAAAAAATACCCACTTCTCGTTCTCACACCTTTTTGAGGGACGTCTTATGCGCTGGCAGTATTTTCTCACAAGTTTCTTGTTTGGTTTTGCTGTGTGTATATCAATGATATTTATTGCACTCTTGGGATACATGGGTGAGAGTGTCATACTATTTATATGCATGGGACTCATCTATCTTATTGCATTTCCAGTTGCATTTTCACTCTCCATACGAAGACTCCACGATCTTAATTGGAGTGGGTGGTGTATTTTGCTTAACTTCATTCCAATCGTAAATGTTGTAATGGCACTACTTTTACTTTTTATGAAAGGGAGTGATGGGCCCAACAAGTACGGCATAGTGCAATCAGACCGAAATTTTATAAATACGTTACTCAATAAATAATCACACATATAACTCACCTATCCCCTCCAATTAAACTGGGGATAGTTACTAGTATTACCTAAACTGAGAAGTGCTATAATAAACGCATGTTTTCAGCTCCAGAAAAAAATATTGAACAACTTGGCATTCACCCAAATCAGATTATCGCTGATTTTGGTGCCGGATCTGGTGCGTATACTATTGCAGCCGCTAAGGCCCTTAAGGGTAACGGAAAAGTCTATGCTGTTGATGTACAAAAAGACCTCCTCACTCGACTCGAAAATACCTGCAGAGAACAGCACATCTCAAATGTTGGTTATATTTGGGGTAATCTTGAGCAGTTAGGTGGAACAAAACTTGCTGACCAGTCAGTAGATCTTGTAATACTTTCAAACGTCTTATTTCAGACCGATGATAAAAAAATAACCATCGAAGAAGCAAAGAGAGTACTAAAGCAGGGAGGGAGACTTCTGCTTGTAGATTGGACGGGCTCTTTTAATAGCATGGGTCCAACAGTAGGCCAGGTATTTCCCGAGATTGAAGCACGAAAACTTGTAGAGTCGCTTAATTTCACCTTCGACCACAATATTGATGCTGGTAATTTTCACTATGGGGCTGTTTTTACGAAGGGAATATATAGAGGTACAATCACTCAACAAAATCAAATTCATTAGAATCATATGAAATTTCAAACCTTCTTCCTTGTCCTTTTTGGTGTCATCGCAGTTGTCGCAGTAATTGTATTTGCAAAGTCACCTGCAAAAAATAGTGGTGACCCTAAGGTGGCAAGTGCTTCTGGTGTAGTTGTCATCTGGGGTACTTTTCCACAGTCTGCTGATTTTTCTCAGCAAATCACTGCGTTTAATGCTCAGTATCAAAAATCATTCTCTATAGAATATAAGTATCATGATCCTGAAACTTTCGATAGTGATATCGTTGAAGCACTCGCAAGTGGAAAAGGTCCAGATGTACTCATGCTCCCAGATGATCTCATCCTTCGTCATACTGATAAGATTCAACTCCTCCCATACACCTCTCTGCCACAGCGTGTATTTCAAGACACCTTTATCCAAGCCGCAGAAATATACATGCGAGATAAAGGAGTCGTTGCTGTACCATTTGCGATTGACCCAATAGTCATGTACTGGAATCGTGACCTTTTTGACAATGCATCAGTTACTGCACCTCCACAAAATTGGTCACAGTTTCTTGACTTAGCTCAAAAGCTGACGAAAAGAAATCCAAAAACTCAGGACATTGTACAGAGTATGATTTCATTTGGTGAGTATAAAAATGTGAATAATGCAAAAGAAATTCTCGCAATGCTTTTTCTTCAGGTAGGCAATCCAATCATTGCGATCACAGGTGGTCACCCAGATGCGACACTTGCAAGTAGAAAAGTTGACCAGCTGGTACCAGATGCGGACGTAACCTCTGCTTTTCGATATTTCATGGATTATTCAAATCCACTCAAAAAAATATATTCATGGAGTCGTGCGCGACCAAATTCTCGTGATGCATTCATTGATGGCTCACTTGCAGTATATTTTGACTATGCAAGTGCCTATAACGAGATTAAGGCAAAGAATCCTCACCTTAATTTTCTTGTTGCTCCAGTGCCTCAGCCTGAGGGAACAAAAACACAGATTACTTTTGCTCGTATGCACGGACTTTCAGTCCTTAAGACTTCAAAGAATAAAGCAACAGCACTCACTGCGATTCAGCTGATGATTGATCAAAAATTTGCTGCTGGATTCGCAAAATCATTCAGTTTGCCACCAGTAAGAAGAGATCAGCTTGCACTTCCAACAAGTGATGCAGTTATGTCAGTGCTTTATGACTCAGCAATACGCGCCCGAACATGGCTTGACCCACGTCCTGAAAAGTCTGATGAGGCATTTGAAATAGCAGTAAATGGAGTATCGTCTGGTCGTGTTGATGTTTCTGCCGCCATTGCTCAGCTCAATAGTGCACTGCAGTCACTCCTTGTCCCATACCGTTAATACCATGAAAAAACTATACATCATTAATCTGATTGTCGTGACATTTGTGATGTTCAGTGGAGTATTTGCTATTGTCCATGCAGACACAGCAGGATTAGTTCCATGTGGTAACGTTGAGGACACTACCAAGGGGGTGGTGACAGATGCGTGTGGTTTTGCTGATCTTATTGTACTTGCGCAAACAGTGATGAAGTTTCTTATTTTTGACCTCGCAGCTCCTATAGCTGCCATCATGTTTGCTTATGCTGGATTTACCTATGTCACAAACGGAGGGAATGAGTCAAAAATCAAGCAAGCACATGATATTTTCCTTTATGTATTCTGGGGTCTTATTATTGCACTCTCTGCATGGCTGGTTGTAAACTTCATACTCAGTTTCCTTGTTGGCTCTGAGTTTAATTTCTTGGGTTCATAATTTAAAAAATATGCGTATCTCTATTCGAATTACATTATTCCAAATACTACTTACACTCCCTCTCTTTTTCTCTGCATTTGCAGTTGTCCATGCTGCTACACCGCCTGCAGCTCCGCTTCCTGCAACTAGTGATATGTACACAAACCCAATTTCCTATGTTGATTCATATGGTACAGCTGTGGATTCAGTACCAAGATTTTTATTGGCACTCGTTGATCTCATTTTCCTAATTGCTGTTCCAATTATTGTGATGTGTATCATTTATTCAGGATTTTTATTTGTCACTGCTGGTGATAATGAAACACAAATCGGGAAGGCACGTACGGTGTTTACATGGACAGTGATTGGAGCAGGAGTACTCCTTGGAGCAAAAGCAATCGAACTTGCCATCCAAAATACTATTTGCTCGCTTGATTCTGGCTATTCATCCTACTTCTGCTCATAAATATGTATTCATTCATAAAATATTTCTTCACCGCTATTGCAATCTTTGCGCCATCACTTATTCTTGCACAAGAACCAATTGCAAAGCTCGCACCTCCAGCACCAGGGGTTGGTGCAACGCTCGAAGACTTCATAGGTCTATTAATTGAGATTATTCAAGCTGTTGCATTTCCAGCACTTGTAGTCTCAATCATATATGCTGGGTATATCTTACTTACTGCTGGTGGTAATGAAGCACAAATCTCTAAAGCAAAAGTTTGGATTATGTGGACTCTCATTGGTGCTGCGATTGTGATTGCCGCACAAGTGATTGCAGATACTGTCTTTAATACTGCTGCAGAATTTTAATATTGATTTATGAAAAAAACATCACTCATTTTCTCAATACTTGTTACGCTGATATTGCCATTGGTGACATATGCTGCAGTTGGTACATTTAAGGATTTTGCGAATGTGCTTGTTGCTGTTGTGAAAGGATTCATAAACATTCTATTCGTGTCACTTACTGTCGGGGTAGCCTATGGAGTAGCAATGTATTTTATTAATGCTGACAACGAAAAGAAGCGTGAAGAAATAAAAGGTTATCTCGTATGGGCAGTTATTGGGCTCACCGTTACATTTGGTTTGTGGGGTTTTGTTCAAATACTGTGCGACACACTTGATTGGTGTGTTGTTGGAGTTCCATCAATTAGTCCTCCCGCATAATTACACATCATGAAACACATAAGCACGATTATATGTTCAGTTATATTACTTCCGATTTCTGCATTTGCTCAGGCAGGGGATATTTTTGAATTTCAAGACCTTATTATTGATCTACTTGGAAGACTTGGGTATTTATTTTGGATTATCGCACTCACATTCTTTTTTTGGGGTCTCGTGAAATTTATCAACAACGCATCTGATACCGATGAGCATGAACAGGGTAAGCAATTCATGATCTGGGGTCTCATTGCTTTTTTTGTACTCGTGTCACTGTGGGGCATTGTGAATTTCATTTTAGTCGATACCCTTGGTATTGATGCTGCACCTATCGACTACGTCGATAAAAACGGTTCGCCTGTATTCTAGATTGAGAAATAGCAACTATCTCACTTAAAATTCATAACAATGAACGCGACACATTGTTTTCAGATATTATGTTCATAATAATAATCCACAGGTATAACTATAATTTTGTTGCGATATGAGTGGGGTTGGACTATCATGAAGTAGTAGTTGAAAGTTGGTCGAAATAACTTTTCGTTTACGTTCTATAAAAAAGATTATCAATTATTATAAGTTACGTATTTATATGAAAAAAATCGTTACAGCAGTTCTCCTTGCGACACCTGCACTTACGTTTGCGCAGAACCTTAGTGCAATCAACACTCTTGCATCTGGTTTCGGTACAATCGTAAACACCCTCATTCCAATAATGATGGCGCTTGCAGTCCTCGCTTTCTTCTGGGGATTGGTCAAGTACATTGCAAATGCAAGTGATGAAGCTGCAAAGGAATCAGGCAAGACTCTCATGATTTGGGGTATGATTGCTCTCTTTGTCATGGTTGCACTTTGGGGTATCCTCGGATGGGTCCAAGGTCAGCTTGGTTTAAGTGGTACTGTTTCAACCACTGCTCCTCCTGATTTTATCGTTCCAACAAGCAACGTTCTGTAATCAGAACCTGCATTGTTTAAAAAAGACTCATCATCATGATGAGTCTTTTTTTTTACATTTAAGTATGTGTATATAATCTACTCGTGTTGTATCTACTTTACTGAATGCAATTTACTTATGCATCGTTGCTGTGTTTTTGAAATGGATACAGAAGTTGCCCTGAAAGTGATTCTGGTACGATCTCATTTACACCAAAGGATTGAGGTAAAATTCCTTTTGGCATGTAATACGTACCAAAAAGAAGATCAATAAAACTAAAGTATGGAGCAAAGTTTTTCTCACCACCAAGGTTAGTCGCAGTATGATGATAACGGTGAAATACTGGGCTTGCAATAATGTAGCGAAATGGACCGAATGTCCAATTGAGGTTTGCATGCACGAGTGCAGCAAACAAGAGTTCAATTGGAAACATGACAATATACACCATTGAAGAAAATCCCAAAAGTGCAACACAGCTTCCAACTAAGAGTGAGTGAATGAGTATATTAACAGGATGCATGTGTACACCTGAAAGCCAGTCTAGTTCTTTTGGTGCATGATGGATGATATGAAATTTCCATAAATTTCTCCCATGAAAGAGTCGGTGTGTCCAGTACTGAATAAGATTCATGATAAATAGCAGTAAAAGACATTGGAAGAAGACAGGGAGGTGAGTAAAGATCCCAAACCCAGTTAGGGCAAATTTTTTTGAATCGATAATATTTTGAATAAAAAGAAATGCAATGCCCACGGCAATCCATTTTCCTATCTGAACGTAAAAAAGGGGAGTGAAATACCAATATGCAATATCAACATATGTACTGCGTCGTATGAGTTTCTGTCCTGCAATATTAGGATAGCGTAGTGCAAGTAGTGAAAATAATCCAAAGCAAACAAAAAGCCAAAAAGAATATTCAACTACAAGTTTTTCGATGATGATCATATCGATGTTGCTCATAAAATTAGCATAACATGTGAAAATAAAGAGTAAATCACATCGCGGAAAAATATTACGAAAATTGCAGTGTTATTACTTATGTTATGTTCAATTGTGTATATCACAGTTATATCAATATACATTTGATGATATGATTGAGTTATGGAAACACTACAATCAATATTTCTTCCTCGTATTGCTCATGCAGCTCCACCACCTATTCCAGCACCTGTAAAAGATTTTATTGGAAAAATATCGACAGAAATTCTTAATCCAATCATCGCAATACTTTTTGTTGTTGCTACGGCATATTTTTTCTTTGGTGTTGCAAAGTATATTTGGAGTCCTGACAATGAAGAAGCCCGTGAAGAGGGAAAGGTAGGCATGTTCTATGGAATCTTAGGTATGTTTATCATGGTCGCAGTGTTTGGAATTTTGCGGTTTATTATTAGCACAACTGGCGCCGACCCAGATTTGATTGACTATGTCTAATTCTACGATGATGAACATCTTTCGCCTGAGTCCAGTACGCTCAATACTTATAGTAGCGGTCCTTCTTCCTATTTCTGCGCACGCCGCTTCAGTCGGTGACCTCATTGATGCAACAACTGAGCTATTCATGTCATTTATTCCCATACTGCTCTCGCTTGCAGTCCTCGCGTTCTTCTGGGGATTGGTCAAGTTTATTAATCATGCTGATGATGAAAAAGCCGTTGAGGAAGGGAAAATGATGATGGTATGGGGAATGATTGCAATTTTTGTTATGGTTGCATTGTGGGGCATTTTAGGATGGTTACAACAGGAAACAGGACTTGATGGATATGTTGATCTTGGGACACTCCCTGCAATACCTGATGTTATTCCATAATAATGTCATAAACTCAGTTTGATAATAAAAAAACACCAAGGTATTACCTTGGTGTTTGCTGTTTCCAGCGAATGAACAATGCTATCGAAACTCCATCTCAATTGGACCAATATCAGACTCAAGTACTGCAATGCGCCTGAACGAGTTATAAGTCAACTCATACATACCTTTACGTGCACCCTTGCTCCATTTACCTGTGCACTTTGAGTACATCCGACCATCACTATATTCTGCAGGTGGAGTACACGTAGTTTGCTTCAGTCGGTATTCACCATCTGGAGATTTAATGCGCAAGACATCCTCAGTCCATCCAATCGTGCGCATACTGGTGTTTGTCATCCTTTCAAGGAAACCAGCACCTATCTCTAGTGACATTGGGGTTTGCTCCTTTGCATATGGGTGTTCCTTTGGGGAAATGACGTATGCATAGAGGTTTCCTGCTTGTTCGCTGGTGAGAAATCTTGTTGTAGGAGCTGGCACGCTGGGTTCTTTGTACTCACTTACGATCGATGAAATCTTCTCATTGAGTGGGGTAAGAAACGTTGGGTGCCAGATCCAGTTCACAAAGAGTAGGGCGAGTCCAATGACAATTCCAAGCTCAATGTAGAAACCAAGATTTGATGTTGCTGCAACTGTTTTTGTCGTAACAACCTTCCCTGTGTCATCATTGTTGTCCTTCCATTTTTTGTATAACCAAATGAGTGGAAGGTGAGCCAAGATCAGAATTGTCCAAAACAGAGAAGGGTTGGTAGTGCGCATTTCGGTAAACGTACCCCACCAACCACCACTCTTTTTTCCAGACGGTGTTCCGTCGCTCGCTTCTGCGTTGGTTGCTGAGCGAATTATTTCATCTCGTTTCTTTTTTGCTGCATCGATGTACGGTTTTGCATTTACTGCTCTCCCGTCAACAATGACTACTTGCTCGCCTTTTTCATTGACGAATACATTTTTCTTGATCCAGTCAGCTTGAAACCTGTCAGCATTGCGGATGCTTTCAGTTGTTTGCTCCGCAACAATCCGAGATGTCCGATTTGCGGTATGAGCCGCCCACCAAGGACCCAGTTGTTCGCGGTAGATCATGACGGTGAGTACACCTGCCACAAGAAGTCCGATGCTGATCCGAAATGACCAATGGTACACTTCAGGGTTTACATCAATTTTTCCCGTCATGAGTAGTGCGATAGCACCAACCAGTGGGATATGAAGTACCCAGAAAAATGCAGGATAGAGGTCAAATGGCGCTATCATCGTGATGAGGATGTATGCCTCAATCCAAAATAATGCCACACCTGCAATACTTGCAAGATTTTTTATTCCATCACGAATCAACCAGACATTCGCTTGATCACCTTCTCTTGCTGCTTCATTTGCAGATGCAGCCGCGATTAACGGCAGTGATATTTTTGGAGCGAATAAGTAGTAGAGCGAGACAGGGAAGAGCAGTAATGCAAGCATTGTCTGCATCCCATGACTTCCTGTTGCCATCAATATGAAGTTGATGAGCAAAGCAGTAACTGCTGAGAACAGTGCACCTCCAATGAATTTGATATACGTGTCTGTGGCGTACTGCACTCCACGGCCATAATGCGCAGTAATCACACCACGACCCATGTACGCAGCAATACCACCGACAACAACTCCAATTTTTTTCCAGAATCCCATTTCAGGCTCCTTGTAAGGAATGACTTACTTCATCGGCATATGCGCCGACTGTTCAGTCGGGCTATATGCGTTGATGATGATGTCAGTTTTTGACGGGACTACTCTTTTTACAGAGAGAAATACGAGTGCAAGACAAATCGTGACAAGAATAGCAATCAGAAGGAGTTTTGTCCCACCATTGATTGCTTGGGGTTTCTTATTAGGAAATGATCCAGGGGTCATACTTCTTGCAATACGAAGTAGTGTACCCGCAGTATCATCCCTGCGTGGCATGGTCACATCTTCAGGTTCGATATATTTCTTGAAGAGTCTTTTTGCTTCACGCTTCACGATATCACGGGTAATTTCTTCTACAGATTCTACTTCGAATAATTCGCAAAGCAGTTTCTTTGTTACCTGTTGTATTTTTCCATAGAATGCGATTGCCTCATTGTTCCCACCCAGAGTACCAGCTTCGCGAAGGGTATCTGCAACTTTTCCGGCATTACCATGGTCATCATCGACCATTTCAGCAATACCACGAAGGACATTGATTCGAGGATCAACTCCTGTTTTTTGAGTTACTTTTCCAGCAGGCGAAGTAATTTTTCCATCCGCATTCTTTTTTTCCGGAGAATCAATTGTTATTGTTTCTGGATCCATTAAAAAGATTGCAATACGGAATACTTTCCGTTCAGTTGGGCTGAGTGATTTGATCACTGCAGAGATTTTTTTTCTTTCTTCGACAGACAGAGGCTTTGTTTCTGTACTAGGACCAGAGAAGAGCGATTCGAGCATTTCGCTCTCATCTTTCATGCTCCCTCCTTTTTCTTCCCAGATACGGATAATCAACGCCATCAGTGAAGTAAAGAATCCTTTGCCCCCAACACCAGCTCCTCCATCTATTGGTCCACTTCGAACAGCACCACCATTTCTTCCCGTAAGAAGAAGTGCAGCAACCAATCCATCCAAAATGACAGATAGTTTATCGAATTTTTCAGTCTTTTCTTCAGCCATGACTCTCTCCTGTGCGAGTTTGTTGAGATAAAGTTTTCAAATAGCTGTAAACTCTGGTGTAATTATATCACACAATATAGCTAAATGTCAAGTATTTATCTATCTAAAAAATGTTGATATTTATAAGTAAAATTCAGTAAATCGCCATATTGTGGATAAAAAATAAAAGTGCCCACAACAATTAGTGTGGACACTGTTCATCCTTATTACAGAGGATGTTCAATACCAAGTTTACCTGGGTTAGGCAGGATGGTGCGTGTTTGAGGGGAGTCATTTTTATTCTCTATAAGTGCTTGAAATTCAATGGGATCCATTTGAGTTCCTTGAATTTTTCCATCCTTTTTCAGAACAGCAAAATCGACACCACCAGAAACAGGGATAATATTCTCATTCATAAGTCACCTCGAAGAATAATTGAAAGAAAAGCCATAATGTATATTGCGGTAAAGAAATAAAAATTGCAACTATGTTGTGAAAAAATTAGCTGTTATTTTTTTACGTGATGAGTTATAGTGCTTTTTATGCCCAGGTGGCGAAATTGGTAGACGCGCCAGCCTTAGGAGCTGGTGTCGCAAGACATGGAGGTTCAAGTCCTCTCCTGGGCACTGTTTAGTACATTTTGATTTTCCAATATATCAAAAGCTACATTTAGTGTTTGTTTGTGAGGATTTTTTGTTCAAAACAAAAAAGTTCAATATGATTTTCGACAGAAAATAATCCAAATCTTTTTATTTGGGTTAGGTGTAGTAAACTGCTTAGTGCCTCTGTTTTATCCTTATTGAAGATAAGAAGACACAGATTTTCACCATATAATTCCGTGTTAATCAGATGAATGATGTAAAATAAAAAGCTCGCCGAAACGAGCTTTCTTATTGGAGAACTGGTCAGTAGCCGTAGTAGTTGG
Source organism: Minisyncoccota bacterium (assembly GCA_031972735.1). Classification (GTDB taxonomy): domain Bacteria; phylum Patescibacteriota; class Minisyncoccia; order Phycocordibacterales; family UBA6899; genus MHLP01. The sequence continues at coordinate 28,177 of DALYED010000003.1, read as the reverse complement.
CATCCTCCCTCCAGAAGGTTTGGGCTTCCGGAAGTCGGTATTCCCGCCACCAGCCGTGCCCTTCTTCCCAGTACAGACGAACCTCGTAGAACTCTAGCCAGGCGTACATCTTGCTGTTGTTAGCATCGTTCATCAGGACACATTGCGGAAGAAGTGCGAACTTTTTTTTCCAAGAAACCTTGTCCACTGTGTTCGCTTTGTTTTCACTTGCGGGTTTGAAGAAAATCATACGCCCTCCTGAGTAAGTAGGTTAAAAGATCATATTTATACTAATATAATATAGCATCTTTAGTGCATTATGTCAAGCATATGCTCCTGTTTTTTCCTGTTCTTACTATTGTTGTTACATAGTTATATTAATTGAAGAGCACTTCTAATGCTAATGCGAATAGTTCAATACAATTCTCGTACACATAGCAACTTTAGTTTTTTTAAAAGTAACAAAATTACCCTCTAATGTTTTCATGAGTTGTCGGAGGGAGGGGGGTTACATGGGTATTTAGAGGAGTTATTGGAATTTTCTGGACAACAATCATAAGACTTTTTTGATACCCAGGTTATGCCATAAACTGAATATTACTTTTTGAACATAAGACTAAGGTCCTTACCAATTATTTCTTGGTGGTGGAATAGTTCAATTTCTTATCATTTCAAGTTATTCGACGTAGTTTTAAAAAGTTCAAGTGCAGAACAACACCTGCACCAATGAAAAAACCGCTTAAGCGGTTTTTTCATATCTGTGCCCCCGGTAGGATTCGAACCTACGACCGTCTCGTTAAGAGCGAGCTGCTCTACCAACTGAGCTACGAAGGCATATTGGACACTTAGTAAGTGCGTGGAACGATTGTAGCAAAATATGGTTGAAATGCAATGGTTTGATAATTGAAAAGACTACTGAGTGAGAAATTCCACTCAACCAAAAATGTGATTTGTGCCCGAGACCGGAGTCGAACCGGTACGCCTTGCGACGGGAGATTTTAAGTCTCCTGTGTCTACCATTTCACCACCCGGGCAATGCGAATACTATAAACTATTATCAGTAACAAGGGAATAAGTCATGTGTAAATATGAGAACTACTGGTTCTTGTGGTTCGAAGATGAGTACTTGCTTGATCTCAAAAAATATAACCCTTTGAAGGGTTATATTTTTTTTGGAGGCGTGAGCGGGAATCGAACCCGCGCATGTCGGTTTTGCAGACCGAAGCGTTACCACTTCGCCATCACGCCATATACTTGTAACAACGCAAAAGTTTTGCGTTGTTACAAGACTATATCAATTAATTGGATCAGTATCCAGTAGTTCGGTAATGCGTTGGCGATTCTGCTCTCCAAAGTCGGGGGCAAACTCAACACTGGGCATGCGATGAATTCTGCTATTCTTTTTAATATAGTCAGAAAATTCAGAACGGTGGCGATTTGCAAAATCTACCGCGCCGTATTCTTTTTCTTTTGGCATCACTGAGAGGAGGATACGAACACTTTTTCGGTCATCAGAGAGTTCGATATTTGTCACAGTTAAAAGCGCTGATCGAGTCGATTCTCGATTGAGAAATTGCGCAGCGAGTTCTTTTAAGACACCTTTGAGGCGTTCGTCTTTTTGATTCATAAGCTATTGTTTTTTTACGACAAGAAAGGGGACAAGTACATCACGCTCAGCTATTGTGAATTTTGATTCAACCATAAGTCCACACTCCGCACCTTCAAGAACTTCTGGGCATTTAATTTTTTGTTGCTGGAGTTCAACAACCTTACCTTCACCAATCTCAACATCACGCCGCATGATTTTGAAATGGGAATTATTCATAATCTTTCCAGACTTAACCTTACCTCCAATAACTTGCTTTTCTTTTTGCTGGCTAAAAAACCTCAAGACGGTGAGTTGTCCGATTTCCTCAACAACTTCAATATGGGGCGCACGTTCTTTGATTATTTCCTCAATCCACTCAGTAAGCTTGTAGATAATATCAAAGTGATAAATAGTGACACCAGTACGCGATGCTAGGTCAACTGCAGGATTGTCAGCTTTAGTGTGAAAAGCAACGACCAGTGCAGAAGTAGTGCCATGAGCTTGTTTGATATCAGTCTCGCTCACCATCCCAACTCCTTTGTGGATTAATTTGAGTTTAACACGCTCATGTTTGAGTTTTGCTAGTTCATGCTCAATCGCCTCAAGAGTACCTGCAACATCAGTCTTGATGATTAGGGGGATAGTAACGACACCTTCCTCCTTGCGTTCGTAGTCTGGTTGAGTGAGTGGGACTCGTTTTGCTTTTGTAACAGCTTCTTCAGCATCTTTCTTTTTTTCGAATGTGTACACAACAGATCCAACTGGTGGAACACTCGTCCACCCAGTAATACGAATTGGGGTAGAGAAACTCGCACTATCGATTGATTTACCCATGAAGTCTGACATCATACGTACAGGAGCCATACTGTCATCTGCGACAACAAATGAACCTTTCTCTAGTGTCCCGTCTGTAATAATTAGGGTCGCGGTAGTTCCTGCTTTTGGGTCCATGCGAGATTCAATAATGACACCTTTGGCAGATGTTTTTGCATCGCCCTTCAATTCAGCAAGCTCTGCGACAAGGAGGATTGTATCAAGTAAATCATTTACTCCTGTCCCAACTTTAGCTGAAATGCCTACCCACGAAATATCACCACCATATCCTTCGACATAAATTCCAGCTTCAGCAAGTGAAAGTTTTGTTGTCTCAAGGTTTGCATTTGGCTTATCGATTTTATTTATTGCAACGATAAACGGCACATTGGCATCTTTAATGGTCTTGTATGCCTCGATGGTCTGTGCTTTGACGCCATCTTCAGCAGAGACGACAAGGATTGCAATATCAGCAACTTTTGCACCACGTGCGCGCATGCCCGCAAATGCACCGTGTCCTGGAGTATCAAGAAATGTGATACGAGATTCCTTTTTTCCAGCCTTGTGGAGCACTTCATATGCAGAAATATGCTGGGTAATTCCACCTGCTTCACTCGCGACAATATTTGTCTTCCGAATATAGTCAAGAAGGGTTGATTTGCCATGATCAATGTGACCCATAATAACGACGATAGGTGGACGAGCGCTTGATTGTTGAGTTTTTGTTGCCATAGGAAAAGATATGTGGATACTACCACGCTAATCAGCGCTTGTCACGAAATCAGGGCTTAATCTCTGCTTATTTGAGCACTTCTCGCTCTTCTTCGGTCAGTTCAAATTCTGAGGTTCGCTGTTTGACTGGTTTTGCGAACATACTCACTTTTTCACGAGAGTAGAGTGTAGAGAGAACAACACCATTTCCTTCTTCATCAAGAAGTGCTGTTGCAAAACTTTGATTTCCACCACTTCCAGTTCCTGCAAATGGATTAAATCGAAGTGTTTTCGCACCATGGATTTTTTTCTTGATTCGTTCATCTAATTCTGAAAGTGCACCACGAACATCATTTTGTATGATAAAGAGTTTTGCAATATCATCCTGATTCTTGCCAATTGTTGCTTCGAGTGATGAACCTGTTTTACCAGCGAGCAGTTTAGCGATTCTCCGTTCTAAAATAAATATCCAAATACCAAGAATCATGACGGCTACAGCAAGAACAATAAGTATGATGTAGAGAGGGCTCATCATATATGAAAAAAATTGGAAGCGAGTAATATCTTGGCATCCCATAGCCCGCTTGTCTTAAACAGAAGAGAAGAGTGCCTGTGATTTCTGTCAGAATTCATGTACGCATCATAGCTCAGCTAGTATGTTTTGCAACTGTGGAAATATGTAGCAAAAAAATTTCTATTGGCAAATACTCGCGACTTTCGTAGACTAGTCTTATGAAGAGAATCTATCTTGATTATGCAGCAGCAACTCCAGTCGATAGCCGAGTGCAAGCTCGCATGGAGCCATTTTTAAATTTACAATATGCTAACCCAAGTGCTATTGAAGCCTCGCGTTCACGAGTTGCTGAATTCCTCTCTGTACACCCAGATGAGCTCATATTTACAGGAAGTGCTACGGAGTCAGCGAACCTTGCATTAATAGGAGCGGTACGAGGTTGGCAAGTGGCACACCCAGACCGAGTTCCACATGTAATAGTTTCTATGATTGAACATGATGCAGTACTTGAATGTGCACGCATGCTTGAGAAAGAAGGGGTGCAAGTGAGTCGGGTTCCAGTTGATACTGAAGGAATTGTTGACCTCAGTGCACTCAATTCACTCATAACGCTTGATACTGTTGTGATAGCAATCATGTATGCAAATAATGAGATTGGTACAATCGAGCCAATTTCTGATATTGCAAAGCAGATTCGCAAATGGAAAAAAGAAGAACGCAATGTGGTGCGATCGGTACGTACAACTCTTGATGCGCGTTATCCACTTTTCTATTGTGATGCAAGTCAGGCGAGTAACTATCTCAGTCTCAATCTTCCTTTGCTTGGTGTTGATTTACTCACACTTTCTGGTGGAAAAATGTATGGACCAAAGGGAGTGGGATTGCTCTATGTGTCGAGAGGACTTCCACTACTTCCAATTATGCTTGGAGGAGGGCAAGAAAGGGGACTGCGCGCGGGGACAGAAAATGTTCCAGCTATAATTGGATTTGAGGCCGCATTGAAGTATGCTATCGAGTCGTTGCAAGATGAGTCATTGCGCCTCAGTCAGATTCGAGACAAAACAATAAATATGCTTCGTGAGCGATTCAAAGACATCATTATTAATGGCAGTATGGAAACACGACTTCCAAACAATATTCATTTCTCTTTTCCAAAAGTTGATCATGAATTCCTTGCAATAGCGCTTGATGCACGGGGATTTGCAGTCGCAACAAAAAGCGCATGCAGTGAGACTGATGCAGAAACATCACATGTACTCTTGGCACTCCTTAAGGATAGTGCAGATACTCGCCCAATAAGTGGCATTCGCGTGAGTCTCGGACGCCAAACGCAAATGAATGATATGGAAGAATTTTGTGATGCATTACATGATATTATGAAGACACTTATTGTCGTTTTTGAGTAGTTTAAGCGTCTTATATATAGAGATGTTTTCGTAGATAAAAAAGTGGTATACTTGCCTCACTCAATGATGCGGAATATATGTTAATTGAGTGTTATGTGTAAAGGAATATTAATTAACAATTTTCTATGTATACAGCAAAAAAATACGACCACTTGCTTGGCACCCCAGGCTTCAGTGATGCGCTTTTGAAAAATCACTTCACTCTATATGAGGGGTATGTAAAAAACACAAATAGTGCACTTGAGAAACTTGAACTCTTGGCAAAGGATGATAAACGTGGAGTGCAAGAATATATGGAAATCAAGCGTCGGTTTGGTTGGGAATGGAATGGAATGCGATTGCATGAACTGTATTTCGGAAACATGACCAATGGTGGAGTCGTGCATGATACTGAAAGTCCTCTCATGAAAAAAATTATTTCTGTGTGGGGAAATTTTGATGCATGGGCAAAAGGATTTAAGTCAACAGGTGCTATGAGGGGAATTGGTTGGACAATTCTTGCTCGAGATAATGACACAGGCGATCTTTTTAATGTGTGGGTCAATGAACATGATGTTGGTTTCCTTGCAGGAGCCACACCACTCCTTGTTATGGATGTGTTTGAGCATGCATTTATGCTCGATTACGGACTCAAGCGAGTTGATTACATTGAATCTTTCTGGACTGCAATTGATTGGAGTGCTGTATCAGCTCGTTACGATAAGTAGTCTGTCACAAGTACGTTTACTGTTCAGTTTTTCCACTTTGGGTGGGGAAAGTATTGTGTTAACATGAAGTCACTATGGAAGAACTAAATCAGAGACAAATGATTCTCCTTACGATGTTTACTTCATTCGTCATCTCTATTGCGACGGGTATCATTACTGTTGCCATGTTGCAGGTTGCACCAGAGACAGTGACTCAGACAGTAAATCATGTCGTAGAACATACAATTGAGCGAATTGTTACGGGCACCAGCACTCCTGAGCGCCAGCAACCTTCAGTGGTTACCAATAATGTGACAAAAGAAGTTACAGTGTACACAAAAGAAGATGACCTTGTAGTCAGTGCAGTTGAAAAAAATCAGCCTCGTGTGGCAACCATCTTCGCAAGTGAGCCTGATGCCGAAACACAACCACTCGCACTCGGCTTCCTTGCTTCACGCGACGGATTGATTGTTGCAAATTCAAAAGGATTACTCGGTGATGCACCCGTCCTTGAGAGTTATTACGTATCAATTGCAGGGAAGGTGTATGGGGCAGTCCCAGTGGTTGGACAAACAGATGGAAAGCAACTTTATTTTTTGAAACTTACTGGACTCTCTGCGACTTCTTCACTTGACTCAGTGACATATGGACGAGGTGACCCGAAAGTTGCTCAGACTGTAGTTGTACTTGGTGGTAACGATGGAACAGGTGTTTTCAAAGCAACGCTTTCAAAGATGCGATACTCTAAACCTGATGCAAGTAGCACTTCACAGACACTTATTGGTATCGATACGCTCCCTCGTGTAGCTGATCAAAATTTAGGAGCGCCAGTTGTTGATCTTGATGGACAGCTCGTAGGAATTGTAGTCCCTGATCAAATCGACAATACTCGCGCGTATGTTTATCCAATAATGCGCATTCTCGAAAATATTAATTCTATTCCCACGCAGTCATCAGACAATACTGCCATCGATAGAAATGAAGGATAAATAGTGGAATATATAGGTTTGACTTGAGTAGTTTAGTGTTGTAATATAAGTGCCTTCGTAATTCAAAAACTAGATATGCCACCATTTGGAGATTTCACAACTAAAGCACGCGATGCAATACGAAGAGCTCATGAGCTCGCTATTGAGCGTGGACAAACTCACGTAACACCAATGCATCTTTTGGCGGGACTTGTCCTCCAGGAGGAGAGTATGGTGCTTTCAATTCTCGAAAAGCTCGATATCGATCCTGTTCTCCTTACTGAGTCAATCATTGATTCAATCGAAGAAGGCTCAAATCAAAATGGTGCATCAACTGCAGCGTCATATCAGCTATATCTCACCCCCGAGCTTGCGCAAGCACTTGAACAGTCTCGCCAAGTTGCAAAAGAATTAAATGACCAGTTTATCTCTACTGAGCATCTTTTTCTCTCACTCATGGCAGTGACATCAAACGTCTCTGAATTACTTTCACGTTTCCGCATAGACAAGGAGAACGTCATTCGAGTACTCGGTGAGATACGCGAAGGAGGGGCTGATACTGATTCACCAAAGAAGCTTCGTGCCATCGGTAAATACACTCGTTCTCTTACAAAGCTCGCAAGCGAAGATAAGCTTGATCCAGTTATAGGGCGTGACGAAGAGATCAGTCGTATTATCCAAATTCTTTCACGACGTACAAAAAATAATCCAATCTTAATTGGAGAGGCTGGTACTGGGAAAACTGCAGTAGTTGAAGGTCTTGCTCAGCGTATTGCGAAAGGAGATGTACCGGAATTTTTACGAGACAAAGAACTTGTCTCGCTCGATCTTGGACTACTGATTGCAGGAACAAAATACCGTGGTGAATTTGAGGAAAGGTTGAAGGCAATCATGAAAGAAGTTGAACGCTCAGAGGGGAAGATTATTCTCTTTATCGATGAGATACACACAATCGTAGGGGCAGGAGCTGCTGAGGGTGCTATGGATGCATCAAATATGCTCAAGCCTGCACTTGCACGTGGGGAACTCCGTGCAGTAGGTGCTACGACCCTTAAAGAGTATCAGAAACATATAGAGAAAGACCCAGCACTTACTCGCCGATTTCAGCCTGTATATATCAATGAACCTTCAGTTGAAGATGCAGTTGCAATTCTTCGTGGTCTTAAAGAAAAATATGAAATCTTTCATGGAGTGCGTATTACTGACGACGCCATTCTTTCTGCAGTAAATCTCTCGTCGCGCTATATTAGTGACCGTTTCTTACCTGATAAGGCAGTTGATCTTATTGATGAAGCAGCGTCATCTCTACGTATCGAGCTTGAAAACAAGCCAACTATTCTTGAGCAGACACATCGCAAAATCATGCGCCTTGAGATTGAAAAAGAGGCACTCAAGCAAGAAAGTGAGGGTACGAGTATCAATGCAAAAAAGATTAAAGATCGCATGAAAGTCATTGATAAAGATATTGCAGATCTTCGCGAAGAAACACGCGAGTTTGAACTCAAATGGAAGAATGAAAAAGAACTTGTGCTTGATCTCCGCAATATCAAGAAAGAACTCGAAACACTTCGTCTTGAAGCTGAAAATGCAGAAATGAAAAGCGATCTCGCAAAAGCAGCTGAGATACGCTACGGCAAGCTCCCTTCACTTGAACGTGCCCTTACAGAAAAAACTTCAAAACTCAAGAAACTCCAAAGTGCACGTCGGATTCTCCATGAAGAAGTCACTGAGCAAGATATTGCAAAAGTAGTAGCAAAGTGGACTTCAATCCCGCTCTCGCGCATGCTTGAAGAGGAGGCAGCAAAGCTTGGTCGTATCGAAGATGAGCTCAAGCGACGTGTTGTTGGACAAGATAATGCTATCCAAAAGATATCTGACGCTATTAAACGTTCCCGAGTGGGTATTGCAGACCCAGGTAGACCAATTGGCTCATTTCTCTTTCTTGGACCAACTGGTGTGGGTAAGACTGAGCTTACAAAGGCACTGACAGGATTTCTCTTTGATGACGAAAAGGCACTTATCCGTGTCGATATGAGTGAATACATGGAGAAGTTCGCAGTTTCAAAGCTTATTGGCTCTCCACCAGGATATGTTGGCTACGATGAAGGAGGTGGTCTCACTGAGATGGTTCGCCATCGCCCATATTCTGTCATATTGTTTGATGAAGTTGAGAAAGCACATCCTGAAGTCTTTAATATTCTACTCCAAGTACTTGATGACGGAAGACTCACTGACTCAAAGGGTCGGGTAGTAAACTTCAAAAATACAGTGATTGTAATGACTTCCAATATTGGCAGTGAATTCATCGACAAAATGCAGACAATTGGGTTTGGTTCAGGTGAAGACCTTGAATATTACAATAATGCAAAAGACAAAGTCATGGAACGCTTGAAGGATTTCTTCCGACCAGAGTTTCTTAATCGTCTTGATGATATTGTGATGTTCGACATTCTTCCACCAGAAGCACTGAGAAATATTGTTCGCATCCAAGTTGATAAGCTTCGTGAGCGCCTTTCTGGAAAAGAAATCAAGCTTGTTATATCAAATGATGCATTGGATTGTCTTGCGAAGCAGGGCTATAACCCTCAGTATGGTGCCCGTCCACTTCGCAGACTTATTCAAGATAAGATTCTCACTCCTGTTGCAACGACGATTATTAAAGAACGCATGATGGCTGGGGGAATTGTTACCGTTGCAATGAAAGATGGAGAGATCACGATTAAAGTTGAGAAGAGCAAAGAATCAAGAAAAGGCTTACGGATCAAAACCAGAGAAAAAGCAGAAGTAGTTTAGTGAATACAAAAAAACTGGAGCATGCTCCGGTTTTTTTGTATTCGACAAATCGCAAATCGAAATGCGAGGTGCGTAATACATGCGACAATCTCAAGTTATTTTCATATAATTAAAAGATAATAATTTTATATTCATGCATCACGAAGTACCTAATACGCAAACTGTAGAAGCAAATCCAAATCAACACTTTTCAGCACAGATGAGTGAGTTGGAAGCAAAAGCAAATGAGCTTGCAAAGCAAGGACTTTCTACATCTGCTATTGAGCATGAAATGCAAGCATTGGAACATAATACCATGCACTCCAATCAGAAGCCATCCCAAATACTGGAGAAATTGAAAGTGAACTTGAGATTCTCGGAGAAGCATCGCAAGAGCAGTCAATTCCACACAACGAGGTGCTGCTAGTTCAGGATAATCTAGAACAAATGCAATCAGTATCTAAAACTGAGGCATCAGAATATGATAACTTTAAGACAAATATCTCTGATAAGTCATCTTTGCTTTGGAATAAATTAAAGGAATGTACTTCAGAGTCCTTTTGGAAAACTGCATATGGTATCTACAAAGCCCCTCAATCAATAGCTTACTCAACCGAAGCGGTAAAACAAACAAAAGAATTTACTATCGAAAAAATGTCTACCATGCGAAATGCAACATCCGAAGCTGTTGGTGCAGTTGCGAGTGCTGCTGAAGCGAAAACAATGGAGATGGTGCAGAAGAGTAAAGATGGAATTGAAAGCGGAAAACGAGCAATTAGAGAAGCAGGTATGGCGGTAAAATCACATGCTGAGCTTGGAGTCAGTACTGCATGGGAAACACTAAAGAATAGCAAGAATGTGATCAAGCAAAAGTTAATCATCGCACAAATCGGGTATTTTGAATCACAAGGAAAACGCATTAGTGCAGAAGCAGCGTCTGCATTCGCAAAAGCGAATCGCATACGTGCAAGTCTTTCAGCATTAGAGGCTTAATTCATTCGTCATACTTATGCTTAAAAAAGATGAAATGTTTGAAATTCTCAGTACTCTTGAATTTGACTCTGAGGCAATGGGTAAACTTATTGCAATCATTGAACAAGTTGAAGGGGACATGCTCGATGCCGATACACTGCATTTGATCAAACTCATCTTGCTTGAAGAAGAAGAAAAATCACTTAATATTGTCGCAAAAGAAGTAGGTGTTGATACCTCAAGTGTCTCAGAATTACAAAATATTGACCAATCATATCAAGATAGTGTGCATGATATAAACAATGTATTTGAGCATGACATGAGAGAGCTTGATGATCATCTTGAAACACTCAAGCACGCTGATGTTGAGCTCGTTCACATAACAGAGACAATCCAAGTTTCTCACATCACTGACTCATTAAAATCGCAGTAGCCAAAGTCAGCGTAATGCCTTCATTGAACTAATCTGATTTTGACATATTACGATATTAGTGATATTATAAGTTTTGAAAAGTTCAATTGGTTAGCAATGCAGGAGAGTTTGTCATGGGTCTAATCGCACAAGTCTTTGATGTTGTAAATGAAGTTGCAACAATGATGTCACCACTGTACTCAATTGTTTGTCTTGAACAAAAACTGAGCAATAAGCATACCTCGAGTGATGAAAAACAATCAATACGTAGTCGATTGATGGAGCTCAATGTAATGCTCGGAAACAGAAATCAAGCAAATTTTTTCTACGATGAAATTAAGCGAAATTCACTCTTTGTTAATTGGAGTTTTACTGGTGGTGAAGCATTTGTA
>DALYED010000003.1:16235-16954 GCA_031972735.1 Minisyncoccota bacterium | reverse complement strand
GTGCTCATTTTGAGCGTATAGTACTTCGCGATCCAGTACTTGCACGTACATCAGCCCGGAGGGCGTATGAGATTGCAGAACGCCATAAACTTACTGCACTTGCGAGCACAATTCGTATGAGTTTTCCTGGTTTCTTATCAAAAATTACTCTGTCAGCTACTCCTCTATCTAAAAAATAGCAGTGCATTTATCACCCGCTTGTCACAAAGACAAGCGGGATTTATTTTATTTTGACATTAAACGAAATGAGCAAAGAAAAAATAAATATGATTACTATAGAAAATAGAAACATTTGTTTTGCCCAGTGCGTGTTATTTTTTGTGCGCAAACCTTCGAGCGCAAGCAAGAGCCATGTAATCCCGTAGAATAACATGGTGCAGACATATAAATTACCAACGTAGTTATACTGATAAAGGAGAAGTGTAGACGCAATAAACAGAAGTATGAATCCTATGATGTGGATCTTTGTGATGCGCATACCCATTTTAATGGGAAGTACAGGGATATGTGCATTTTTGTAGTCCTCCAACCTATAGATTGCAATTGCATAGGAGTGAGGCATTTGCCAAAGCGCAAGAATGAAAAAAAGGATGATCGCACCACTGTCAATGTGATTCGATACTGCGGTGTATCCAACAATTGGTGGCATAGCTCCAGAGATACTCCCAAGCAAGGTGCCATGCACACTACTGCGCTTTGCCCACAGGCTGTAGATGACG
>DALYED010000003.1:9547-16225 GCA_031972735.1 Minisyncoccota bacterium | reverse complement strand
GACGATATAAAAAAATAGACCAACGAGCGCTGCTGTTAGTGCAATGATATTTGTGAAGCACAAAAGCAAAAGACTACCAATCAGTCCGAGTGTGATTGCAAATGTATATGCATAAGAAATTGGTACAAGATGTCTTACAAGTGCTCGGTTTTTTGTACGCTCCATTTTACTATCGATATCTCTATCGATGATATTATTCACAACACATCCAGCACCGATGATAAGTGATATACCAGTGAGTGTTTCAATGAGTAAGGGTAGTGAGACTGCTCCTTGTGACGCAAGAAGAAATCCCGCAGTTACGGTGAGGAGATTTCCGTAAATGATCCCTGGTTTAGTAAGAGAATAGTATGTCTTAAACACAGTAGTGATACAGATCAGTCTCCATGGTTAATATCTGCCATGGTATTGAGCCGAAGTGGAGACATAGCGTTGTCGCTCAGGTTTTGCATAATCCAAATTGTTCCTATGACAAGGAATGTCACCATAAGGATGGTAAATGTTATTGCGATAAGGTTCCACTTTGCTTTCGAATTTACACTTAAATGCAAGAAGAAGACAGCTTGCACAACAAATTGGAGTAATGCAAACAAAGTAATTGTGTACACAAGGTCAGTCCCCGCCTGAAGGTGAAGGCTTGCAATAAGATAGGGGACTATGGTGAGAATTATTGAAAATAAAAAACCTGATACATACGAAGTGATTGTTGTACGGCTCATGCCACTAGCAGTGTCAATTGTTGATAGTTCATTAGACATATTACATTGCGCTTAAGAGGTATACAAAAGTAAAAATAAATATCCAAATAATATCAAGAAAGTGCCAAAATATTGAAACACATACTAATCTTCTGAGGTTTGTGTTGGTGAGTCCATTTTTTGCAACTTGAATAATAAGTAATAACATCCAAATTGCGCCAGAGAAGACATGGATTCCATGTGTTCCAACAAGACTAAAATACCCAGATAAGAATGCACTTTTTGTCCAATCATGTCCTTCCTTAGCAAGTGCTGAAAATTCGAAAAATTCCATTCCAACAAATAGGATACCTAGTAGGAAAGTAGCAAAAAACCATGCTAATACATCATTTTTTTTACCCCTATGTGCAGCAAGCATTCCTAGTCCAGTAAGAAAACTTGAGGTAAGGAGGATTATGGTCTCTATAAAAACATATGGAAGATTAAATATCTCACTTCCACCCACTCCACCAAATGTGTTCGTGCGTAATACTGCGTATGTTGCAAAAAGGCTTGCAAACAACAAACAGTCAGTCATGATGTAAATCCAGAAACCAAATATTACCTTCGTATCTTCATTACGATCTACGTGTTGAGAAAGTCCGTGTGTTACTGTGTGTTCGAGAGTGGTCATGTTATTTGTGGGAATGATACTTCGCTTCTGTTTGGGCGATATCTTCTTTTGTAATCACATACGCAGTATGTTCATCAAATGATCGTGAAATTACTACACCTATTGCCCCAGTTAATCCTAAAATAATTAGCCATGTAATATGCCAGATAAATCCAAAACCCATAAAGAAAAGTAGTGTAGCAAAGATGATTCCAAGCCCAGTGTTTTTTGGCATATGAATATCTTCATAGTGTGGGTCATTTTGATGAAGATGAGCATTATATTTCATGTTCCAATATGCATCTCGACCATGGACATTGGGCGTAATTGCAAAATTATAAATAGGAGGTGGGGAAGATGTTGACCATTCAAGAGTGCGACCATTCCATGGATCACCAGTGGTATCTAGGTTTTTCTTTCTGTTTTTAATTGCAAGAATAATTTGCAGTACTTGAAAAATGACACCGACAAGTATGATTATGGCGCCTATCGCTGCAATAATAAGAAAAGGCTGCCATCCACTTGCGACATCGGTGTGATTGAGTCTGCGTGTCATCCCCATTAATCCCACAAGATAAATTGGCATAAATGCGGTAAAGAATCCAATAATCCAACACCAGAATGACCACTGTCCAAGTTGTTCACTTAACTTAAATCCAGTTGCTTTTGAAAACCAATATGCAAATCCTGCAAAGTATCCGAAGATCACTCCACCGATGATGGTGTTGTGAAAATGTGCGATCAAAAAAAGACTGTTGTGAAGTTGAAAGTCTGCACCTGGGATTGCCATCAAGACGCCCGTCATACCCCCCATAGTGAATGTAAGAAGAAATCCGACCAGCCAATACATAGGCACTGAAAAATCGATTCTTCCACGAAACATGGTAAAGAGCCAATTGAATATCTTTACTCCTGTTGGAATTGCAATAATCATGGTCATAATACCAAAGAATGCGTTGACGTTTGCACCTGCGCCCATGGTAAAAAAATGATGAAGCCAAACAAGAAATGAAAGAACTGTGATTGCGACTGTCGCGTAGACCATTGAGGTGTACCCAAACAAACGTTTTTTTGCAAACGTAGCTACCACTTCAGAATAGACTCCAAATGCGGGTAGTATGAGAATGTATACTTCAGGGTGACCCCATGCCCAGAATAAATTAATATACATCATCGGGTTTCCTCCAAAGTCTGCAGTGAATACATGCATCCCAAAGTAACGATCTGCGAAAAGTAGAGCAAGTGCTACCGTCAGTATTGGGAAGGTGATGAGTACAAGTATCATTGATGAAAGCGTAGTCCAGACAAATATCGGAAGTCGCATCATGGACATTCCAGGACAACGCATCTTCACAATAGTTGTAAAAAAGTTAATCGCTGAAAGTAATGTTCCTATTCCTGATAATTGAAGTGCCCATATGTAGTAGTCCACCCCGACTCCAGGACTATATGCAAGTTCTGAGAGTGGTGGGTATGCGGTCCATCCAGTTGCGGCAAATTCACCAACAATAAGCGAGATGTTTACTAACATTGCACTCATGATTGAAAGCCAGAGACTCACTGAGTTGAGAAATGGAAATGCAACATCACGTGCACCGATTTGCAGAGGAATGACAAGATTAATCAGTCCAAACATGAATGGCATCGCAACAAAAAAAATCATAATCACTCCATGCGCAGAGAATATCTGATCATAGTGTTCAGTTGGGAGAAACCCTTGCACATCACCAACTGAAATTGCCTGTTGTGCGCGCATCATGAGTGCGTCAATAAAACCACGTAACAGCATCACAAGTGCAAGTATGATGTACATAATTGCAATTTTTTTGTGATCAACAGATGTAAGCCACTCGCTCCAGAGCCATCTCCACTTCTTTTTGTAGGTAATAAATCCTGCGACACTAAGCGCAATCAGGATCATCCCAGCAAATGCAGAGTATTCGATTGGTCCGTGTGTGGTAAGTTTTCCAAGCATATTACATTCTCATTATGTTATCTGGTTCAACGCTTTCAATTTTTAACATTGGCATAGACATGACCTCATGCTCCGAGGTGTCCATTTTGGGCATCATGTACTTCATGATGATATCGTTATATAAACCTTCTTTTACTAATCGGAAACTTTTTTCAGTGTTATTTCGGCTTGGTCTTGCGAGTTGTGCGTAGTCATCAGTTAGTAAGATATTCGGCGATTCAGTTTTTGTATTTGAAACCCAAGAATTAAATGTACTCTCAGGAACAGAGCGCACTGTGAATTTCATTTCTGAAAATCCGTCACCACTAAAATTTGCTGAGAGTCCTTTGTATATGCCCACTTCGTCTGCCATCACATGCAGTTTTGTATTCATTCCTGACATTGCATAAATTTGTCCCGCAAGTTGTGGAATCCAAAACGAATTCATTGGGGCATCAGCAGTAATCTCAAAGTTAATTGGAGTTTTTTCAGGTATCTCAACGTATCCTACGGTCGCAATTCCTTGTTCAGGGTAAATAAATAACCACTTCCAATTGAGTGCAACAACTTGAATTGTTACAGGTTTCACATCAGAATCGAGTGGTCGATATGGATCGAGACGGTGAGTGCTTGTCCAAGTAATACTTCCAAGAACTACAATAATCACACAGGGTATTGCCCACCAAATAAATTCTTCAAGTGAGTTATGGTCTTCTGTTGGGGAGTACTTTTCATGTAGATTTGTAGAGCGATATTTCCAAGTAAACACAATTGTCAGTAAATAAACTGGAATTACAACTACAAGCATTAGTAGTACTGAGATAATTATCAATTCTTTTTCCTCAGACGCAATAACACCTTTTGGGTCAAGGATACCCATATTTTTCCCGATAGTAAGTGTCTTTAGCAATATGCCAAAGCCAATAATGTAGATTGAAACAAGAAGAAATTTAATTTTTCCGCTCATGTAAAAGTGTGGTGGATGTATTATATCAGAAATTGCATGCACTGGGAAGTTCATATCAACTGCATGTTTCGTTGCTATACTACTAAACATGGATAGTAGTCGTCTCGAAAAAATTAATGCACTTGGATATATCATAAGGCGCAATGTATTTGTCTTAACGAACGCCGTGATTGTGTTTGTTGTCGCACTTTTATATTTTTTTGGTGATATAGAAGCCTCGCTGTTTCTCGGGATTGTGCTTGTGTTAAATATACTACTTGGACTCACGCAAGATGTGCGTGCATGGTTGCAGTTGGAACGACTTCAGCTACTTACAGCTCCGAAAGTCACAAGACAAAATAAGAATAATACAACTGAGACGATACTGTTTACTCAAGTAAAAAAGGGGGATGCATTACATGTTTCTACAGGTGACCAATTGCCATGTGATGGAGTAGTCACTTTTTCATCAACGCTCGAAGTAAATGAGGGACTCATTACTGGAGAATCTTCGTCGCTTCCACGTAGTGATGGGGACATGGTGTTGGCTGGGAGTATAGTTACAGCAGGAAGAGGTACTGTTTTGGCTAGTAGCATTTACGCAGAAAGTCGTATTGCTCGGATGACTGAAGGGATAAAAGGCTACGCAATCAAACAGAGTCCAATTCAATTTGCTGTAGCGCGAGTTATTGTCATTTCTGGGTATGTACTCATTTCCGCGATCTTGTTTATTGTAGTACGTGGATTTTTGCTTGAAGAATCGAATATTCTTATTGTGAAACAGATAGGAGCGCTTGCGAGCACACTTGTACCACAAGGGCTCGCTTTTTCCATGACACTTCTTTTTGCCTATGGAGCTGCCCACCTTTTTAATAGGAATGTGTTGCTCCAAGAAGTGAATGCAACAGAAAAATTAGGTCACATTAAGAATCTCTGCATGGATAAGACAGGCACACTTACGGAAAACATACTGACCGTTGATAGACTTCTTTATCCTGAAGGTGTAAGTCGAAATGATGCTGAACGAGCATCAGCACTCTATATAGGAGATGTGAGTGACTCGTCACAGACCATCACAGCAATTCGAGCATTTATTCTACAGAAATTTGAAGGAACAATAATAAAGGCCGTCCCATTTTCATCATGGCGCTCATTTGGCGCAGTGATGGTAAAAGAGGGTAATGCATCGCGAGTAGTAATTGCTGGCGCACCAGAACAGCTATTGCCACAAGTTGCAGATCTTACAGTACGTAAATGGCTTTCTGGCGTCATTGAATCAGAATCTAAACTTGGCAACCGTATATTTTGTATTGCACAAAATGAAAATGCTGTGCTCCCCAATCAATTGTCTCAAGCAGTACTTTCACCACTCGCGGTGTTTATTTTTAGTTCAAATCTTCGTGAAGGAATCGCTGATGCAATTAATTTTTTTCAAGAACGAAACGTGCGCATACGAATTATATCAGGAGATCACCCTGAGACAGTCAGTGCAATAGCGCTCAGGGCTGGTGTGAAAGATGCAGAGAAGATTGTAATTGGAAGCGAGATGTCAATTTGGTCCGATGATGATTTTAATACAAAATCAAAAGATTATACTATTTTTGCACGCACCTTACCTGAACAAAAAGAAAAAATTATAAGTGCACTGAAATTAGATGGGTTTACAGCCATGGTTGGAGATGGGGCAAATGATGCACTTGCAATCAAGAATGCAGATCTTGGGATAGCAATGTGGGAAGGAGCACCAGCAACACGTGATGTTGCATCAGTGGTGCTCATGAATAATAGCTTCACGGCACTTCCTGGAGGTGTAATTCTTGCAGAAAGTATTATTAGAAACGCTGCAATTTTTGCAAGCATATTTTTTATTTTCTCCTTCGTGAGTCTTTTTATGTTGATTATTGTGGGAATGCTTGGTTACCCATTTCCTCTCTCTCCACTCAATGTCACATTAATTAATTATTTTACTATTGGAATTCCTGGAATTTTAGTCTCATTTTGGACAATTTACCCAGCGGGGAAGAGTGAGGTAATATTACATACAAAGAATTTTTTGAACCAAGTACTTCCGTATGTTGCGTGGTCAGGTGTTCTTCAGGCAATTGCAATTTCTGCAATATTTCTTGATTCGCCTCTTGAAACGAAGCAAAGCGGTACGAATTTTTCTGTCTTGCTCGCAACCATCGTTATTGGCTATATTTTTTTCCTTTTTACCCCGCGGGTGTTTCGTGGCAAACTGCATGCAAAGGAATTTTTGGCTATGGTGATAGTAAGTGGTGTTGAGATTATATTTTTGTATACCATATTTCAATTTCCATTAATTCTTCGATTTTTCGAAATAACTGGCAACATCTCATCATTGCCATCAATCGGTTTTTTCTGTGTCGTAGTGATGTTTTATGTGATTGGGCAATATGTTATTGCGAGG
>DALYED010000003.1:4883-9537 GCA_031972735.1 Minisyncoccota bacterium | reverse complement strand
GTTTCGTAGCGAAGTATGACTTAAAACTCGTAAGATTGGAGTACTCCGCTTTTCGATTCCTGTCACATTAGACAGTTTACTGACTCACTCAACTCACCAATAACAAAAAACACCACCTTAAAAGGTGGTGTTTTTTGTTATTGGTGCGTAGGGCAGGATTCGAACCTGCGTAGCCCGGAGGCGACAGATTTACAGTCTGTTGTATTTGACCGCTCTACCACCTACGCAAAAATGAAACAATCCACATAGGTGAATCGTAGATGGATAGTATAACAAAATCACCTGTATTGCAAAGGGAAGGAAGTAACTCTCCGTGATATGATAGAAAAATGAAAAAAGCAGAGAAGCTCTTACCCGCAAGGACATGGGTAGAGATTGATACCAAGGCGATTGCGCATAACTACCGCATATTTAGAAAATTACTCTCTACTAAGACGCGGATGATGGGAGTGGTTAAATCCAATGCGTATGGGCACAATCTGGTTGAGTATGCAAAGGAGTTAGAGAAGCTCGGTATCGACGTACTTGGGGTCGACTCGCTCGTCGAAGGTCTTTCGGTGCGCAAACAACAGACAAAGATTCCCATACTCGTGCTTGGTCACACTCTTCCTGAATTATTTGATGTCGCACGGAGTGCAGGAATTGCGGTCACTATCTCAACTTTTGAGTCACTTGCATATGCACAGGAAAAAGGAAAGTCGAAAAAACCCCTTCACGTTCATCTTAAAATCGACACAGGAATGCATCGTCAGGGTTTTCAGCCTCATGAAATCGATCGGTTGACGCAGGAGCTAAAACAGAACAAAAAGCAGGTTATAATCGAAGGAGTATATACCCATTTTGCTGCAGCAAAAATACCACGACTTGGAGCGACAACTCGAGAGCAAATCGCGCGATTTGATAAAATTATTTCCCAATTACGTGAGGAGGGATATTCGTTTACAGCACATGCAAGCGCGACCGGTGGTGTGCTATTGTACCCGCAAGCGAACTACGACATGGTGCGTATCGGAATAGGACTTTACGGACTTTGGCCATCAAAAGAGTCTGAGCAACTCTTGTCTCAGAAAATCATCTTAAAGCCAGTGCTTTCGTGGCATGCGGTCATAAGTGAAGTGAAGTCAGTGGCACAAGGGGAGCGGGTTGGGTACGATTTTACTGAAATGCTGACACGTCACTCACGACTCGCTATCATTCCAATTGGATATTGGCATGGTTTTCCGCGTGCGCTTTCCTCAAGAGGAAGGGTGCTTATTGGTGGAAAAACTGCACGTGTCGTCGGTCGTGTCTCGATGGACATGCTCGTGGTGGATGTGACAGATATTCCAGAAGTGAAAGTTGGCATGATTGCAACAATAATCGGCAAGGATAAGAAAGAGGAGATACGAGCTCGTGAGCTTGCTGATTTTGCCGGAACTACACATTATGAAATTGTGACGAGGCTCAATCCATTGATGCGTAAGGTGTATAAAGCCTAATAATTCATCAATAATCTAGTAAAGACTTGCCAAATAAGGCCTAATTTGTTAGTCTTCTACTACTAACAAACGTAGATATGTCACAGGATTTTCTCATACAACTCAAGAATAAGGGCACCGGACAGGTGTATTGGACGCGCAAGAACAAAAAGCTTGTCACTCGCAAGATCGAACTTAAGAAGTACGATCCGAAGACTAGAAAGCATGTTGTCTTCAAGGAAACAAAGAAATAAAAAAACTCTCAACAAAAAACCACTGAAAAGTGGTTTTTTGTTACATATTTAGCAGGTAGTTACTTAAGGGTGAGGATAAGTGGGGCGTGGTCGCTTTCAAAATATATTTGCTCAGGAAAAAGTGTCTGGTCTTCGAGTCCTTCATTGAGTAGCTGAAATTCTTCAACACAATTGACTAAGTTTTTTGAAATGAGGATATGATCTAATTGTCGTTTTTCTCTGTATCCAGCAAATGAGTAGCGTCGTTCTTTTTCAATTCGTTCACTCAGGTTAATGAGTTGGGTATCTGAGAAGCGCTTGTCGCCAGTTATGATCCGTAAGAGCTCTGAATTGTCTACTGCGTTAAAATCACCGAGCACAATCACCTGTGCGTGTGGGTCTGCTTTAAACTGTGCATCGACGAGTTCACGAAGGCGAAGTGCTTGGGCTAAACGATAGAGGAGTGCTCTTGCAATCGCTTCTCCTGCTTCCTGTTGAGTCGTAATATCACGTTTGGCTCCTTCCTTGCTACGAAGAGGAATTCCAGAGGTTGTTTTAATATGTAGTCCGATGATATGCAGTGGTTTATTTGCGTAGTCTGTTTTGAGATAGACAAGCTTTCGGTATGGTGAAAGAGTTTTTCCTAGTGTATCAATCTCACCTTCATGTATCACGGGGATACCCGTGACATCACTTATGGAGGTCGCTTCGCAAGGTACCCGAAAAAGTGCACCGTTTGCAATGCCACGCTGGTCTCCTTCGGCGACAAATGTCTGATACGACCCAACTTGTCGAGTCGCGATTTGAGAAAATAACGCGTGTGAACCTATTTCTTGTGTGACTAAAATATCGGGTGCAAATGCACGTATTTTATTTGAAAGACTTTCTACAACCCCATCATTGAATTCTTTGGTAATTTGAATTATTTTGTCATAATCTTGTCTCGGTCCTTCATCAAATAAGTTACGTAAATTGAATGTTGCAATATTCATAGTATCTTCAGTGTATGGCATTTCTCGCTAATTTCAAATCAGTAAAGTGCGTGCAAAATTGCAACTTTATGCTACTATCAAATCTACTTTAGGAGAGATTTTCTCAATCAAAGTGTTAGGGCCTATAGTTTAGTGGTAGAACAATGGTCTCCAAAACCATTAGTCGAGGTTCGATTCCTCGTGGGCCCGCTAAAACGAAATAACAGCGAAAGCAGTTTTTCGCTTTGCGGGAGACGGAACGATATTTTATCAGCAGATAAAACCGTGAGTCGGGGTAGCAGAATTTTGCGAGTGACGACGAGCAAAATATCTGTGACCGCAACGAATAGGGTCGAGGAATCGAAAGGCTTTGCGTTATTTGCGAAGAATGCTTATTTTGAGCAAATCGCAAAGGCGTACTGAAGCTGTAAGCTTCGATATTCCTCGTGGACCTGCAAAAAAAATAACCGCTTTGGCGGTTATTTTTTTGTGAAGGGGAGGAAATTATCTGTAATCTTGAATTGTTTTTTCTTTAGACTTTTCCTGTCTTTTCCGTACATCACATGGTACAACTGAAATATGTCTATCTACGATTTTTCATTTAAGACCACTGAAGGGAAAGAGGTGTCGTTCGCAAACTATAAAGACAAAGTATTACTTATCGTCAATACTGCGACAAAGTGCGGTCTTGCACCTCAGTTCGAAGAGCTCGAAGCTCTTCATAAAAAATATCAAGAACAAGGACTCGTGATCATCGGTTTTCCTTGTGATCAATTCATGGGCCAAGAGCCTGAAACCAACGAAACAATGGTCGCAGTCTGTCAGCTTAATTTCGGCGTCACCTTTTTGTTATCAGAAAAGATCAATGTCAACGGAGGCAACACTCACCCTATCTTTGCTTATTTAAAAAAAGAACTCCGCGGGGGAATATTCAGTAGTCGGATTAAATGGAATTTCACCAAGTTTCTTATCGACAGGAAAGGTATTCCATATAAGCGCTATGCTCCAACAGTGACCCCACTTACCTTTGAAGTTGATATCGCAAAGTTACTTTCTACTGGATTGCAGTAGGTCTAGGAGCTTAAAGTATATTGAGAGTTAATGTGTACATGCTCACAATCCTTTTTTTAAAAATTGCTCAACCAATTTTGGTACTTCATCAAGTTTTCCTATTTCAAACCAGTTGATTTGCGTGTTGCGTTTAAACCATGTCATTTGCCGTTTTGCGTATTTTGCAATTTCATTTGTAAGTACTCGTTCGAACTCCTCTTTTGTAATGAGTCCCTGGAGAAGCCTCGCTCCATAGCGGTACTCAAGACCAAGTGCTTCCATTCGTAGATATGAAAGTCCATTTGCGTGAAGCTTTGTAAACTCACTAATCATTCCTTGATCAATGCGTTTACTGAGTCGCTTGGAAATACGTTCTCTGAGTGTTGCCGTATCAGTAGTGATACCAATCCAGCATATGTCATACTTCGAAGTGGTAATCACTGGTAAAACCGGACCTTGAGTCATCGCAATCTCAAGTGCACGAACGAGCCTCACTCTATTTTTTGCATCAATTCCATTTGAGCGCCGAGGGTCGATGAGTTGTAATTTTGCAAATAGTTCATCTGTAGATAGATCCGCCAGCATATTTCGAATTAGTGTGTTTGGAGCAACACTTGGGAACTGCATGTCAAAAAGTAGTGCATCAACATAGAATCCTGTTCCACCGACAATGAAGGGTATGCTCTTTTTTTTAAGAATTTCTGAAATAGCATGACGCCCATCATTTTGGAATTGTGCAACTGAATATGTCTCGATGGGGGATATCACATCAAGAAGGTGGTGAGGCACACCCCCCATCTCATCTATGGTGATTTTTCCTGTACCGATATCAAGCCCTCGATATACCTGACGGGAATCTGCGGAAATAATTTCGCCATGAAACTGTGACCCAAGACTGACCCCAAGGTCACTTTTTCCTGTTGCAGTTGGTCCAACTATGGCG
>DALYED010000003.1:0-4873 GCA_031972735.1 Minisyncoccota bacterium | reverse complement strand
AGGTTTTTCAGGCATGTTGATTCATGCTATGATAATAGTCTTAACATGACAACATTATAAATAAATCAACACTATGGATTATTTACACGACGATTACGACATGCTTCGCATTGGAGATAAACTCCCAGAAATGACACTTACTGCATATGATCCAAACAAGGATAAGACAGTACACTTGAAGACTGCTGATTATGTAGAAAAAGCAAAGAAGAAGGGAAAGTGGCAGATCTTCATGTTTTACCCGGCTGACTTCACATTCATCTGCCCAACTGAGCTTGAGGAAATGGCGGGACTCTACCCAGAATTTCAAAAAGAAAATGCGGAAGTGTTCTCTGTCTCATGTGACACTGCATTTGTGCACAAGGCATGGCACGATAATTCACCTGCAATCAAGAAAGTAAAGTACCCAATGGTGGCTGACCCAACAGGAGTGCTCGCAAAACTTTTTGGAGTCTATATTCATGAAGGTGAAGATGCAGGACTCGCGCTACGTGGAACATTTATTGTTGACCCTGATGGAGTGCTCAAGACCATGGAGATACATGACAATTCAGTTGGACGTAGTGCTCGCGAGACATTGCGCAAACTTCGTGCTGCAAAGTTTGTGCGCGACAATGGTGGCATTCAGGTTTGCCCAGCTGCATGGGAGCCAGGAGAAGATACACTTAAGCCTGGAATGGATCTTGTTGGCAAGATCTAGTCAACTGATCATTTTTAATCAGTTCAAAATAAAAGAACACCAAGTGGTGTTCTTTTATTTGCAAAAAATGAAAGCATTCAACTCGCGCACACAAAGTGCGTAGATACATTGTTCTTCAGCGCATAAAGAACATAGATCCTTATGGGCTGATTTTCAAACTGTGCCGGAGGCGGGACTTGAACCCGCACTTCTTTCGAAACACGATTTTGAGTCGTGCGCGGCTACCAATTACGCCACTCCGGCAAATATTCATCTCTCTATGTAAACTTCTTTACGCTTTCTTATTTCTGCGCACAACTACGTCGGTCACAAGTAACTAATTCGCTTTGCTCATAAGTTCTTGCGACCCCGACTCGCCGTCTCGTAAAACCTCGACATGGCTCCGTCCTTGCGGTGTGATGAAGCTTAGCTTCATGAATCGCACCTCACGCGGCTACCAATTACGCCACTCCGGCAAATAGTTCCATATTGATTCATATATGGAAGTAAAAGCAGTCTATCAAAATCAAGTGAAAAATCAATTTCATCCACTGTTTCTCCACAATCGCAAATAGTTATTCTTTGGTATACTCTCTCCATGTCAGAATTTGTAAACAATGCAGTTTTTTGGATTGAGGTCGAAAAGATCAAACCCAACCCTTATCAGCCACGCAAAGAGTTTGATGAAAAGCATTTGAATGACCTTGCTGATTCCATCAGGCAGTATGGAGTGCTTCAGCCTATTGTCGTCACAAGAGAGGAGATTCCACGCGAAGATGGTGGATTAGACGTAAACTATGAATTAGTTGCAGGAGAACGCCGTTTACGCGCTTCAAAGCTTGCTCAGGTCGCACGCATCCCTGCACTCATTCAACAACAGTTGATGGACCCAAGACTAAAGCTTGAAGTCGCAATCATTGAAAACCTTCAGCGTGAAGATCTTAACCCTGTTGACCGTGCAGTTTCATTTGCTCGCCTTGCAAATGAATTTGGATTAAAGCATGTCGAAATTGCAAAGAAGGTTGGAAAGAGTCGTGAATATGTTTCAAATAGCCTCCGACTTTTACTACTGCCCCAAGATATTCTCGACGCGCTCTCTGCAGGGAAAATTACTGAAGGACATGCTCGACCACTCATGATGCTCGGAGACCGCAAAGAAGAGCAGGGTACACTCTACAAAGAAATCATTATGAAGAAGCTGACGGTACGCGAGGCTGAACAAATCGCTCGTCACATTGCTCATGATAAGGTCCGTAAAAAGGCAGCTCCTGACCCAGAAATGGACCGTATCGAGAAAGAACTTGCAGAGTCACTTGGTACACGAGTTTCTATCGAACGAAAGCAAGTCGGTGGAGGAAAGTTGGTCATCGACTTCTTCTCAAGTGATGATCTTCGCTCACTCTTAGACAAAGTACATTTTGCTGATCAATTAAAAGCAGTACGCACCATGCGTGAAGAGGAAGCAAAAACAGCAGAGCAGATGATTGCGATTGAAGATTCAACCCCAATTCAACTTTCTGCGACACATGATGCACCTCCTGAACTCCTCGCACAAGCAATTATTGAAACTCCAGAAGTTGAAACAGTTTCAACCTCAGAAGAATTCATTCATACGATTTCACAGGACGATATTCTGAACAACCCATACGATGATCGACCAAAGCAAGATCGCAATGAAGCAGAAGAGGATGGTGAACTGTATTCAGTTTCTTCCTTCAATATTTAACAAAATACTTATTCTTCCAAAAAAGAAGCGTAAAAAAAGAACGAGGACTATCCTCGTTCTTTTGCTTCTCGCTCAGATTCCTTTGTAAGTACTGAGCGAATGTGACGTGCTGCAAGTGTAGTTTTTGCATACTCAAGCCACTTCTTAGAAGGTTTTGCTGATTTTTTGGTGACAATCTCGACGATATCTCCATTTTTGAGCGGGGTGTCGAGTGATACCATTTTGCGATTGACTAAAGCTCCAGAGGTATGGTCCCCAATATCAGAATGGATTGCATAAGCAAAGTCGATCGGCGTTGCTCCTTGAGGGAGGTCAATAACATCACCAACTGGAGTAAAAATAAATACGCGATCACTAAAGAAATCTGTCTTAAGGCTTTCGAGGTAGCCCTCATGATCAGAGTGACCAAGTGATGAGACTTCTTTCATCCAATCGACGTGCTTGTCGATTGTATTTTTTGCAGGTGTGCTCCCGTGCTCTTTGTACGCAAAGTGTGCGGCAACACCAAAGGCAGCATCGCGATCCATTTCTTCAGTGCGGAGTTGTACTTCAATAATTGATCCATCTCCAGTAAATATGGTGGTATGGAGTGATTGATAACCATTGGGCTTTGGAAAGGCGATGTAGTCTTTGATACGCCCTGGAAGTGGTCTCCATTGACTATGGATGATACCGAGTGCTTGATAGCAGTCTGAGAGTGAGGGGACAATCACACGAATTGCTGCAACATCATAAATCTTTCCGATATCCATCTCATTACGAAGTAATTTTTTGTAGATACTATAAGTGCGTTTGGTCCGGAATTCACCACGAGCGCTGGTGATTCCGCTTTTTGCGAGTTCAACTTGAATCGCGCGATATACCTTCTCTAGTTTTTTATCATTGTCATTACCATGCTCGCGCATGATGTCTTGTACTTTTTTATATTCTTCAGGAAAAGCAAAGGGGAAGCAGTAATCTTCAAGCTCGCCCTTGAGTTTGCCTATCGAAAGACGATTTGCAATTGGAGCATAAATTTCAAGTGTCTCAAGTGCAATACGCTTTTGTTTCTCTTTTGGAACAAATCGCAATGTTGAAACATTGTGAAGTCTGTCTGCAAGCTTAATAATGATAACGCGAAGATCTTTTGCCGTAGAGACAAAAAGCTTTCGCAAACTTTCGACATGACGTTCTGCACCGCGGTACTTGAGTTTACCGAGCTTAGTGACACCATCAACAAGCAGTCGGATTTCTCTATCGAACTCCTGTTCAATATCATCTTCTGATACTTGTGCATCTTCAACAACATCATGGAGTAACCCTGCTGAAATAGTTTTTGGGTCGAGTCCCATCTGTGCGAGTGTATACCCGACTGCGGAGACATGAACAAAATACGGAGCACCTGAATACCGCTTTTGTTCTTTGTGTGCGTTCTCTGCATATTCATACGCGTGAGTGACAAGCGTCACATCTTCTGGGCGCTTCGAGTGCATGACACTCAAAATATCTTTAAGTGGTGTGATTTTTTCGACTTCCTGCATTTCTTGATAGAAACATAATAGTATTGATTTGACAAGAGTCGAGATGAAATTTGGAGTTGAGCATTTTCATGTTTTCACAGAAACCTCTTACGACCTTATCTTGTTGTTTTACTCTGCATACAAAAACACATTTCTCTTCACGAAATAAAAACAAGAAGTACGAACTCCTTGTTTTTATTTTTTCTCTTTCTTCTCAAGTTTGTGTGGGTTGTGGTTAGCGCAGGTTTTATTCGAGCATCTCTCTGGAATTGTTTTGGTGCCTTCCATCATGAGAGATTGACACATGGAGCAAATGTTGCCAGTTGGTTTTGCCTTGATTGCGTGTTTACACTCGGGGTAGTTAGCACAACTCCAGAAGATTCCAAATCTTCCACGGCGCTCAATCATATCAGCATCTTTTTTGCAGACATTGCATTTTACTCCGCTTGTGACAACAGGGTTAAGGTTGGCATCTTTTTTAATATATTTACACTTTGGATAGTTTGCACAAGTGATAAAGCGACCAAATCTTCCTTCTCGTTCAATTAAAGCTCCCTTCTCGCATTTCGGGCATTTTTCTCCTGTTGGCTTTGGTCCTTCGATCTCATTTCCATCGATACCGCGCAGTCCATCACAAGTGGGGAAGTTTGCGCAAGAAAGAAACCGACCATTTTTCCCGAGTTTGATGATCATTCCACCTCCACACTTGGGGCATGGAAATGCTGCATCTGCTACACCTAGATTTGTAATTTTCTCTACTTCTTTATCCTTTGCCTTTACTTCTTTGAGAAACGGACCGTAGAAATCTTTGAGTGTCTTCGCGTACTTGCCTTTGCCTTCTGCAATATCATCGAGCTTCTGTTCCATTTCAGCGGTAAAGGTATCGCTGATGTAAGTTGAGAAGTATTTTTCAAGAAAAGAGCTGACTACATCTCCAGTGTCGGTTGGTTTGAGTGTCTTGCCTTCTTT
>DALYED010000002.1:75702-81592 GCA_031972735.1 Minisyncoccota bacterium | reverse complement strand
CATACACCCCACTCTCCATCTTCGCATCAAGTAGTGTCGCACTCGCATCCACCACCCAAATGGGCACCGGCAAGATCTTCTCATACAACACGGCAACCAGTGGTGAAGTCCTCACCTTGGCAAACTCTGGCTTCCTCGGTATTGGTACCACTTCTCCATACGCACGTCTCTCTGTGGTTGGACAAGTTGTTGCAGCATTCTTCACGGGTACCACCACGGCAACCAGTACATTTGGAGGAAATCTTGCAATCACCGGTATTGGCACTACTACCTCTACAGGAGGATTCAATCTCTCAGCAGGATGTTTCGCTGTCGCAGGTACTTGTCTCTCCACCTCTGGCTCTTCTGCATCTTCAACACTCCTCGCAGATGCCAATACCTTCTCTGGAGCAAACTCCTTCGCACAGCTGAGTGTTACCAACTCGACCACTACACAAGCAACGACAACCAATCTGTTTGCAAAGAATCTCTTTGCTCAGCTTGCGACAGTAGGACTCATCGTCAGTACTTCATCTGCAACTTCAACCTTCGCAGGTGCAATCACTGTTGGTGCAGGGCAGGGTACGAGTACCTTTGGTGGTGGACTCTCGGCTACTGCACTTGCCATCACTTCTGGTACCTCCACCTTCGCCAACGGTATCCAACTTCTTGGTGGATGTTTCCGTGATGCAAACAATAACTGCGTAGGCAAGGGAAGAGAGAGTACGTACATTGTTGCCGCATACAACAGCACAAACAAAGCCTACGCAGATTACGTCACCGACTTCTCATCAGATGAAACAGAGATCAATCAAGCGATCACCTCTGCATATGCATCAGGTCGTGGAGGAAAAGTATACTTGCTTGAAGGGGATTACAAACTATCTACTGGAGCAGGAGACAAGATCGTCATGGCGACAAGCACGTCACTCATCGGTGCAGGCAATAGCACAGTCATTCACATTGCATCTTCCACCAATGCTTCTGCAAATGCGATAGCCGCATACTCAACTCCATATATTACAATCGCGGATCTGTATGTTGATGGAAACAAGGGAAACAATAGTGGGTCACAAGTTGGAATCTTTTTAAATGCTGTTTCAACTTCATCAATTCGCAATGTCCTTGTTTCTTCTTCCACTTTTTATGGAGTGCATCTCTTGAATTCCTCTTGGGTTACCGTAGAAGGAAGTGCGGTAAATAATAATGACTTTAATGGAATTCGTCTCTCTACTTCAATCAATAATACAATTTCAAATAATCGCACTAATGCAAATGTAAACGGAGGTATTTACTTGAGCAGTGCTTCAAACAATAACACAATCATAGGTAACATCGTGAGTTTGGGAGTGTATGGAATTCGCATTCTCTCATCATCAAATTACAATAGTGTCACAGGAAATACGGTGACAAATTCAAACAATGGTATCTATCTTGATTCCTCAAGTTATAATGTAATTTCCAACAACACCTCAAGTGGTAATAATGCTGATGGTATTATTTTAAATACCTCATCAACAAATAATACAATAATTGGAAACACTGCAATCAACAATTCTAGTTCTGGTATTTATTTAACCTCAGCATCAAACAACAATACTGTTACAGGCAACACATCAAGCAATAATTTGCTTCTTGGTATATATCTCAATAATACTTCAAATAATACTGTCGCTAGCAATATCCTTGCATATAATGGATATACTACGTCACTTTTTGCTGGAATCTATCTGTCTACAGCAACTGGCAACACCATCGCTTCAAACAACATTACCTCAACCACCTCTGCACCACTCATCAACATCTCTGACTCAGGTAGTACCAACAACTACATCGTCGGCAATATGTACAATGCCACCAACACCAAGTGGTACGTCAACGATGCAGCAACAAGCTCCACCAAATTCACACAGTGGGATCGCCTCACGCTCGACACGCTCTCTCTTGGAGAAGTGTCATACACCCCACTCTCCATCTTCGCATCAAGTAGTGTCGCACTCGCATCCACCACCCAAATGGGCACCGGCAAGATCTTCTCATACAACACGGCAACCAGTGGTGAAGTCCTCACCTTGGCAAACTCTGGCTTCCTCGGTATTGGTACCACTTCTCCATACGCACGTCTCTCTGTGGTTGGACAAGTTGTTGCAGCATTCTTCACGGGTACCACCACGGCAACCAGTACATTTGGAGGAAATCTTGCAATCACCGGTATTGGCACTACTACCTCTACAGGAGGATTCAATCTCTCAGCAGGATGTTTCGCTGTCGCAGGTACTTGTCTCTCCACCTCTGGCTCTTCTGCATCTTCAACACTCCTCGCAGATGCCAATACCTTCTCTGGAGCAAACTCCTTCGCACAGCTGAGTGTTACCAACTCGACCACTACACAAGCAACGACAACCAATCTGTTTGCAAAGAATCTCTTTGCTCAGCTTGCGACAGTAGGACTCATCGTCAGTACTTCATCTGCAACTTCAACCTTCGCAGGTGCAATCACTGTTGGTGCAGGGCAGGGTACGAGTACCTTTGGTGGTGGACTCTCGGCTACTGCACTTGCCATCACTTCTGGTACCTCCACCTTCGCCAACGGTATCCAACTCTCTGGTGGTTGCTTCCGTGATGCATCTGGTGTTTGTGTTGGTGCTGGCGCCGCAGCAGATGGCAAAGCTGCCACCTACATCGTCGCCGCACAAAACTCTATTGGTAGCGCAAATGCAGATTACGTCGTCTCACAATGGAATCATGCAGAAGTAGAGATAAATCTAGCAATCCAAGCGGCATACACTGCCTCACGTGGAAAGGGTGGCGCTGTATACCTCTTGGAAGGTGACTATGTCGTGGGTACTTCCACTGACGACAATTCCGGCATCATCTTTGCAACCAGTACTGCACTCATTGGTACTGGACCAGGTACCAGCATCACTCTTGCCACCAGTTCACTTCCCCTTAGTCAAACCATGATCGACATGAGTCTCCCCAGCAATGAACTCTCACATGTCGCACTCTTTGGTAGCTCCATTGCAACCGTCAATATGGTGAAGGTGAACAACGCCACCTCCTCAGTCCATGATATTCGCGTCAATTCATGTGATACCGGTATCTATGTCCTCGGCGGTGGTGCACATACTCATGTCACTAACAACACAATCGAGGAGTGTACCACTGCACTGTATATCAATGGTAGCTATGACACTGTTTCCGGAAATACCCTCGCTAGTGTACATACCGGTATGCTCGGTGCACCTGATAACGGTACCTTTGACGGAAATACGATCATCGCAGATACAAGTAGCAATGACTACGGCATCTACTTCTCTGGATTTGGTAGCAACATCTTCTCGCACAACAACATCTCTGGTTTCTCTATTCGTGGTCTCTGGCTCGATTTCGTTGATCCACACAATATCATCACTGAGAACATCCTCACAGGGAATAGCTACAGTATCCTCGTTACAGGTACCTCTCAGACCGTCATCAGTAACAACGTTGTCGACACTTCGACTTCAGACGCCATCACCCTGAGTGCGGATGACTCCATCGTGTCTGGCAATACTGTCACCGATACCGGCTCAACCTTCTTCTTCAGTGGTATTGTCGTGGGGGGAGCACGCAATGTCATCAGCAACAATACTGTGACTGATACTGCGGGTACTGGCTACGCTATCTCGGTTGAGTCTGGGGCAAACAATGTATTAGTTGGAAACACCTACAGTGGTATCGGTGCATCACGCATCAATGATGCAGGTACTGACACGCGCTATACCCAGTGGGATCGCATGACACTTGATACCAAGACACGAGGCACTGTCACATACTCACCACTCTCGATCTTCGCATCATCATCCGTCGCACTCGCATCCACCACCCAAATGGGCACCGGCAAGATTCTCTCACTCAACAATGCAACAAGTGGCGAAGTCTTCACGGTCGCAAACAATGGTAATGTCGGTATCGGCTCCTCCTCACCATGGGCACAACTCTCGATTATGGGCACCACCACCGGCAATAGGTACCCACTCCTCGCAATCGCAACCTCTACAGGATCATCCACAGTATTCCCACTCCTGTATGTCACAGCCACCACCACTGGTGCACTCGACTATGCACGTGTTGGTATTGGCACCACATCCCCATGGGGCAATGCAGGACTTCGTGATCAGCTCACGGTGGCCGGTCGTATCTACTCAACGTGGGCGTATCTCTCTTGTGATGTGGGAGGGTCGTCTGCGGTAGCAACACCAGGCGTCTTCACTTCAATTACCAACAATAGCTCGGTGAGTGGTTGTGGTGACTTCGTGCTCGACTCTGATTCAAATGCGAATGGGTACACGACCAAGAGCAGTTATCCTTCAGCAATACGACTTGTGGCAGGGCTTACTACTGCGACACTTGGAAATACTATAGCGCTTCGCTCAAATGCATTTATAGCAGTCGCATCATCAAGCCCAGTGCTTGAGGCACGTGCGAATTTTCCATATCAAGGGTGGGGTAGTGGTGGTGCGTCTACCACTCTCGCAATGATTGGTTTTGGCGACAGACCTGCACAGACTACGAATGGTTCTGATATCCCTGCGAACTTCATCGGCTTTGTTTCAACAAGCACTGCGAATTGGAAAGCATATGTCGTTCGGGGCGGTGTTGCGACTTCGACGTTGGATACTGGAATTGCCACAACAACTACCTCATCATCTTCACCACGAAGATTTCGCGTTGAGGTCTCAAGTTCGACCGTGAGTTTCCTTGTTGATGGGACTGTCGTAGCTGTCATTGCTCCAGCAGCACAAGTTCAAGTTCCTCTTGCTCCGATTGTCGCAGTGGGCAAGACTGTTGCATCAAGTATCGCCTCATCAGAAGTTGATGTTTCATACCTTCGTGTCTGGATCGATGATCCAGTTATGGCGCAAGAAGAAACTCAGGACACACTTCAATCTGGACTCACTGCAGTAGTGCTTGATGCGAGCGAGGAGTTCGATAGTAAACTCAATCGAACTACTGATTTTGCAAAGGGTGCTGGATCAGGAGTTTGGTATTTTGCAAGTACGACCATTCCTGAAATCAATATGATTGTCGGATTGAGTCATGGAAGCTCAAGTGGTGTCGTTGAGCCTGCTCGTGATACGGTAAAACCAATTGGAGTGCATGCTGAAGGTGCAATTGCTGGACTAATTTCAGGAAATATCCCTGTCATCACAAGTGGACGCACTCAAGTACTTGTATCCCTCTCAGGTGGAACTATTCTTTCAGGGGATGATATTGCAGTCTCATCAACCTCCCCAGGGATCGGTGTTCGTACAACCCGTTCGGGATACATTATAGGTCACGCAATTGAAGCTTTTGACCCTCCAAATGGACTTGGTGTATGTATGAATGGTAGTGCAACCTCAACAGCAACTTCTACTTGTGTTGGACTTGTTACAATCCAGCTTGCTCCAGGATGGAATGAGGGTAGTGGAGGAATATTCTCATTATTTACTGAAGGGTTTGCTTCATACATAGCAACATCATCAGGATCATCTACTCCCTCATTTGGCGTAAAAGAATTCCTCGATGCTATGTTTACTACGATTGCAAACTGGCTTGCGAGTGCGACAAATGGAATCGCTGATATCTTTGCAACATATATTCATGCACAGCGCGTTGATACCAAGACCCTCTGCCTTGACAATGTGTGCGTGACAAAGACTCAGCTCGAACAACTCTTGGCAGGTTCAGGTGTAGCTCCTGCTTTAGAAGCGACGACTTCACTATCGTCTCCAGTAGTCACTCCAATTGATAGTAGTGTAAATACTGAAACTGCATCAACAAGCTCGTCGACACCTGCTAACATGACTATTCTTCCGCTCATTGAGGGTAATACTGCATCATCAACACAAGATGCTTCTGCTCAATAATTCTCCCGTATTATGGC
>DALYED010000002.1:34080-75692 GCA_031972735.1 Minisyncoccota bacterium | reverse complement strand
CTTGTTTGCTTCGTAGACTATCTTTGAGATTTTGGAAAGCACTTCAGGAAGGTAATCATATGAGGTTCCTTCAGTCATAACACAGAGTATATAAGGCTTTTCTGGTGAATAGACAATCCCGCAATCATGAAGCTCTGCGCTAATCTTGCTGCTGTCGTTTTGATCTATGGATTTTCGCTCTCCAAATTTATGAGCAATATTAATATTGTGAGGAACACCTGATGCGATGCCTTGTGAAAACGATGTTTGCGAAAGGAGTGTGAGCAACTTTTGCGAATTATCAATATTGAGATATGAAGAGAGGTAAAGAGAGCGCAGTATCGCTGAATAACTCTCTGTGGTGATAAAATTTTGCTCACTGCCACCAGTGGTGGGAAGATGGATTCCGAGATCACTGAGTACTTTCCTGAGAAATGTTTGGTCGATTGAGGTATTGAGAAGTACTGTTGCTTCATTATCTGAATACATAATCATTCGTCCAATAAGTTCATCGACCGTATATTTTTGTCCTGCAACAAGTTGATCTGCCGGCTTGTAGTTCTCTAGGTCATTTGTATTTTCAGATGTAGGGGAATACGTGTATTCCTCAGAAAGAATTTGTGGCTCAATCTCAGAGAGTTTATAGTAAGCAATCGCAAGTGGGGTTTTAAGAAGTGATCCAGGTGCATATTGCGCCTTCTTTTCTATTGACGCCCAGCGCCGAGATGAGAGATCTCGAAAATATATTGATGCGCGTGAAATATTCCCAGCAATTTTCTGCTCATCAACATAAGCGTTCAAATCCTCTTGGATTTTTTGCACTCGTTCATAGTCGTCATTTGCCGTAGTGCAATCAAGGTCACTACGTAATAATGAATATTTTTTATTACAGTCATCAGTGAAATGCACATGACTCTGATGGGGGAGGAACAAGCGCTCCACCCCTGCTCCAAACGCAATTCCCGCAAGTGCAATTCCTGCCAGTAATCCAAGTTGAATATGCTGAATTTTGCCATCTCTAGACATGACATATATTGTGCAATATCTTGCAAATCAACACAACCTCGCACTCAAATAGGTAACCATATTTGATATTATAGAAAATTAAACTAAATAGGGTATAATTCATCCATATGGCATTATTTGCTCGCAGGAAAACATCGATAGACCTAAGCAAAAAAAGCACTTCTTTCGTCGATATCGCACGTGAAGGAGGGCTCAAGTTCATAGGTGTTTGTGTGCTTGTGATCTCACTTTTATTGGCACTTCACTATTATCGCGTCGCAAACGACTTACGTGGTATTGCTGTTACCACACCAACTCCTTCGGATAATACCGACCCGGTCACTCAAGTGATACTTTCAGTAGAGAAGCATATGCTCCTCCCTCAAGGGGAGCATCCTCAGGTAGCAAAAGTTTCAGACCTCTCAGCGCTCTCAAATATTCCATTTTTCGGTAATGCACTCGTGGGTGATCAAGTATTGGTGTACTGTAAAACATCACTCTCCATTCTTTACTCTCCATCGCGCGACAGAGTAATTGAAGTAAGTCGAGTTCCTGTTGCAGGCTCTTGCCCAGCAAAATAGCTGACTACTCTTAATGATCGCTAAAACCAGATCAAACATACTCGTCAGGAAGAGAAAAAATGCTATAATTTTTACATATGAACACGCACAGCGAACAGAGTTCGCTTCCGCAGGGTCTTACCACAAACCAAGTAGAGATTGCGCTCGCAACCTACGGTGAGAATACGATTTATCACAAAAAAAGCCTTCGCCCGATTATTGCATTTATCAAAAAGTTCAACAGCCCACTTCTACTTTTGTTGATTGGTGCAGCAACACTCTCATTTTTTTTAGGTCAACAAGTCAATGCAAGCATCATCCTTGTTATGGTGTTCATGTCGGCAGTACTTGATTTTTACAATAGTCATAAATCTGAAAAAGTTGCAGAAAAATTAATTGCACAAGTTGCATCAACTGCAACTGCCTTTCGTAATGGAATCAAAGTTGAGGTCGCATTTACCGAGCTTGTACCAGGAGACATTATTGAGTTATCTGCGGGTGATGTTATTCCTGCCGATGCAGTTGTCCTCACTGCAGATGATTTTTTTGTAAATCAATCCGCGCTTACTGGTGAGTCATTTCCTGTTGAGAAAAAAGCGTGCGAGAACCCTCCCGATAAAGTAGGAGTATCCCTCCTTCTTTCTGATGATACTGCAATATTTATGGGCACTAGTGCAGTGACAGGCTATGCGACGGCAATGATCATGCAGACAGGCTCACATGCTGAGTTTGGAAAGATTGCGCAAAAACTTTCCGAAAATGAAGATGAGACAAGTTTTGAGCGTGGGCTCAAAGATTTTAGTGGTTTCATCATTAAACTTACATTCGTAATGGTACTTGTGGTATTTCTCACAAATACCTACATGGATAGACCATTGCTCGACTCATTTCTTTTTGCAGTGGCGATTGCGGTAGGTCTTACCCCAGAGCTTCTCCCTGTCATTATGTCGGTGTCACTTGCACATGGTTCGCTCGTGATGGCAAAGAAGGAGGTCGTGGTAAAAAATCTCGCTGCTGTACAAAATTTTGGTGGAATGAATATTCTTTGTACTGATAAA
Organism: Minisyncoccota bacterium; assembly: GCA_031972735.1. Classification (GTDB taxonomy): domain Bacteria; phylum Patescibacteriota; class Minisyncoccia; order Phycocordibacterales; family UBA6899; genus MHLP01. The sequence goes on along the minus strand of DALYED010000002.1, from coordinate 73,090 downwards.
ACTGGTACGCTCACCGAAGATCGCATTGAGCTCATAAAGTGTGTTGATGTAGCAGGAAACGAATCAAAAGAGGTGCTTCTTTACGCATATTTAAGCAGTGTATTCCATACTGCAAGAAAGAGTCCGCTTGATACTGCTATTCAAATTCACGGCAAGATGGACACAAGTGAATATGCAAAAGTCGATGAAGTACCATTTGATTTTGAGCGTAGGCGCGATTCTGTTGTAGTGATACATGGTCAATCAAAACTCATGATTACCAAAGGTGCCCCTGAAAGTATCGCCTCAGTATCGACAAGATTTCAGGAGGCATCAGGAAATATTGTTGCAATGTCCGATGTACTGAAAGCAAAAGTACGCGAAGAATATGATCGTCTCTCGGCAGATGGTTTTCGTGTGCTCGCTGTTGCAATGAAAGAGGTTGAACATGATGAGCGAATGGTGTATCGCAAAGAAGAAGAGGAGGAAATGATATTTTTAGGCTTTGCTGCATTTCTCGATCCGCCAAAAGAAAGTGCTCGTGCCGCACTCGAAGAACTCCGTGCGCTTTCGATTGAGCTGAAGATTATTACTGGAGACAGTGAAATTCTCACCGAGCGCATCTGTCGTGATCTTGGTATTGAAGTGAGGGGGATGATGACAGGAGACGCACTTGCAAAGCTCTCTGACTCACAGTTAGCAATGAAGGTCAGTGATATTACGGTATTTGCACGCGTATCTCCAGAACAAAAAGAACGCATTGTGATGATGCTTCGCAAGGCAGGAAACACTGTTGGGTATATGGGAGACGGTATCAACGACGCCCCAGTCTTAAAAGCTGCTGATGTGGGAATCTCAGTAAACAATGCTGTTGATGTGGCAAAAGAAACTGCTGACATCATTCTTCTTAACAAGAGTCTGCATGTACTCAAAGACGGAGTAGTGGAGGGGAGGAAGACGTTCCAAAATACGCTCAAATATATGAAGATGGGTTTTAGTTCCAACTTTGGCAACATGTTTTCAATGATGGGAGCGTCCATGTTCCTCCCATTCCTTCCCATGCTTCCTTCGCAGATTCTCTTCAATAACTTTTTGTACGATCTCTCTCAGACAACTCTTCCGTCTGATAAAACTGACAATGAATCTACCCTCGAACCACTCAAGTGGAATATGAAGTCATTTTCCAAATACATTATTGTCTTTGGGGTGGTGAGTTCAGTGTTTGATTTTGCAACATTTTTTCTCCTGTATAAAGTATTTCATCTTGAGGGGGCAAGTTTTCAAACTGGCTGGTTTATCGAATCAATCGCAACTCAAGTGCTCGTCATTTACGCAATTCGTACCAAACGCTCTCCGTTCTGGAAGAGCTCTCCAAGTGTGTATGTTGTTGCGAGCACAGTTGCGGTAGTCGTATGTTCGTGGATTATCCCATTCACACCAATTGCAGATATACTTTCGTTTACACACCTTGCACCGATGATGCTCGTGGCAATCGCAGGAATCGTGTTGTTCTATGTAGCGGGAGTCGAACTCACAAAGTCATATTTCTATCGGAGGTACCCAAAAGCTCCTTGAGCATAAGGAGAAATATCATTAAAAAGAATTTTATCAACTAGAACTTCTTCGCTCCAAGATAGAGAAAGAGTGGAAATTCTTTGCGTGCATTGTTCTCAGCTTTTGCACGAGGACCGGAGTCACTTTCTTTGTGTGATGTCCATTCTTCAAGTCGTTCAACTGCGAGACCTGCTTTTTGAAGTAGTTTGAAATAGTACTGAAGTGGTCGATGGTACGAGAGTGTTTCAGGAGACCCTAATTTTCCAGGGTGCATTTCAATTGAGCTCTTTGATTCAGAGAGGTATTCGTCAACTCTGCGATATTGTACTTTTCTTTTCTCGTCATACGCCCATGATGTTTGTTTCGGAATACGAAAAGCAGGATGGTTCATGACAATATGGAGTGTGCCATTCTTTTTAAGGACACGAGCAACTTCAGCAAATACTTTTGCCGTGTGTTCGATGTTTTGAATAGCAAGTACAATTACCACTTTATCTTTTGAGTTATCGGAAACGATATCGAATTTTTCTGCAGAACCTACATGAAATGAAACTTGTGGGGAATGTTTACGGGCAATCGCAATCAACTCTTCACTGACATCAATTCCGGTCACTTGAGCGCCTTCTTTTGCAAAAGCTGCTGAGAAAAATCCTGTACCAGATGCAAGGTCGACAATAGACTCGCCACGCTTTGGTGCGACAAGACGCAAGAGGTTCGGAAGAACGACTTTATTGTGATAGGTATCCTCATCGAGTAAATGCTTCTCATACCAAGATGCTACCGACCCCCAAGAGTCTGTTGGAGTAGGCTTCGTGTAGCTTATTTTTGTTGTGCGCGGTGGCTTTGGAAGCTGAACTTTGCGCTTTGGAGTAGCTTTTTCAGGTACGCGCTTTCTTTCAGATGGGCGCGTGGCATTGCTTCGTTGTGGAGCTATTCCACGTGCTGGATGAAAGGGTTTTTTTTGGGGAATTGCCATTGCTTTGGCATTTTCGCACATCTTATGACCCACCGCAAATATGACGATATGCAGTGCCTGTTTGCTATTGCGGAAATAGCCAAAGTATATTATGATATGAAAACTTTGCTCGCGGTGCGAGCTTTTAATTTGACTCAATACTACACCGATAAATTGTAGGTTGAGTGAAGTGAGAGGTGTACTACTCCTGCAGGGAGGCAAAAATTTACCAATACATACGAATTTTATATATGGAGATAAGAAATATTGCGATAATAGCTCACGTTGATCACGGCAAGACCACTTTGACCGATTCGCTCATGCGTCAGACAGGTATGTTTGCCGAAGGGGAGAGTATGGACTCAAATGCACTTGAGCTTGAACGTGGCATCACAATTTACTCCAAGAATACATCTGCGTTCTATAAAGGAACAAAGATCAATATTGTCGACACACCAGGACATGCTGACTTCGGTTCTGAAGTTGAGCGTGTACTCCGTTCTATCGACTGCGTGTTGCTTATTGTAGATGCTCAAGAAGGTCCAATGCCACAGACACGTTTCGTGCTCAAAAAATCTCTTGAACTCGGACTAAAGCCTATCGTAGTCATCAATAAGATAGACAAGCCTGCAGCGAATCCTGATCATGCAGAAGAGCAAGTACTCGAACTCTTCATGGATCTCGGTGCAAACAAAGAACAGCTCGATTTCCCAGTCGTATACGCGATTGGTCGTCAGGGTATAGCAAAGCGAAAGCTTGATGAAGAGTCAAAAGACCTCACTCCAATGCTCGATCTTATCCTCTCCCATGTTCCTGTTGCATCAGTAGAAGGTGCAGCTACGATGCCACTCCGCGCACAGCCATTTAATCTTGCATACGACAATTACCTTGGCCGTCTTGCTATCGCGCGTGTAACTGAAGGCACCATTAAGGTGGGTGACAATGTTGTCATTCTGAAAGATGGCGCAGAGCCATATAAGGGCAAAGTGACAAAACTATTTACCTTTAAGGGTGTGGGACGCGAAGAAGCCACAGAAATCATCGCTGGTGATATTGGTATTATTGCTGGTATTCCCGATATCTACATCGGTGAGACAATCGCACATACTCCTGATGTCGCACTCCTCCCTGCAATCACCGTCGATGAACCTACGATCGAATTGAATTTCCTCGTCAATAACTCACCATTCGCAGGGCGCGAAGGAAAATTTGTGACTTCACGTCAGATTCGTGAGCGTCTTGAAAAAGAGCTTGAGGTCAACGTCGGTCTGCGTGTTGATTTCGCAAGTTCATCAGGCGATACCTTTAAGGTAGCTGGTCGTGGAGAGCTCCATGTTGCGATCCTTCTTGAAAACATGCGCCGTGAGGGATTTGAGATGCAGGTTTCTCAACCAAAAGTAATCATCAAAGAAATTGATGGACACAAGCATGAGCCATTCGAAGAAGTGACCATTGACGTGCCAAGCGAGTCACAGGGTGTGGTGATTCAAAAGCTCGGTGAACGCGGTGCATTGATGACCAATATGTCTCAGACGCACAATACGATTCGTATGCTTTTTGAAGGACCAACACGTGGTCTCCTTGGGTACCGCAATCAATTCATTGTTGATACAAAGGGTGAGGGTATTATGTCCAGTCGCGTACTCGGCTTTAAGCCATACGCAGGTGCTATTGCGCACCGCGCTGAGGGCTCAATGATTTCGATGGCAACAGGTAAGGCGCTTGGTTACTCACTCGCAAATCTCCAAGAGCGCGGTGAGCTCTACATCGGGCCAAACGTTGAGGTCTACGAAGGAATGGTCATTGGAAATACAGCAAAAGGTGATGAAATGCCAGTAAATCCAACCAAGGGCAAGCAACTCACGAATATGCGTGCCTCAGGTACTGACGATGCCCTCAATCTCGTTCCTCCACACACGGTAGGGATTGAGAATGGTCTTGAGATTATGGCAGACGATGAGTATCTTGAGATCACTCCAAAATCTGTCCGCTTGCGCAAACAGCATCTTACTGAATCAGAGCGCAATAAAAACAAACGCAAAGACTAGTTGTGAAAAACCGAGGCATCTGTCTCGGTTTTTTATTCTCGTGCCATGTATATGTACAAACACGCCTTTATTGACGGACTCTTTTGTTCATGCTAATATAAGCACCTCATAAGACTTCCTCATTTACGCGTACGCGATAAAAAAGTAGAGATCATAACAAGTGATTATTACGGAAGTGAAGCATAGCGTTAGGGAACCCAAATCGGGAGCTGTGCTCGAAGACCTTTATGGTATTTTATGAGTGAAACGATATAAAATATCCAAAAAGGTGTACAGCGCTACTTATAGTGTAGTGACCATGAGACATCAGTTTCTATTATTGTGCTGGTTCTATCCCCGACGTGCCGGTTGCTAATTTCAGTTTATATGTACGAAAAAAATCAAGGTTCTTCCCGTAGTGGAGGAACACGTCGCGCAGTAGTGCTCGGCGGTATTGGAGGTGGAAGCGGTCAGTATCAGCCTCCACGCAAGTCATCTGGCGGTTCACGCGGAGGTGGCATGTTTTCAAGCGGTGAGTCACGAGGTCGTGGCGGTTTTAGTGGTGGTGGACGAGGTGGTGGGTACAGTGGTGGTGCCTCTCGTGGTGGATTTGGAGGCGGACGTTCTTCATTTGGTGGAAGCCGTGGAGGTGGACGTGGCTCGCGCGGTAATCCAGGTGAGAACATCAATGTCTCTCGCTTTGTAAACAAGGCAGTCGTTGTCGAAGAAGAGAAACCATACATCCCAACTCATCAGTTCGCAGATCTTGAAGTCGATGAGAAACTCAAGAAGAATATCATCACCAAGGGATACATTACTCCTACAGCAATTCAGGATGCTTCAATTCCAGATGTGCTCAAGGGTCGTGATGTCATTGGTATAGCAAACACAGGAGAGGGAAAGACCGCAGCATTTCTCATTCCACTTATTAACAAGATGATTCTTCATCCAAATGAGAAAGTACTTGTGGTGATTCCAACACGCGAGCTTGCACTCCAAATCGATGAAGAGTTCATGGGATTCTCTCGTGGGCTTGGCATCTACTCAGTACTTCTTGTCGGAGGTGCATCAATCAACATGCAGATCGAACGACTTCGTCGCAAGGTGCGCATGGTCATCGGTACTCCAGGTCGTATCAAGGATTTGATCGAGCGCGGAGAGCTAGATCTTTCAGGGTATAAAAATCTTGTCCTTGATGAAGCAGATCGTATGCTCGACATGGGATTCATTCACGATATTAAATATCTTATCGGAATGCTTCCTCGTGAGCGTCATACACTCTTTTTCTCAGCAACGTTCTCGCGTGAGATTGAGTCACTTGCAAACACACTTCTTCATAATCCTCTCAAGATTTCTGTGAAGAAAGATGATACTTCAAAGAACATCGATCAGGACGTCGTTCGTGTTTCAAAGGATGATAAGTTTCCAACTCTCTGCGATCTCTTGAAGCAACCAGAATTTAAGAAAGTACTTGTGTTCGGTCGCACCAAACATGGTGTCGAGAAGATTGCACTTTCGCTTTCGCGCGAAGGATTCAAGGTAGCATCAATTCATGGCAATAAATCACAGCCACAGCGCCAGTTTGCACTTAAACAGTTCAAGGATGAGAAAGTGCAGATCATGGTTGCAACAGATGTTGCCGCCCGAGGACTCGATATCCCAAATGTGACCCATGTCATCAACTACGAGCTTCCATCAAGTTATGATGATTACGTACACCGCATTGGACGTACGGGGCGTGCAGGAAAGAAGGGAATTGCACTTACCTTCGTAGACGCATAGTTTGATTCAAACCTCTGAAGTATTAATGTACTTCAAGTACCAAAAAACACCGCAATGATGCGGTGTTTTTTTGTGTCAGCTCCTCAGTACCCAGTCCGAACGTTCGTTTTATATGTAATAACTTGGTTTTTAAATGTGACCGTCGGATTGGGGGCAAAGTATCCGATACCTATTCATTATTTTCCTCGCGTACGACCCTGTCAATTATTTTCCTGTGGAAAGCCTATCATTATCAATAAAAATGAGTTAATCTGGCGAATATGGCTGAAACACAGAGACTCGACAAGGCACTCGTCCTGCGCGCTCTTGCGGGGTCTCGTGGAAGAGCAAAAGAGCTCATTAAAGAAGGGGCAGTGTATGTGAACACTATCATTACCACCGATCCTTCCGCACTTGTGAGTGATAGTGATAGTGTCACACTTGCACATGCTGATATACCTTGGGTGTCTCGTTCGGCGCTGAAACTAATTCACGCTCTCGATCATTTTCATGTCGATGTGTCAGGACTTGTTGTGCTCGATATCGGCGCCTCAACAGGTGGATTTACTGAGGTGCTTCTTTCGCGTAACGCTCGACATGTATACGCACTTGATGTTGGGCATGGTCAATTGCATGAAAAAATTCTGAGTGATACACGGGTGACAAATATGGAGCGTACGCATATCAATGAAATGACGATGCAAAACTTCCCACTGACGATAGACGTCATCACTGTTGATGTATCATTCATTTCAATCACAAAGATACTTCACACAGTAAGTACTTTGATATCAAGAGGTGGTAAAGTCATTGCATTGATCAAGCCTCAATTTGAAGTTGGAAGAGAACTGATCAATAAAGGGGTAGTAAAAGACGAGAAGCTCCGTAATCGAGTGGTTGCCGAAGTAACACTATTTGCTCGTTCACTAGGGTTTACCGTGAGTGATGCAGAGCCTTCACCGATTGAAGGGAGTGATGGCAACAAAGAATATTTACTACTTATCCAAAAAAGCTAACTTAAGTAAAAGGAATTTTATTGAAGAACTATTTGCGTACAGGTGTGCTTGTCACCAATTTTTCGATGACATCATGGTCGTCAGTGATGGTAAATAGCTCAAGGTCTTTTTTGTTGATCGCACCATGGACTTCAAGTAATTGGAGTTTAATATACGATTCAAGTGGTTTCCAGAAATCTGAACCAACCAAAATAACTGGATTTTTTCTGATCTTTCCAGTTTGCATCAGCGTCAGATTTTCAAAAAGTTCATCCAGTGTTCCAAATCCGCCTGGGTAGTAGATGTACGACTCACAGGAAAATGACATGGTCGTTTTACGTGAGAAAAAATAGTAGAACGAGAGTGAGTTGGTGGTGTAAGGGTTGAGAATCTGTTCGTTTGGAAGTTCAATATTCAGTCCTATCGAATCTCCTCCTGCTTCTTTTGCTCCACGGTTTGCCGCTTCCATAATACCAGGTCCGCCTCCAGTAACTACTGCATAACCCGCCTTGGCGAGTCGAAAGCCAAGCGCACGAGCATCCTTATAGTGAGGATTACTTGGCTTAAATCGTGCAGAGCCGTATATCGTTACTGATTTAGGGTATTTTTTTATAAATTTGAGCCCATTATCAAATTCAAGTGCGATGCGTGAAGCACGTTTATTTTTTGCACCTAATGCGAGTTCATCTACAGTGTGAGGGTCACGAACTGATGTTGATTCAGGAATGTTAATACAGACAAGAGTCTCTGTCGTTGGGGTACTGATTTTATTATCTGGTGTAGGCATGCAGGATATCATATCTCAACATGCACAAGTAGGGAAGTATCAGTCATGCTATAATTAGTACGAGCACATCCTGCATCAACATTGAGCTATGATAAATTTCCTGATTAAGTTCATCAGTGGCCTCACGACGATCTGTACGTTGGCATTCTTTTTTTTGCTTTATGCGATGCATCAAGGTTTTGACCCTAGTCCTTATTTACACCCTATATCACCTGCTTTTGTGCATAACGATGAGGTGCATACAAAACCCATTTCACCGACGAATATCAGCACAACAAGCACCTCATCAATGCGTACTTTGACGAATCACGTGAGCACCTCATCAAAAAGTGTGACGATAGGTACTTCTTCACCCAAGCAGTCTTCAGTACCTACTGTGCCCAAACAAACGCTAGTTAAAAAAACAATAAAAACTAGTTCTACGATATCAGCACCGACGCCATTGTATGTTGGTACTTCATCAAGTAGCACAATCAAAGGAGAGACAACAGCAACAACCGAAGTGACTGACCCACTCTCCTCTGGAGCACTCAATCAAAAGGATATCTTTAATATTGTGAATATTGAGCGTGTAAAAATGGGGCTTTTGCCACTTGCATTTAGCGTGAGACTTTCTGCAATGGCAGAAGGTAAAGCGGTTGATATGATCAATAAGCAGTATTTTGCTCATGTGTCACCCTCAGGAGTTGATATTGCACAACTCTCAAAGGTCTATGGTTATGAATACATTTTTCTCGGTGAAAATCTTGCATTAGGTGACTTCACTTCAAGTAGTGAGGTTATGACAAGGTGGATGAATTCTCCAGGGCATCGTGCAAATATACTGAGTAGTAATTTTACGGAAATAGGGATCTCCGCATTGCTGGGAAATTATGAGGGGAGAAGTGTGTGGTATGCAGTGCAAGAGTTTGGGCGACCAATTTCTTCATGTCCAATTCCCGATAGTGCATTCGAAGCAACGATTGCAGTTGAGGAACAGAATGTTACTACACTCTTGCAGACACTCACGACCATGAGAGCTCAAATGGAGCAGTCTAAAGATGATCAAGCCGTCTATAATATTCAGGCAGAGAACTATAACAATATGATTGATACGTATAATGCATTAGTCACAAAAACAAAGTCTGACATTGCTTTGTATAATGCTTCTGTCTCCGCATTTAATATCTGTGTCGGATCCGATACAAGTACCTCAACGTCTCATTCTGTCACTCATTAAAGTGATTGTACTATCGTGTATCCTTAAGATAAATTGGAAAATAGAGAGCGATCATCATTGCTACTCCAAGTATAAAGAAGAGACCTCCAAGATTTACGAGTTCAAATTCGAGTAGTACGGTTGCAAGAAGTGGAGCGATAATAAATGCAAGTGGTCGTGCTCGTCTAAAGTACCCAATATAAGAGGTATTTTGACCATTGATCTGTTTGAAGAAATATACTTCAGCCATAGTTTCAACAGTCGATGCGCCTGCGCGTCCAATGAAGAGGAGTGCACCCCACCACCATAGTGAAAGTTTAAGACTTGCAAGATAGGGTACTGCAAAAGATGAAATACCCATCAAGAAAAATCCAATGATAAGCATCTCTTTTTCCCCGAGTAGTTTGTCTGCAAGCCACCCTTGTGGAGTGGGGAAGATAACAAATGCAGTTAGTGCAATCGACATGATGATTCCAAAGTCTTGATATGAAATTCCGACTACATCGTGAAAATAGAGCGGAGCATAAATGATCATCCATGCATAAAAAAATTGGAGGAAAAACTGCACCCACAATATTCGAGATATATCCGGTCTTCGCTTCGTTTCTTCTGGAGTAAGGGTAAGTGCACTTGCATCATAGTGCATATCTTTAAAGTCTCGTAGATACATCATCATGAGGAGTATGGTCGGCACAATCAAGATCGCGCCAATCAGGTAGATAAGAGAAAAGCCATAGTGATCTACGATAATACCTGCCATAAATGGCGGTACAAGCCATGCAATCGACGTAATTGCCATAAATACTCCGCGTATGACACCAGTGTTCTCATCCTTTGAATAATGTTCAAGGAAGACATCAAAGTTAAAATAAAGAATTGAAGTGAGTGCAGTTTCAACAATAAATAGTGGGACAATCAGCCATGCTGAGTTTGATAGTGAGAGAGCGAGCAATAATGCAGTATGGAGGATGAGTATCGAGAGTGTCCAGCGATAATTACCAAATCGACGTAATATACGTGGAGCAGAAATGAGCGCAATAAGAGTAATCAGCGATGCAAAAGTAAACAGTGCTCCAATGACATGATCAGGATTTGACCAGATACTTGATCCTGAAAGACTTGGAGTCGCAATGATCGCACTCTTCAAATATGAAGAGTCGATATACATATTGAGTGATACTTGTGCAGAAAAAAAGAACATCAACACTGACAGCACAATAAAGGCATGTTTTGCCGAAAGTGGTGTCTTTCGTTTCCAAAAAGTAAAATCAAGCGACATGTATGTATTAGTATACCGCACCTTCATATCACAAAAAGAAAATTGCCCCCATGTTGAGGGGCAATGATTCCTATCGTGTCACGGGCGATGAAGTCGCAGTGAGCGACTCATTTCATTGGGAATAAAGAATACTGCAATGCCATTGGGGTGAATAGTATAGAGTTTTTGAGCAGTCACCGAGTACTCATGTTGAGAGGCAAATTCTTCGGCAATTGTTAAATGTTTATTTATCCTTCTTGCGACTTTTGCCCACGATGAAACAAGTTGTGCAATTGGCTTATTTCCATGGAGTTCAAATGTCCGAAATGCATCTGCTTTTCCAATGATAATAAGTGCACTTCGAAGTGGAACTATTTCCTGATTTTTATCCTTCGTCACCAGCACACTTGCAAGTTCAAGTCGACGCTTATCTGGAACAGTAATAATCCAATGGGGAACATTCAGGTCGATACCACAAACATCATCGGTGTTCATTTTTAAACTCCTATGTGAGTTGTTTGGAACCTCTCTTTCCATAATGAAAAGAAGTGAGTGATTTGTCAATCGCTCACTTCTTTTTAAACATTATCCCGCACTAGATCCCGAGTAACACCGGAATCACCATCGGTTGTTTTGAAGTCTTCTGGAACAAGAAGAGTCCCACCTTGTCACGCACATCTTCCTTGAGGAATTCGAAGTTCACGTTCTTGTAAAATATTATTTTTTGGTATAATTAATGTTGTATCTGGTTTTTTTAAATCCAGATTCATGTAGTCAACTTCTGGCTACATTTGTTCTTTCAAATTAACTAGCAAGGAGTAATTAGGTGAGTAAGTTCTGTCATATAATTTTTTTGCTATTTCTTCTTTGTATTTTCGTAATTTCAGAAGCTGCTCCTTCTCCAGTGGTGTTTGCAAATGGATTTGGTGCAGGTTGGTCAAGTTGGTCTTGGAATATCACACTTAATACTGCAAAACAGTATGGCTATGCAAATACAAATGCAGTTGGAGTGACGTTCAATACAACTTGGGCAGGTTTCTCTCCTGGAGTAGGTATTAACTTTAATACTGCGGGGTATAAGCATCTGAGTTTTATGGTAAGAAATAATTCAAATGGTGATGATTTGTGGTTATTCGCAGCAAATCCAGGAAATACTCATGGGACATCATTAAGACTCTCAGACTACAGTCCAACTGACACTTTCACTCAAGGACAATGGACTTGGATTAGGGTGCCAATTAAAGATCTTGGGCTCGGTAGTAATCCTGTGTTGTCATATTTTGCCATACAAAGTGGTAAGACAAATGCAAGTGTTGATTTTGATGAAATTCGTTTTGAGGCAAATGCTCTGTTGTTTGAAAACAATGGAAATGATGCAAATAGTCCCATAATACGTGGTCCTGCACATGTGTGGAATTGGGGAAGTATCGTACGCTACCCAGAAGATGCTGGAAGCCAGCATCTTTCAGTGGCAGTCACTCAAGCATGGGGAGGAGTGCAGATTCAAGATGTGATTGGTGGAGCGACACTCCCTTCTTCTGACTACAGTGCTGTTTCAATGTATGTTTGTGCACCATTTTTAAGCGGTGCACGTAAGGTGTATGTAGCAATTACGTCAGATGCTAATGTTGTTGTGGGGAACTATATTGAACTTAGTAAATATGCAAAAACTGATTACGCATATGGTCTCGGATCAAGGCCGTTTGATGAATGTTATAACATTGTTATCCCATTCAAAGACTTTCAGATTGGCAATCAGCCTGGTTTGGGTGGTGTAGTTTTCACTCAGGATATTGCTGGTGGATGGTTTACTCTCAATAGTATTAGGTTTATCGAGGGACTAAGATTTCCATTGTATGGTCAAACTGCATATACATCAGGAATCACTTCTGTAATGGATCACTCAATGACTGAATATGCATGTCCTGATGGAGTCGTTACTGCCTTTACTGGCGAGCAGGGTAGACAAGAGTATGGAATATCAACTTGGAATTTTAGTACATTTAATTCAAGCAATGCATGTGTGAGTGCACAACTTCATGCATATAAAATTGCCAATGGATGTACTGCAACTAATCCCCCAGCAAGCCAGTGTGTATTCAATTTAAACGGTCAGAATGCTAATCAAGGTGCTGATAAAATCTGGCTATACTATGATGGACACCCGGGAATAGACTACGTTGCTAATGGTGCACCCGTATTTGCAACAGCAAGCGGAGTTGTTAGCGTAAGTACTTGTCACAACGGTGCCTCTGGAAGAGATTGTACGGGTTCTGGTGTTGTGAAGATTGAGCATGTTCATAGTGTCCTTAATCCCAGTATTGGGGGTTTAATAACTTCGTATAATCATCTTTCATCGGTTGAGCCAGGGATTGATGTAGGCACGTATGTTGTGAAGGGTCAAAAAATAGGAACGTCAGGTTCTACTGGTGTTTCCTCTCCACACCTTCATCTCTCAGTACTCTGGAGTCCATTTCCCACACTCGCAATTCCTCCTCAGTACATTGATCCGTACGGCTGGAATGGCAACTATCAAGATCCATACCCGAATGCGAAGAATGTTTGTTTGTGGGATGCTGGATGCTGATATTTCGCACATTTTAAATTAGACTCAAATCCTCAGCTACAACTGAGGATTTTTTTCTGTAAATTTGAAAGTTGAAAGAATTGTTTCAAATTCGGGATCAAATGTATTTTCAGTTTTAACATTTAAAAGTGCATTTTCAGTCGCAATCGTTATGATATTAATTGGTTGGCAATTAATATGAGGATTACCTTCAGAAAGAAATGCATTTTTACGACCAATTTCAAATACTTTTGTGATTTTTATATTATAATGATTTCCAACATCAATAATATAGTTGTCATTTATGAGGTGTTTGTCATTGTTCCATTCGTAAATTTTATTTTTCGGGATAGCAATCACTCTTACATTAGATATGCAATTAGTCGTTGTAGCTCCATTGTATCCTTCTGGTGGAGAAAGAATTGGCTGCACTTGAGCTACTTTACTGGCAACCGTGATGTCATCAGCATCCTCACAGCTAGTTGTACTTATTAATTTTAATTCATCTTCTTCGTTTATATATTTGTATGAACTTCGGTAACTTGTAAGTCTCCATTCATTTGGATACTTAAATTCATACCCATATTTCTCATTCTTGCAAGTCGCCCATCCGATTGTAGAAAATCTGGGTTGAGGAATAATTTTTTTTTCCAATACTTCAGAAATTATATCTGCCTCAGTAGTTGTTGTTGGGACAGTAGTTGTATTTTTAGTGATTTTTTTTTGAATATTCAAATTCAAAAAGTGCTCGTGACCTAGACTTAAGGTGAAGACGAAAAGCACAAAAAATCCCAAAATCAGATACTTTTTCTTCATATTGATGAGACTACCAGTTTGTGTTGCTTACTGCAATTAAGTGGCTATTCCAGAATAATTTGCAAACAAAAGCAACAATTCAGCATAAATCCTTTCCGCACTAGATCCCGAGTAACACCGGAATCACCATCGGCTGTTTTGAAGTCTTCTGGAACAAGAAGAGTCCAACCTTGTCACGCACATCTTCCTTGAGGAATTCGAAGTTCACGCCCTTCGTGCCTTTGAGACATTCATCCTCGACAGTCTTTTTGATGATCAGGCGTGCTTGATTGAGTAGGTCTTGCGACTCACGCACATAGACGAATCCACGTGCGATGATATCTGGAGACTTCATCAGCTTTCCGGTCATCAGGTCTACGGTTGCCACGAGTACGACAATACCGTCTTCTGCGAGCATTTGTCGATCACGGATCACCACTTCCTGCATGTTGCCAATCGCAAAGCCGTCAACTGCAACCATTTCATTTGGTGCGGTAACCGCGAGGTGAACAATCTTGGTACCTTGTTCGCGGATTTCGATAATCGATCCATCATTTGGGATTACGCAGTTTGCCGCAGGGATACCTGAGGTGATTGCAATATCGACATGTGAACGAAGCATGTAGTGATACCCGTGGAGCGGAATGAAGTACTTTGGATTGATGTGCTGAATGATCCACATTGATTCATCTCGATATGAGTGACCCGATGAGTGCACGTCACTTGTCTCATAGTGGACAATACGGGCTCCTTGGCGAGAGAGGAGGTCTTTTAGTTTTTGTACGGCACGTTCATTTCCAGGCACAACGGATGAAGAGAAGAGTACGGTGTCACCGTCATGGATCTTGAGTCCCTTGTGCTTTTTTGTTGCCGCACGCATAAGTACTGCAAATGGATCGCCCTGTGCACCGGTAACCAGCATGACAATCTTGTCTTGCGGATAGTTTTCCATCTCCTCAATTCCAATCAAGGTACCTTTCTTATATTTGAATAGCCCAGCCTTCTGCGCGAGTTCAATGTTTGTTTTCATACTACGACCATCAACTACAAGTTTACGATTGTGAGTATCACAGAACTCAATGATCTTGATGATGCGCTCAAGGAGTGAAGAGAAGGTTGCAATGATCACACGTCCATGTGAATTTTTGATCAATGCTTCGACGGTGTTATGCACCACAGGTTCAGGGATAGAAAATCCTGGCTTCTGACAGTTTGTAGAGTCACTCATGAGCATGAGGACTTTTTCATTTTTAAATTTTCCGTACTCAATGATCTCTTCATCGGTAGGTACACCAGCAACATGATCAAGCTTCAAATCTCCTGTGTGGCAGATTACTCCATATGGAGTTTCCACCATGACACCCATCGCATCAGGGATAGTGTGAGTAACTTTAAAGAAGCGTACAGCAAGGTCACCGAACGACACTCGATCAGTTGTCTCAATAATCTTCATATCAATTGGAGGAAGATTTGGAAATTCATCTTGACGCTTTTGGATCAAAAGCGCAGTGAGGTTGCGCGCATAGACGGGAGGGTTTCCAATACGTGGAAGTGTGTAGGGAAGTCCACCAATATGATCCAAGTGACCGTGAGTGATGAATACGCCACGGATTTTATCTTTACGCTCTTCGAGATATTCGGTATTTGCAAGAATATAATCAACACCAGGATGATCCTCATCTTTAAACATGAATCCACAGTCGATAATGACAATATCGTTGCCATACTCGATTGCAGAAATGTTACGGCCAATTTCTTCAACACCACCCAAGATAAGTATGCGTACATCTCCAGGGGCAAGTGGTGGGATGGTTACTTTCTTCTTTTCACCCTCACGACGCTCACTGCGCATCTCCTCTGTGCGAATACGTGCATCTTCAAAGTGCTTACCCGAAAGGCCACTCGTACGTGGCTTGCGAATTTGCTGTGGTCGTCCACCTCTACGCTCTCCTGCGCCACTACCTCCGCGTCCTTGTGGACGAGGGCTGGTTCCGCGGGGTCCTTGTGGTCGTCCACCATTTCCGCGCTGTGGAGCTCCACCAGGGCGTACATAGCTCTGTGTTCCTGTGGTGCGTAGTGGTACTCCTCCTATCGTCTGTCGGTCTTTCTGTGGTGCAGGGGATGGTCGTTGAGGCGCTCTTCCTCGTGGAGGAAAAGGTCTCCGCTCTCCATCTCTTTCGATTCCATCCTGATTCGGTTTTCGTTCAATCATAATCTGTTGTTTTATAGTAATGTGTACGCTGTACTCGTGAATAAATAATTTTTGTTCATATTATTGGCTCCGCTCCAGTTTTGTTGCGATCCATTTCCATACTCGCTCTGAATTGATGTACCAATTTTCGATATCGAGGAAACGTTCTGACTCAGTGGTAATGATGCCAATATTGATCCCGTGAACTTTTTCTGCTGTTGCATAAAGAAAATCTGGACTATAGAGAAAGATTGCGGGAATATCTGTCTGTACTTCTCTTGAAAACTCAGTCAGTAATTCATCGCGTTTAACGGTGTCACTTTCTTTTCGCGCACTCTCAAGGAGTGTGTCAACATTCTTGTTTGCATACAGTGCGACATTGAGTCCAGGAGCGTTGCGTTGAGATGAATGCCAGTAAGGATATGGGTCGGGGTCTCGACCGATCACTTGTCCATACAAGAGGACATCATATTTGCGTGGAGAGAGGACATCTCCGGTAAACGTTGATTGTTCAAATACTTTGATGGTAACTTCAGCGCCCATCTTTTCCCAGTTACTTTTTGCAAGCTCTGCTGCACTTTTGAGTTCTGGTACATCAGGGAGTGCTACTGAGAACGAGAGTAGCGTGACTGTCTTTTTCTTTTTATCTACTTTTTCATAAATATTGGCAGCATTCTTTGTCCAGCCGGCTTTTTCAAGTATTGTTCGCGCTGTCGCGATATTGTCTTCTGTTGACTCTGTCTTTGTTGCAACTCCATCAAGAAATGGGAGAGGACCATCTATTGTTTTGCCATATCCATCAAGTACCTTTGTGACTATCTCATTTTTATCAACTGAAGTTGCTAGTGCGTTTCTGACTGCTTTGTCTGCGAGGATAGGTTGCTGATTTTGATTGAAATAAAATGCAAAAATGCGAGGAAGTGGAGTTTGTGCGATGTTTCTGCCCAGTGTTTCAAGTGCCTTCGCTGCTTCAGGGGTCAGTGCATGCATCTGATCTATTGAGCCATCGCTATAGGCTTGGGCGAGCTCAACATTGTTTCCAAAGAATTGCATACGCAGGTCAGTAATGTATGGCTCACCATGTTGGTACTTCTTGAATGCAACAAGGTCGTAGTAGCGGGGAAGTCCTTCTCCGTCTCGCACAAGTCCCTTGACCCGGTATGGTCCTGAACCGATCGGATCAATATTATAGTAGCTCACATCAAACTCATCATCAGGTACATTTTGCCATATATGCTTTGGGATGATTCCCATGGTCGTATTTTCGAGGAATTGGGCATATGGTTGCTTCAATTTAAATACGATTGTCTTCGGATCAGGAGTAGTCACCTCGACTCCTTCCCAGCTTGCACGTCTTGGGCTTTTGATTGCAAGACCAATATCGCGAACCTTGTTGACCGTAAAGAGAATGTCATCAGAAGTAAGCGCTACTCCATCGTGCCAGACAAGATTATCTTTGAGAGTGAAAGTATAACTAAGTCCATCTTCTGATACTTGATAGCTACTCGCAAGATCTGGGACAAGTTCTCCATTCGATGTCGGACGAAGCAATCCAGAGTAGACAAGTATTGCCATATCTCGATCAGCATCACTTTTTGCGATCACCGGATTGATGAATCGTGGTCGACCAATGATTCCTTCAGTGAGCATTCCTCCGTGCCGGGGTATGTTGACGAGTTGGGTATCAATCAGCTTTGCGCAAAGTGCGAAAGTTGTTCCAAGAAAAACAAACACGGCGAGTGCAAATGTAATCTTAAGAGAGACGGGGAGTACACTGAGCTTTGCGAGTGTGCGCTCTTTCCATGAGTGTTCCCGAGTATGTGTATTGTGTTCCTCCACAGCGTAGGGATCTAAAGTTGAATAATCAAGAACAAAACAATGAGACAAGGTTCATTACCTTTTCAAACAAGAGTTCGTAAGTCAGTTTGCATGGAAACAGGATAGTCAGTACGAGGGAAAAGTAGGTTGAGTACGGCGCATCAGTTCACGCTCGATTGCTCGAGCCTGCACAACTATAGTCTATGGATACAGCTCAGGTTGAGTGTGAGGGATTATTTCTCCAAAAGGAGCGCAACAAAATTCAGGGCGATAAACAATACGCCACAGGTAATCGTTGCAATAAAAAACACTCGCTCAATACCGCGTCTTGTGTAGAGGGTTCCGCCACCGGCGTCACCTCCGCCGAACGCACCACCAAGCTCAGCACCACTGCGCTGGAGGAGGATGAGTCCGATTAGGACAACGGAGAGAATAATCTGTATCCACGGCAAAGCGTGCTTCAGTAGTTCCATGTGGGATGAGTATAGCACAAAAGTTATCCCATGCAAGTGCCTTTTTATGCCCGCAAAGTACTTCAAATAGAAGTAATATTTTCAGCCATTTTTACCACAATAAGTTATCCATGTGACATAAGTACATAAAAAAGAGTATTATTTGTATCTTGATGCATAATATTTTTATATGTTGTGCAAAGATAATTATGAGCAGTTAATTTTAAGCATTATATGGCAAAAGAAACAAAGAAACATGTCCAGCCACTCAGCGATCGCTTGCTTATCAAGCCGCTCGAGAAAAAAGGTGAAGCAACTACCGCTTCAGGAATTATTATTCCAGGGAAAGATACAAACGAAAAACATGAGCGCGGTGAAATTATTGCTACAGGACCAGGACGACTCAATGCCGAAGGTAAACGTGTACCAATGGATGTGAGTACAGGTGATCTTGTTTGGTACAAGCGCGGATATGATTCAGAAGATGTCGAGATAGGCGGAGTTGAGATGATACTTACCTCAGAAGGCAACGTCCTCGCGGTAGAGAAGTAATTTTGCTGTCTTACTTGTCTTTCCTTCAGAATGTCGAGTCATCGTAGCAGACTACGTTTTCTCGACATTTCCTCAGTCCAAGACTTCGTAATACATTCAAAATAATTTCTCTCATGGAGGATATCAAAATGAACATTTATTCGTTGAACAATATATACACATTATGGCAAAACAAATTTTATCTGGAGAGGAGGCACGCAAGACACTGAAATCAGGTGTCGACAAGGTGGCGAATGCCGTCAAGATTACTATTGGTCCGCGTGGACGCAATGTAGTGCTCGACAAGGGGTATGGTGCTCCAACCATCACCAATGATGGTGTTTCAATCGCAAAGGACATTTCACTTCCAGACAAGATGGAGAACATGGGCGCAGAAATTGTAAAAGAAGTTGCCTCAAAGACTGATGAGATTGCAGGTGATGGCACTACTACTGCGGTTGTACTCTTTCAAGCACTCGTTGCTGAAGGAATGAGTCGTACCGCGATGGGCGCAAATCCAATGGGAGTACGTCGAGGTATGGAAGCCGCACAGCGTGATGCAGTCGAAGTGCTTCACGGAATGGCAAAACCAATCAAGACTGATGCTGAGATTGAGCAGGTTGCAACAATCTCAGTTGAGTCACCAGAAATGGGAAAGAAAATTGCAGAAACGATTAAGCAGGTGGGCAAGGATGGAGTCGTCACTGTTGAAGAGTCGCAATCATTTGGCATCGATGCAGAGATTGTTGAAGGTATGGAATTTGATAAGGGATACGTTTCTCCGTACATGATCACCAATGCTGAGCGTATGGAGGCAGTCTATAAAGATGCCTACATCCTCCTCACTGACAAAAAACTTTCGAGCATTCAAGAGATTCTGCCATTGCTCGAGAAAATGGCGTCAACAGGGCACAAGGAACTCGTGATTGTCGCAGATGATGTCGATGGTGAAGCGCTGACGACACTCGTTGTCAATAAACTTCGTGGTGGGTTTTCTGCACTCGCAGTAAAGGCTCCAGGATATGGAGAGCGCAAAAAAGACATTCTTGCAGATCTCGCTATTGTCACGGGTGGTGTAGTCGTCTCAGACGATGTAGGGATGAAATTTGAAGATATTACTGTCGAGATGCTTGGACGTGCAGGACGAGTGATTTCCACTAAAGACAAAACCATCATTGTTGATGGCAAGGGCAAGAAAACAAAAGTCACTGAGCGTGCTGAACAGCTCAAGAAACAACTTGCAAACATTGATTCGAAATACGACAAAGAGAAAATTGAGGAACGCATTGCGAAGCTCACTGGCGGAGTTGCTATTCTCAAAGTTGGTGCCGCAACTGAGACTGAGATGAAATATCTCAAGCTCAAGATTGAAGATGCAGTAAAGGCTACCAAAGCCGCGATTGCAGAAGGTATCGTCCCAGGAGGTGGATCTGCACTAGTGCGTGTCTCGCGCATACTTGCTGACAAGATTGCAAAAAGCGAAGAGAGCAAAAAAGGTCATCTCGATAAGCAGAATTCAGAATTCCTTATCGGGTATCATATTGTACTCGATGCATTGATTGCGCCATTTAAACAGATTGTGCTCAATTCTGGTCGTGATGACGCAGCGGTCTTTATAAAGCAGATCGCAGAAGCAAAGGGTAATGCAGGTTACGATGCATCAAACGATGTGCTGGTCACTGATATGCTCAAAGCAGGTATCGTTGACCCAGTGAAAGTCACTCGTGCAGGACTTGAGCACGCAGTTTCAGCAGCAGCAATTCTGCTTACTACCGAGGTTGCTATTGCCGATATTCCCGAGAAGAAAGAATTGCCAATGGGTGGTGGAGGAGGTGGTATGGGCGGGGGAATGGGGATGGACTACTAAATGAGTAGATTCATCTGATTATTTTTGCATCGAAAAAGATGTAAGGGTCAAGCACAAAAAACACACCTCGAAGGTGTGTTTTTTGTGCTTGACGAAATTTCAAAATGATTTATTATATATAAGGACTTTCGTCCAAAAAGCACCTTCAAAAAACCTTTCATAAGAGGCAATAAATGTTACCAGAATTTGGAGTGACCTACAGCGCAGAAGAGCTCAATCAGATGACTGACAGTCATCGACGGAGTATGCTTCAAAAAACAACTCAAGGCGTGACCAATTTCCCAATACCACATAGCAGTACTCGTTCTGTCATACCAGACCGCTCTCCGGTCAGCATCGATGCAAAGTCGATCGACCGCGGTACTTGGCGCTCTGGCAGTATCAAGTCGTAATTGCAATTTGCTTCACAACAAAGCACCCCACACACAGGGGTGCTTTTCTTATTTTCCTACTTCTTTTTCGCGAAGTATTGGTATAATTATATGAGTAATTTTATATAAGCTTCACGACATGAATGAATTAAAAAATCTACAGTTTACCCCAAAGAAAGTTGCAGTAGGAATTATTGTTGCTGTGCTTTTCATACTCCTCTATCAATTCTTTGCTGGATTTATGATGCAGTCTTCGCTCGGTCTTTCAGGTGGTGTGACCACCTCTGCACCACCTGCATTTAATGCGCCTATGATGAGCGACAGTTATAAAGGTGTTGCACAGAATCGTATGATGGCAGAGAGTGCTCCAGCATACGATGCAGAGTATCTGCCATCTCCTCTCCCTGTGGCAGGTGCACCTGCAGGAGCATCAAAAATTGTAAAAAATGGTGAACTTTCACTGCTTGTAAAAAATATTGATGAGGCAGTCGTGACTATTAATTCGCTCAGGGTTTCATTACTTGGCCAGCCTGGCAATGCAAGTTTTTCTGAATATAGTAATGGTGGCAAGCAAGGAGATATTACGATCTGGGTCCCATCAGATAAATTTGATGAGGCAATGAACTCAATAAAGCAACTCGCTATCCGAGTAAGTAGTGAGCGCGTCAATGTCCAAGATGTCTCTGCACAGTATGTTGACCTTGAGTCAAGGTCAAAAAATTTGAAAGCGAGTGAAGCACAGTATCTCTCGATTCTCAAACAGTCAGGTAAAATTGCCGATGTACTTGCGGTAACGCAACAGCTCAATCAAACTCGTGCTGAGATCGAGCAAACGCAAGGTCAAATGGACTACCTTTCTCGCCAAGTAACACTTTCGTCAATTCATATGAGTCTTACCCAGGAAGCAGTTCCTGGCTCAGTCGTCACCAGCGAGTGGCGTCCAATGTCAGTTGCAAAGACTGCGTTCCGAAATACCATAGCAAGTCTCACCAACTCAATTGATGCATTTATCGTCATACTTATCAGTCTTCCGGTCATTCTCCTGAATCTTGGATTTTGGGTACTTGTCGGTTGGATTGTATATCGTATGATGAAGTACGCATACCGACGCGTCAGAGCTTCTGGGGTATCGTAGTTAGGTATGCCGTTAATTATTTTATAACACTACATTCACTATTATGACTGGAACTATATTACTTGGAATTGTTGTTGTGCTCGCACTTTGGGTTGTAGGTGCTTACAACCGTCTTGTCTCGCTTGTTCAGCGCTCGAAAGAAGCGTCGTCTGATATTGAGGTACAACAAAAGCGTCGCTATGATCTTATTCCAAATCTTGTTGAAACAGTAAAAGGATACGCGACCCATGAGCAGGGAACTCTTACCAAGGTTGTTGAAGCACGTAATGCAGCAATGTCAGGCACTGGAGGAGCTACAGAGCAGGCGAAAGCGCAAAACATGATTACTGATGCGCTCAAGAGTGTGTTTGCCCTTTCTGAAAGTTATCCAGACCTTAAGGCAAACCAGAATTTCCTCGAACTTCAGCGCGAACTTACTGATACTGAAGACAAGATTCAAGCATCACGCCGTTTCTATAACGGCAATGTACGTGACTTAAATACTGCTATCCTTGCTTTCCCAGGAAATATTATTGCAAATATGTTTCATTTTGAAAAAATGGAATTCTTCGATCTTCCAGATAATGATGCATCAGCAGAACCAGTTGCTGTAAAATTCTAAATCTCAGGTTGATTTGCGCACATAAAGGGCATACTATTTCAGTTGCTTCTACTGCGTACATCCCACATACTTCATTGGAAAAATATCATTCATCAACTTATCTATGGCAACACTCTACACCCATCAATCAGAAAACGTGACTAAGACCTGGATCTTTATCTCAGGATTTTTGGTGCTTGTGATTGCGATTGGGTATGTGTTTGCGCAGGCACTCGGTAATGCATCAATCCTTTATGGCGCCATCATTGCCAGCGTTGTGATGAATATCGGAAGTTATTGGTGGAGCGACAAGATTGTACTTGCAATGGTGCATGCCAAGCAGATACAAAAAGCTGATAATCCCGAGCTCTGGAATGTTGTTGAAAATCTAGCAATCACCGCAGGACTTCCAATGCCCAAGTTGTATATTGTAGATGATCCTTCACCAAATGCATTTGCAACAGGTCGTGATAAAGAGCATGCAGCAGTTGCAGTCCATACTGGAATTTTACCGCTGTTAAATAAAAATGAATTGCAGGGAGTGCTTGCACACGAGCTTTCACATGTGGGAAATAGGGATACACTCATCTCAACGATTGTCGTTGTACTCGCGGGGATGGTTTCACTGCTCTCACACTGGTTCCTCAATGCATCTTTTTTTGGAGGACGCGATCGTGATAGTCGTGCAGGAGCAGTCTTCATGATTATCGGAGTCGTGCTTGCAATACTCGCCCCAATTTTTGCGACATTGATTCAGCTTGCAGTATCGCGCAAACGTGAGTTTCTGGCAGATGCATCAGGAGCGCTACTCACTCGTTATCCCGAAGGTCTCGCTTCTGCGCTCGAAAAAATTTCACGCACCTCAGTGCCTTCTTCAACAGCAACCAATGCAACCTCATCACTCTATTTTTCCAACCCGTTCCGAAGTGGAGCAAGCATGTCGGCACTGTTTATGACTCATCCACCGGTCGAAGAGCGCGTCAAAGCGCTTCGTGAAATGTCTCTTTGAGTCATAATTTTCTGACTCACGCTTCTTCACTTGATTCAGTGAAGTAAATTCCTTGACGTCTGTTATTTGGAGTGGTACACCTAACAACAGTTCCAAAAAAAGTGGCAGGGAACTATGTGCACTTCCAATCAACAATTGTACGGAGAATTCAAATGACAAAACAAGTCGTAGGGGTCACAGGAAATGACTTTCAACATCTCTACTATCGCGATTTCAACAGGCGGGAAATTGCAGTAGATGGTGAGTGTGATATGTGTGGACCGGATTGTCGTAGTCACGTGGTTGATCAAGTCGGAAATCTCTCACCAATGCTTTCAGGAGAAGAATTGCAAGCGCTGAATGCGCATGGAAGAGTATTTATTTCATTCGACCGAGTTATCAAGATTGATTTCACATTGCTTTGTGAGCTTGGGTGGGTTCCATACGAATTTCGTTCCAATGGATTTACTCATGCATTGTGCTCATCAATATGTGATCCAATGGAGCTCCTTTCTGCAAAGCAAGAAGCCGAAGCACGTTTGATTGTTGCAGATGATGAATATCCTGAATTCGATGAAGATTGTGGTCTCAGTGATGACACAAACGATCTTTTTGAAGAGGTGTTTGGTATGCAACACATTGAAGATACGTGTTTTCCAAATCGTATTCCAATTCGAAAACCTGAAGTACTGCGTACGGTAAAGTTGTTTGAAGATGGTAGAAAAAAAATGACAAAAGTGCCGGCACACGAAGCAATTAGTCGCATGGTGACTAAATCCAAGCTTGGTTCAAGAGAGCTTCGTGCACGTGATCGTGACGATTGCGATAGTCGCACAACTATTCGTGGTGCAAGTATTGAAGTCGAAGAATTCACTGTGCGATCGGGCAAGCGAAACAAAAAGCGATATATCATTTATTCAACTCCTCGCGTGTTGCGATAGTAGAAAGTAAATGACAAAAGGCAGCATATTGCTGCCTTTTTTATATCAACTTTATGCTATACTCCTATCTATATCTCATATGAAAGAATTCATCGAGCATATCCAAAAGAGCATATATGCTCCAGAATATTACCGTAATATCCTTACTCGACCGGCGTCTTACGCGTGGAAGTATTATGCAAGTCTCGCAATGTTGCTTGCCGTATTTATGACAATTACGACAACACTCCCGCTACTTCCAAAAATTCAGGGATTTTTAAAAACACTCCCAGAGACAGTGATGGCAGTGTACCCCCTTGACTTGGTAATTAACATCGAGAAAGGTGTAGTTTCAACAAATGGTGTAGAACCATATTATATTGATTTCCCTGCACTCCATGTGGAGCAAGCATCTTCTTCATTGCTCCATCTTGCAACTATCGATACGACTAGTGAAGTAAGTATGGAGCAGTTTCTCTCATACCATTCAGTATTTCTGCTTTCACAGAAATCAGTAGTTGCACTTGATGCAGACGAAAAACTGCAAATCATGTCACTTGGAGAATTAACTACAGTAATCGATGCTCCGCATGTGCGATCGTTTTTGAATAGTCTCCAGTCGTACCTTGTGTTAGTTGCACCCATTACGGTCATCGTTATCTTTGTCGGCATGTGTATCTCATTTATGGCAATGCTCGCATATCTATTGTTTGATGCACTCTTGATCTATCTGATGGGCAAGCTATTGAAAGAAAAATGGTCGTATCGTGACGCATATCATCTCTCGCTTCATGCAGTGACACTGCCACTGCTCTTAAGTAGTGTGTTTTACCTTCTTCCTATTTCAGGTATGCAGTTTCCGTTTCTTTCTACCGCACTTGTGCTCACTGTCGTGTATCTTAATTTTCGTAAGCAAACTGTAGTGCTTTCTGAATTAGATAAAGAAGGGTAATTTATATGAAGCTCTATACGGTCACAATCGACTTCGCTGATCACAGTGAGGGGGTGGAGCAATATCAAGCTCGTTCACCAGAAGAAGCACTACACTGCTTTATTGAACAAGCGGTATCACTTGCGGGCAACGATAGAAACATGGTCAAGGAAGCACTGCTCGCACCGTCACTCCTTCATCTCGCAAAGCACAAAGGAATATGGATCGTACTTTTCTCACCAGTGAGTTTGAGCAAAATAATTTGGCACAATAATAATCCCATTCTTGGAGGATTAGTGATACAGTCCGATCCTGAAGGAGAAATACGCAGAGGGTAAGGGGAATGTGATTCTCATGGGAGCAGCACAGTTATCAATTTTTTGAATGAGGAGAGATTTGCTTATGCGTCCAAACAAAGCGGAGGAGGAGAGATTCGAACTCTCGATGCCCTTTCGGACATGCCACCTTTCCAAGGTGGTGGAATAAACCGCTATCCGACTCCTCCGCTTCGCTTTGTTTACAAGATGCAATTCTGGAAATGGGGACAGCCACCATTAATTGACTAAATATATGGTGTAATATATTGTCGCACCATGCCACGCAATGCCCGTGTTGATATTGGGGGAGAAATCTATCACGTCATCAATCGTGCCAATGGTCGCATGCAGATATTTCACAGTAAGGAAGATTATGTTCTTTTCGAGCAACTCCTTCTTGAAACCAAAGAGCTCGTCGACATGCGTATCCTTGCCTACATCATCATGCCAAATCACTGGCATCTCTTGCTTCAGCCACGCACTGATGGAGATCTTGGTACATTCATGCATCGACTCTCTAATGCACATACCAGAAAAGTACACGCGAAGACAAAAACTAATGGAAGTGGTCATCTCTATCAAGGAAGATACAAATCATTCTTGGTAGATATTGATACATACCTCCTCACGCTCATTAAGTACATTGAACGGAATCCTGTTCGCGCGAAGCTTGTTATGCAATGTGAGACTTGGCAGTGGGGAAGCGCATGGAGACGTGTCCATGGAGAAAGCAAACAGAAGCAACTTATTGATACACTACCCACTCCACTCCCGCATGGTTACAAGCGGTGGATCAACACACCTGATACCGCAACAGAACTCGATCGAATTCACACCTCCATACAGAAGGGTGTACCATATGGAAGGGAGTCGTGGGTGGAAAAGATGGTCACAAAACATCATCTTGAATCTACACTCCAACAACCAGGGAGACCGAAGAAGGCGGCATAATTAGAACACGTGCATGTTAAATAAATGGTGGCTGTCCCCATTCTCTTCAGGAGGAGGAAGCATAAATCTGGGATGCCAATTCGCTTGCGTCTCAATGGTAGGAGCGCCGAATGTACAAATGACCCAATTGCAGTATTATATGCTCACAAGAAATACCGGTGGACCAACCCCCATAACTAAGTAACGCCATGGATAACAATGTGACGATATACAAAGGAAGAAAAACTAAAATTGGCGGAGGATTATTTATCCTTATTGCTCTTTCTTTGGTATTTATTCTTCCTCGAATTATCGAAGGGACACCCATTGAAACAAATAAAATACTTGGTTTGGCTGGTTTTTGGTTAATAGGGATTGTATTAGCACTTGCGCCACGTGCATTTAAGTTAGAGGTTGGAAATACCTATATAAAGACTTATTTTCTAAACTTTTGCCTTAGAGATTTGCATACCGCCGATGTTGAAGTACTGGAGTACGGTAATTTATTTTTGGGAGGTATGAACGGAAAGGGTTTAAAAGGATGGGAAAAGACAAAACGTGGTAATCTTAAATTTTTCAGTATAGGGGAAATCGGTTACGGCAAAGAGGCTATTACTCACGCATATAAAGTGCTGAGTTCAGGAAAAATCCTCAATACAAAAATTTAAGATGGTACCACTTTTGTTAACAACTATTGGTATATCTTTTCTCATCTGGAGGAAACGTATTGGGGATCTGATCACCGATAAAAACATAAAGGTGTATAAAAAAATACTAGGAAATCGCCTAGATTCAAAAGAAGCATGGTTTCGGAAGATTAATAGATGGGGAATAACCTTTGTCGGAGTTGTTCTCCTGCTTGCAGCTTATACCCTAACGTTCGGTCCCTTTCAGATTAATTTCTAAGCAAAATACAGCGGAGTGAGACTATGTCTGAATTCACCATAAGCTTACTGTGTCTTTTCTTTGGAATCATAATTCTGGTATTTGTTGGGTACATAAATTGGTACAGTACAATCAAGCGCGACACGGTTGCGTGGATAGAAAGAAAGGTGGTCAAACATTTATTTGGAGAAGGCACACGAATTGCTGAAGGCATATTTGCGGGAGTGACAGATATTTTATTGTTGTTAGGAATATTTCTGACTTTCCCATTCTTTATGTTTATTGGAGAAAAATAGGTCAGGTTACGTCGGGACTTTTTGGAGCACATACTTGTCATATTCTTTGCGTGTTGTTTGTACGCTAAAGTTCGGCTGTCTGTTTTTTCTTCCCAATCGATCTAAGCGAGGAATCTGGTCCTTGATGCAAAATTCAATCTTTGCGTATTCTATATTTTCACCAGTGTCATCAGTCTTCACGGGGACAGATCCGTATATCTCGACCTTCTCATTCCAGTACACATCTTCTCTGTATAATCGAGAACAAACTGACGTTTGGTTTCAGAGTCAGCACATTTCCTCCATTTCCCTCCAATTTTTTGAATGAGGAGAGATTCGCTTATGCTTCCAAACAAAGCGGAGGAGGAGAGATTCGAACTCTCGATGGCCTTTCGACCATGCCACCTTTCCAAGGTGGTGGAATAAACCGCTATCCGACTCCTCCGCTTTGTTTACAAGATGCAATTCAGTTCATAACTCCTTACAGGAGCTGTACACCTTCTGGATTTTTCAGAAAAATCTCAAAAGGTCTTGCGGTGTAGCCCCGCAAAGCGGGTTCCCAGTAGTCACACCTCACACTATCCGACTCCTTCAAACAATATGAATGCTTGGGAAATATAGCAAAAACTACATGAATTGAACAGTATTTTGTCAGTGTACATTGAGTGGTATTCATTTATAATTGTATACATGTCTATATTTGCTTCCGTTGGTCATGCAAGTGGGGGAAATCCATCTTCGGTTGGTGCTGATGCCTATATCAATGCACTCAAGGGTCTTGATGGTAAGATTCCAACCATTGCATTTGTATTTTCATCCGTAACCTACAATCAGCAATCCATGCTTGAAGGAGTGCTTTTGGTTGCGGGCAATGTTCCTGTCGTAGGTTGTTCAACTGCAGGAGAAATAGTCACTGAAGGTCCGCTTGATGTTTCATCTGTTGCGGTAATGATTTTTTCAACAACACCCGATACGCTTAAATTTACCGTTGGTGTTGGAGGGAATGCAAAAAACAATGAACGCACTGCAGGTAAGCAAGCCGCAGAAGAGGTTGTCGCGCTTATTGGTGGAAAAGAATATCTCAAAGGATTTATTATGCTTGCAGATGGTCTTGCTGGTAATGGAGCAGAGATCGTTCGCGGTGTACTCGATGTGCTTGGTGATAATTTCCCAGTGGTAGGTGGGTCCGCTGGAGATGATTTTCGTTTTAAGGAAACGTATCAATACGCAAAGAAATCAGTGCATACAGGCGACGTCGTTTCCATTGGACTCTCTGGTAATTTTTCATATGGTATTGGAGTGAAGCACGGCTGGAGAGTGCTTGGTACTCCTGCGCGTGTTACGAAAGCTGATGGTCATATCGTTCATGAAATTGATGGTAAGCCTGCCATGGCAATGTACGAAAAATATTTTGGCGATAAAGCAAAAGCACTTCGTGATGAGACCCTAGCAACTCTTGCAGTGTCTTATCCACTGGGAATCAAAACTGATCTGAGTGATGAATATCTCATTCGTGACCCACTCTTCGTCAGTGAAAGTGGTTCTATTACTTGTGCAGCTGAGGTCCCTGTTGGTGCAGAAGTTCGCCTTATGATGGGTACACGTGAATCCGCTATCGCCATGGCTACTTATGCAGCCGAAAAGGCTCGCGATGCACTAGCTGGTAAGACTCCGAAGGCAATCCTCATCTTTAATTGCATTGCGCGGAAAAAATTACTCGGTGTTCGTGGGGGAGAAGAAATTGCCGCAATTCAAGCAGTACTCGGGAAAGATGTTCCGCTTATTGGCTTTTATACATATGGCGAACAAGCACCAATTAATGGCGAAACGCGAAACATTGAACAATGCAGCACGGTGTTTCATAATGAAACAGTGGTTATTTACGCTCTTGCTGACTGATTGCAAATATGCCAATTATGTTCTACTCAGATGACATTGCTACTCCGCTCGGTAGGTTACATGTTGTAGTTACTGATGATGCGCTTGTCCGAGTCCTTTTTCCTGGTGAAAAAAGCTCACTTCGACATGAAAGGGACCCAAAACATCCACTCATCATTGAAGTAAAAACCCAACTTGCAGAATATTTTGCTGGTGCAAGGCGTATCTTCGACCTACCGCTTTTTGTTGAAGGAACACCATTTCAACAAAAAGCTTGGAAAGTGTTACTCAAGATTCCATACGGCAAAACGATTACCTACGCCGATGAAGCAAAACGACTTCGCAATGCTGATGCTGTTCGAGCGGTCGGTGCTGCGAATGGTAAAAATCCTATCCCAGTAATAATCCCGTGCCATCGCGTTGTTCCCAAAAGTGGCGGGTTCGGAGGCTATTCAGGAGGGGAACATCGTAAAAAATTATTATTAAAACTAGAACAGCATCATCTTGCTCTTAAAAAATAATCTCCTTCCTATGCAGATATCAAAAATAATTCTCCTCTATTTACTCACTGTTCCAGTTTTTTTTGCCATTGATATGACATGGCTCGGATTTATTGCACGCAACTTCTATAAAAATCAGCTCGGTTTTTTAATGCGCACAGATATTGTCTGGTGGGCAGCGATTCTTTTCTACTTGCTGTTTATCGTTGGTATTCTCTATTACGCAGTACTTCCCGCGCACGAAGCAGGAGATTGGACTCGCGCGCTTGTACTCGGTGCATTGTTTGGGTTCTTCACGTACATGACCTATGATCTGACCAACTATTCAACCATCAAAGATTGGCCACTTGCAATTGTACTGGTCGACACGCTTTGGGGAGTAGTGCTTTCTGCATCTGTTGCGACCATTAGTTACTTCATCGCGGGAAAGATACTTTCATGAGTGAAACAATCATTCCGCTCGCATTTATTGTATATTACGGCATCCCAGTTGTTGTGCTCATTGCTGTGCTTGGTTTTGTGATTTCACTTTGGAAAAAAGATAACAGCATTGCTGATGTGCTCTATGCGTGGCACTTTATGATGCTCGCCTCAATCGCACTTGCACTTTCGTTTTTACTTGCGTCATATGTCGGAAGATTTCCAACTCTGTCATGTTTGCTTGCGTTTCTTGTGGTGCTCTGGGGGCTTCGTCTTTCATTCCGAATCTATGCAAAGAACAAAGGGAAGCCAGAAGACTTTCGCTATGCTTCGTGGAGAGCAAATTGGAAATGGTTTAAAACAAGGAGCTTTTTTCAGATATATCTCTTGCAGGGTATCATTGCGCTCGTTATTGTTTCTCCCATCGTGCTTGCGATCTTGTTTACTCCCACAAAGCTTACTGCGGTGATTGTTGTTGGTATTATTATTTGGTTAAAAGGATTTATCTTTGAAACTATTGGTGATGCACAGCTCGATCGATTTATAAAAAACCCAGAGCATAAAGGCATGTTAATGACTACGGGATTATGGAAATTTTCACGTCATCCTAATTATTTCGGAGAGGCGCTCATGTGGTGGGGATTTTGGGTGATCTCACTCTCGGATGCAGGAGATATTTGGTACATCACCATCATAAGTCCACTACTCATTACATTTCTCTTGGTCAAGGTTTCAGGTATTCCGCTTCTTGAAGCACGGATGTCACAGCATCCTGATTGGACACGGTATGCTCAGAAGACAAGCAAGCTTATCCCATGGTTTCCAAAAAAAGGAGAGGAACCAATAGGAAACTAGCGCGATAGTTATGTTTTCATGTATCATAAGCCTCTCGTAATATAAATTATTTCAATTATCTATACATATGGAAAATCTCTACTATCAGTTTACTGTCCCTGTCTTTATTAATTCACTTACGGCGCTTAAAGGTGTCCTTGCAAAGGGAGAAGCGTTTGCAAAAGAGAACGGCAAGACTGATGCTGAAATGCTTGCACTCAAGCTTGCTCCAGATATGTTTCCACTTGTGAAACAGGTGCAAATCGCTTGCGACAATGCAAAGGGTGCATCGTCACGTCTTTCAGGAAAAGAAGCTCCAAAGATGGAGGACAACGAAGCAACGCTCTCTGAACTTATGACTCGTATCGATAATACAATTGCATACCTCAACACGATCACTGAGTCTGATTTTGCAAATGCAAAATCAGTGACATTTAAGATGGCGTATTTCCCAGAAGATATGCACTTTGTTGGAGAGAGTTACGCGCGACTTTATGCACTTCCAAACTTCTTTTTCCACTTGGTGACTGCGTATGATATTTTGCGCAACGCTGGAGTGCAAATTGGCAAGACTGACTATGCAGGCAATCTCCCGCTTGTAAAAGACTAATACTTTTTCATGACTCCAGCACTCGAAATCAAAGGGCTTAAAAAAACCTATGGAAATGGTACGGTGGCACTTCATGGTGTCGACCTCACTATCCCAAGTGGTGACTTTTTTGCGCTCCTTGGACCAAACGGTGCAGGGAAGTCAACTTTGATCAATATCGTCTGCGGACTGGTGAATAAGACAGAAGGGAAAGTATGTATTCAAGGGCTCTCAATTGATGACAATGCTCCAAAAGCCAAACTTCATGTCGGAGTGGTTCCACAAGAATTTAATTTTGGTATCTTTGAAAAGGTCAGAGATATTGTAGTAAATCAAGCTGGGTATTACGGTATACCACGAGCAAAAGCTATCCCACGTGCAGAATATTATCTCAACAAACTCGGACTCGGTGAGAAAATGGACGTGCAAGCTCGCGAGCTCTCAGGGGGAATGAAACGCAGACTCATGATTGCACGTGCACTTGTTCATGATCCTGAGCTCCTCATTCTTGATGAGCCAACCACCGGTGTTGATATTGAACTGCGAAGAGGAATGTGGGAATTTCTTGCAGAACTAAACAAGAGTGGAGTGACGATTATTCTCACCACACACTATCTTGAAGAAGCAGAACAACTCTGTAAAAATGTCGCCATTATTAATGGTGGCGGTATTGTTGCTGAGGGAGAAATCAAGAAGTTGTTGGCAAATATGGATGATGAGACATTTGTCTTTGATCTCGACAAAGACCCAGATGAGCAACTTATTAAAACCTTTGCTGCGCATACTGCATTTCGTCCACGTGAAATGAGTCTTGAGCTTACCCTCACAAAGGAGTATACCTTGAACTCTGCAGTACTTGATCTTAATCGCGAAGGGTATCATGTCGCAAGTCTTCGCAACAAGACAAATCGACTTGAAGAATTCTTTGTGAAGCAAACTCAGAAAAAGTCATAATTTCAAATATATGAATCCTTCACAAATTTGGGTCAGTTACTATACGATTGTGCGCAAAGAAGTTGTTCGGCTGTTTCGCATCTGGACACAAACATTTCTCCCACCGGTGATTACCACTTCGCTCTATTTTCTTATCTTTGGAAAATTTATCGGCAGTCAAATCAAGCCCGTTGATGGAGTTACCTATATGCAGTTTATCGTACCAGGGTTAGTGATGATGGCAGTGATTATGCAGTCTTTTATGAACTCTGCATTTTCATTCTATATGGCAAAATTCCAGCGTACGCTCGAAGAAGTTTCTGTTTCACCGACACCGTATCTCATTATTATCTTGGGTCACGTTTCCGCTGCAGTGATTCGTGGGGTTATCACTGCAGGTATTATCCTTGCTGTCGCACTGTTCTTCACACCAATCCATGTCCACTCATATTTCCTTACCTTTGTATTCATCTTCCTCTCGGCATTATTGTTCGCTCTGGCTGGACTCTTGAATGGTGTATTTGCAAATTCATTCGACACGGTACAAATATTTCCCACCTTCGTACTTACACCGCTTACTTATCTCGGAGGAGTGTTCTATTCAGTGCACCTTCTCCCTCCAGTATGGCAGGCAATCTCATATGCAAACCCAATAGTGTACATGATCAATGGTTTTAGGTACGGATTACTCGGGGTCACAGATACAAGCGTGTGGATATCCTTCCTAGTGCTTACGGTACTCGTAGGAGTTATGATTGGAGCAAACTATATTGTTTTCAAAACAGGAAAGGGACTTCGTGCGTAATTGTAGATGTTTATTGTTCACATAAAAACACCCCAAGAAGATCTTGGGGTGTTTTGCAACTGAAGTTATATTAGAGTTCGTGTTGGTTCTCCACATCGAATTTGCTTTACCTGTGTTGCAATCACCGTATGCTCATACATATCATTAATGACGAGTGTGATTGCTGTTTTGTTCTGTTGACTAGGTACAATATACTTGAGCAAGCTTTTGATTTCAAAACAACTTTCTGCCATAGCAATAAAATGCATTTCTGGGAGTAGTGCGGTATTGATGTGAGCATCAAGCTCAAGCGTAGTCATAAGCTCAAGTGACGGACCACGAAAGCGAAATACAATGGTGACATCGCTCGGGTTTTGTAGTCCATAATAGAGTTCAGGAAATATTTCGCGTCTATTCATTTCACATACAACAGCACGCATCTCATCAATAGAGAACTCATCGTACACGAGCACGATTTCCTTGCGTGCATCAGGTAAGAGTACAAGCCTCGCTTCCTGTATGGATGTTGAGTAAAACACATGAAATCCATCTTCTTTTGATGAGCAAATTCCTTTCATCATCACTCCTTGATGTGGTGAGACTAAGTATTCTATTTGTACAATATCTGCTCATCCTTAAATGTCAATGAATTAAAAAACCTACCACAATGGTTATGGTAGGTTTTTTAATTATCGTCGATTCATTTTTATTTCTCCATAAATCGAAACCAGTGTTTCGTTGCACCAACTCCAGCAAGACTAAATATTCCAAGCGGGTAGTCGCTTAGCGTTGCAGTGAGTGAGGATGGTCCTTTTGCTACGGGTGTAAAAGTAATCGGTATGGTAACTGACCCATGTGGTGGAAGTGAGTATGCACATGACGTTGCACAACGAAATGGACCGGCAACAACTAGATCGCCATTCCCAAGGTCATGATTACTGGGGTTGGTAATAACAAGATCAAGTGTCTTCTTTGTTCCGACAGGAATTGTTCCAAAGTCGAGCGCATTGGTCAGAGGTGGGGTGGGGTCAATTCCTACGCCGTTAAGA
Organism: Minisyncoccota bacterium; assembly: GCA_031972735.1. GTDB lineage: Bacteria > Patescibacteriota > Minisyncoccia > Phycocordibacterales > UBA6899 > MHLP01. Next base: position 38,037 of record DALYED010000002.1, on the reverse strand, counting down.
TAGCGAGTTGCGCCACCACCTCCGGTAAAGTCAACCCAAGCAACATGAAGCCCTGTAATGACATTTGGTCTAAATCGGATTGTGACATCACGAGTATCCCCTGAGGCAATATTGTTATAGAGACATCCAAGGACACAAACAAAGTCAGTCCCAGGTTGCACTGTAACTACTCCCGAAAGCTGTGTTCCAGCTGGTCCTACATTTTTAATTGTAAAATGTCCGATTCGTGATTCACCAAGATTTACTCCATTAAAGAATATTGTCGGCGGTGTTACCGCGATAACTGGAACTGGTGATGGAGCAGGAGGTGGGGGAGATGGAGGAGTGACAGGTGGAGGTGGTGGTGGAAGTACTGGAGGAGGAGGCGGTGGCGGGGTAGTATCTACCGCTATTCCGCTCACTGTTCGTGTTGCAGAGCCACCTCCAGTGAAAGTTGCCACCGCATCAAGTGTTCCTGCTCGTGAAACAGGTTTGAATTTAACAATGACATCATGTTGAGTTCCAACTGGGATATTGTTGTATGAACACCCTGAAACACAACTGAAGTCAGTACTAGGATTAATACTTATGACACCAGTGAGTAGTGTTCCTACTGCTCCGATATTCGTAACGGTAAAATGACTAGTGACATATGAGCCAAGATCCACACTTCCAAAATTAATCGTCGGAGGGGTAACTCCAATTATCGGAGCAGGTGGAGGAGGGGGCGGTGGAGGAGTAGTTGCTGTACCACTGACTTCACGCGTGATGTCGCCACCTCCAGTGAAAGTAACTATGGTGCTGTAATTTCCTGCCCCAGCAGTCGGCGCAAATTTTACAACTACATCATGCGGTGTCCCAACAGGAACATTACTAAAACTACAACCAGAAATACAAGCGAATCCTGTTCCCGTAGCAATACGCACATCACCTGAAAGGAGTGTGCCTACTTCACCGGTATTCGTCACCGTGAAATGACTGGTGACAGATGATCCAGTATTCACACTTCCGAAATAAATTGTGGGAGGTGTTACTCCAATCATCGGTAATGCAGGTGGAGGGGGAGGGAGAACGGTTGGGGCATTGATAAACAGCGACGCAGATCCAGAATACGTACCACCCGTACTGTCGCTACACTTAAAAGTCCACTTGTAGCTATTCTCACCTGCCCATCCCGAAATTACCCCTGAATCATAAGAAGTACCAGTTGGGAGTGGTTGGTTAAGCCATGCCCATGTAGTCCCATTATCAAGCCTCGACCACGTACAACTACTCACTCCAGTTGAGGTCATTGTTACACTAAAATTACCGAGTGACTCAATACTCGAAGCTGAAACATGTACACTTACTCCAGCTGCAAGTGCCGAAGATGGAAATAGTGCGATTGCAAACATTCCTAGTGTTGCAATACGCAGTCTCCACAGAGTTATTTTTTTCGCGTTCATGACCTCTAGCTACCATAATAGAGTGATATTGTCAAGTATAGCGTGCTGTACCAAATTTACTTAAGCAGGGTGTCTTTTCCCCAATAAAAAGCTTTTAAAATACAGCTCATTAAATTAAGTGGGCTTTACAAATTTAGTCCAGTGGTGTACTGTGTGTATGGAAGAGTACTTTTTGCGCAGGGCTTTTTGGTTGGATGGAAATTTACTATGCTTCTGACGAAGTAATGGGTCTACCGTGTGGTGGACCCTTTTTTTATTTTTTTATAACTCACTGTCTCACGAATGCAGAGCATGCAGGAACAATCGTGATATGTATTCATGCGACAGAGCACTGCTTTGAGTGCTTGTCACCATTGTGGCATAATGCGCTATCCACAGAAAAACTCTTGTGTGAGAAAAATAAAAAGATATCATTGTATATGAATCCTGTGGGTTCTTAGTAAGCCGGTACCGTAATTGGTCCCGGCTTCTGTTATACTCAATTCCTAAGAATTTCATCAGAAGTACAACCTATACTATTTTTTTATGATGACATCAGTAAAGCTTGTCGATATAAATATTGAAGGAGATAAACATCTTCATCGCATTGTTCCACTGCTTGAGGTGGAAGCTCCAGATATTGTTCTCATGCAAGAAGTTTTTGAACACAATATTCCAGCGCTCAGGAGTACTCATGATTATGCATTTCACTTTGCAATCATGTCGACTGATATTGATACAACTCATCATCAAGAGATAAAACGAGGGTTGCTCGTCATGTGGGACAAGAAATTTGAAGTACATGGCGTAGAAGCAGTGCAGTACTACGCACATCCAAAGTCACACCAGCATACTCAAGAAAAAAGAGGCCCAAATGAACGCGATAGAATTTTGCTCACACTAAAAATCAGCTATATGGGTCAGCTGTTTCGTTTTGCGACTACGCATTTTATTTGGACACCAAACGGAAGTGAGGACGAACTTCAGCGGAGTACTTACCCACGTTTAGAGTCAGTACTTGCAAAGTACAATGACGAATATGGTCTTGTGCTTGCTGGCGATTTCAATGCTCCACGCGGTGGACGTATCTTTGGTTCACTCGCTCAGCAATATCAAGACAATATTCCTAAAGAACTCATGACAACAATAGATCAAGAACTGCACCGAGTGAAGGGAATTGAGTTAGTTGTGGATGGGTTATTTACCTCATCACACTTCACCGTCGCGGATATTGAAGTGCGAAATAATATCAGTGATCACATGGCAATCATCGCAATGATTTCTCGTCATTAATATTGTTCATCTATAAAAAGTTGTCCCCACTTTTTCCACCCTAATCAATAGGACACAATCACTCTGGTTGTTACAATGTTGGGTAAGCGTAGTGACGCGTTTCTTTACATGACTGACCAAGCGAGGAAAATTACAATCAACTTGCGTTCGGCTGCCAAAAAGCACCCGATTGATATCTTGCAGCATGGCACTACTTCATCTCGGAAATCAATCCCAAAAACTGCTGAAGAAAAAACTCCTTCTCGAGAGAGAGATCTCCATACAACAAAAAAACTCGCGCTTAGTCCTCGCGAAGAAGAAGAGCGAGTTATTGCAGTGCATAAGTCAGAGGTTGCTCCCACAAAAAGCCTAGATGTATTTCCTGTGTACCAAGCGCCACAAATGGCAGAGCCACTTGTTCCACTAAAAATGACTATTCCCAAAAAACCAGCACTACTTGAAGGTGTTGCAATGAGCTCACTTACAATCGGTTACTTTTGTATGGAAATGGGGCTTGAGAGTGACATTCCTACCTATGCAGGTGGTCTTGGAATTCTCGCTGGTGACATGATGAAAAGTTGCGCTGACCTTGATGTTCCTGTTGCGGGAGTTACACTTCTTTATCGTAAGGGGTATTTTAAACAGCGCTTCGATCACAGTGGTTGGCAGTTTGAAGAAGATGAATTCTGGGATCCTCGCCAGCACCTTATTCCACTTGCAAAAGAAGTTTCGCTTGTTCTTGAGGGTCGTAATGTCCATGTGCGAGCATGGATGTATAAGCAAGTTGGTGCGCGTGGGCGAGTGAACCCAATTATTTTTCTCGATACTGATATTGAAGGAAATTCCGACGACGACAGAAGGCTCACTGATAGACTCTATTCAGGCGACTCACGATACCGCTTGCTTCAAGAAGCAATACTTGGAATAGGAGGACTGCGGATGTTGATTGAACTTGGAGCTACCAATATCCAAAAATTTCACATGAATGAAGGACACTCGGCACTGCTCACGGTCGAGCTCTATCGTCTTTATTCCGCATGTAATGACCCAATTGAAGAAGTGCGTAGGCGCGCTGTCTTCACGACTCATACACCAGTTGCAGCGGGTCACGATGTTTTCCCTCAAGATCTCGTTCTTGGAGTTCTTGGAGTACATTATGTTCCTTCAGCAATCGATGGCATTGTGTTTAAGAATGGAGTACTCCATATGACTGAGCTTGGTCTTCAGCTTTCTGGCTATGTAAATGGCGTTGCAAAACGTCATGGTGAAGTTACGCGACAGC
>DALYED010000002.1:5754-34070 GCA_031972735.1 Minisyncoccota bacterium | reverse complement strand
CCCAGGCTATGCGATCGAGTCTATTACTAATGGTGTGTATGCAGCAGGGTGGGTAGGAAACGGTATGGCTCGTTTATTCGACCACTATTTACCTGGATGGAAAAATGACCCATACAGCTTGCGCTACGCACTCTCAATTCCTGTTGAAGATCTTTGGCAAGGACACATGGACGAAAAACGTTCCCTTATTAAATACGTCAATGAAACTCATGATGCAAAAATGGACCCCGATGTTTTCACTATAGGGTTCGCACGTCGTGCTACTCAATACAAGCGTGGCAATATGCTCTTTGCTGATGTGGAGCGCCTTGCAGCTATCGCCGAAAAATCAAAAGGCATTCAAATCATCTATGCTGGAAAGGCGCATCCAAATGATAATGGTGGCAAACTCCTCATTCAAGAGATCATGCATAATATGGAAAAACTTGGTGCCAAGGTCCGTTGTATCTATCTTTCAAACTACGACATGAACATGGCAAAGCGACTTGTTTCAGGTGTTGATATGTGGCTCAACACACCAACTCGCCCACAAGAAGCATCAGGAACTTCAGGGATGAAAGCCGCACTCAATGGTGTCCCTCAATTTTCTATTCTTGATGGGTGGTGGATAGAAGGTCACATTGAAGGTGTCACAGGTTGGTCGATAGGTGCACACCCAGAAGAAGGAGAGCGACCAAATGCAAACAGCGAAGATATTGAAGATATGTATCGCAAGCTCGAATATGTCATACTCCCACGATTTGAAGGTGAGCATGATAGATGGGTGAAGATGATGCGCCAAGCAATTGCGGTCAATGGGTCATTCTTCAATACACATCGCATGGTTGAACAATACGTACTCAGTGCATATTTTAAGTAGTTGTTTTTTTTGACACATAGATAAAGTGACTCCAAAGCATACTGAATCACAGACTCTTTTGTAAGGAAAATTTGGTATCATTATTACTATACAGCTATGAATGAACGTACTACACAATTTCTTGTTTATGTTGCTGTCGCACTTATTGCACTTACGGCAGGTATTGTGATTTCGCATACCCCAACTGCATTTCAGGATGGCAGTGGCGAGTACTCAACTGATACCAATAAATCGGTGACAGCATCATCATGCAATATCGCAGTCATAAAACTCGAAGGGGGGCTCATGACATATCTCGAAGGCGAATATGCGGGTGGAGATGCAAATCAATACAGCATGAGTTGGGCAAGTTCTGATCATATTGTTTCGCAGATCGAAGATGCTGATGCTTCATCAAGTATTGAGGCTATCGTACTCCAGATTGATTCGACTGGCGGTAGTCCTGTCGCAGCAGAAGAAATCGCAAATGCACTCACGCGTGTTGCAAAACCGAGCATCGCGCTTATTCGCGGAGAAGGACTCTCTGCTGCATACTGGTCTGCAACAGGAGCTGATTATATTGTCGCTGCAGAAAATGCTGAAGTCGGATCGATTGGAGTGACTTCATCATACGTAGATCAATCAAAACACAATGTTCAGTCAGGATTTACTTTTCATTCGATTTCAACAGGCGAATATAAAGACATCCTGAATTCAAATAAAGTGCTTACGACAAAAGAAGAAGCACTTGTTCGTGATGAAATAGGGGTTATGCTCAGTAATTTTGTAAATACGATCAGTCGCAATAGAGGTCTCGCTGTTGCCTCTATTACCCCAGCACTCACATCAGGAGCCCCATTTATTGCCTCATCTGCGCTTACTTATGGATTGATAGATCAAATAGGTGACAAAGAAACAGTCCGTAGTTATCTCGCAACAACACTACATAAAGCGCGTGCTGACATGGTCTATTGCAAATAACCTATGCCGATACTCTCAAATCACGAACTCAGTCGAGATATTCGCAATGCACGACGTGTGTTGTGGTGGAAACTTATATTGGTTGTTTGCTATGCGTCACTCTCAACCCTCGGAATGAGTTCCTCACTCCACGCAGTCCTCCTCGCATGTTTCTCGGTGGTGATACTGCTCTTCACATATATTCTTTTTCTTGCATTCTCTCGGATTGCAAAACATTTTCACGCAATGCCACTCTTCTGGTTCTTTGTGGTAGATGTGATTGTTGGTATTTTGCTTCAGTCATTTGATGCAATCGAACAGCTACTCTACTATCAGGTACCTGACCCACACAGTACTTTCACGGGAGGCATTGCAATACTCACTGGTGCAATCATGACGTTTGCATATGGCTACTATATTATGAAACTTCCCGTGCGTAAGTTCGGTAATATTCTTTTTCGCGCTCGAGTTCTGAATATTGCACAAGCATTTTTGATGGCATTTCTCGTGCTCTTTATTGCAATCCCGCCAACAAATAGCACATCCCAACTACTTTTTGATATTGTGGGGCTAGGGAACCTCGTGATGATTGTTGTTTCAAGTGCAATTGACTTTATTATTCTCGGCACAGCACTGTCTCTCCTTAAGGGTGTATTTCCTCACAACGCATCACAAACACAGTAGTTTTCTTATAACCAACTCACTACATGTCATTTCATACCCGCACCTTCCTTACGGCACTCCTTCTTATATTTGTCATCTCTATGATAGTGCTTGTTTTTCGATTGCAAATGGTGAATCGTACGGCGATAGCGCATCCTCAAAATCAAACTTGGACCACCCTCACCGGAGAGAGAACTACCATCAATATTGAAGTAGTTGATACACCTGCATCGCGTGAGCGTGGACTTTCAGGGCGTTTATCACTTCCTGAGGGACAAGGAATGCTCTTTGTGTTTGATAGTGATGCTACGTACTCATTTTGGATGCCCAATATGCGTTTTGCGATTGATATCATTTGGATTGATAGTGAAGGAAGAATAGTCGATATCAAGGAGCACGCTACTCCCGAGTCTTACCCCGAGGCATTTAAACCAAAGAATCCTGCTCGCTATGTGCTTGAAGTGGGGAGTGGTTATGCACAAAAATGGGGCTGGCATGAAGGAACTACGCTTAAATTTCGCATCACGAAATGAATAAAATAGCCCGTCAATACTATTTAAAAGTATAGTAATCATATTTTTCCAATTGTTTATAACTTGATAGTAGTTTCCATATGGATACTCCAAGCTTTTTACGACTTTTCCCCAAAGTTATCCACAGTTTGGAAGTGCCAAAATAGAGGGTTACAATGTGTCTACCAACGCCGTGATTTTTTACCATCTCATGCTGTTTGGAGAGAAAAAGAATTTGTTCGCTTGAATGATTTTTAATCACACATCCGTGATCGAAAGATTATTCAATGTAAACAAATTTTTCTGAGAGATTTATCCAAAGACACACCCGAGGTTTGTATTTTTGGATAGATTTCTCACAATATTATTTCATTCACATTATCCATACATGTCGAGCGCATCCACATCGAAGACTGCAAAGTCAGTCATCGTCAAAGCGAAAGCAGGTTCATCTTTAAAGGAAGTTCGTAAGCGAGATGGTTCTGTCGCACTGTTCGACAAAGATCACATCACCAGTGCAGTACTTCGTGCAATGCTTGCCTCAGGTGAAGGAAGCGAGAAAGACGCTGCATTTATTGCAAACGCAGTCACAACAGCGCTCACGCAGGTGGTAAAAAGTCGCAAAGACTATCTTCCTACGGTTGAAGATGTGCAGGATACCGTTGAGGCGGAACTGATCTACAAAAACTTTGCAAAAACGGCAAAGGGCTACATCATCTATCGCGAAGAGCACAAGAAGATCCGCGAGCAGACAGGCATTGTTCCTGAGGCGATCAAGGAGCTTGCGCGCGAGTCAAAGAAATATTTCCGAAATTCACTTGCAGAATTCGTCTACTACCGCTCATACTCACGCTGGATTGATCACGAACAGCGTCGAGAGACATGGATTGAGACTGTCGATAGATATATGTCATTTATGCGTGAGAACCTCGATAAGAAACTCACCGAAAAAGAATACGACGAAGTCCGTGAGGCGATCCTTCGCCATGATGTGATGCCATCTATGCGACTCATGTGGGCTGCCGGACCTGCCGCGAGAAAAACAAATGTCACAGCATACAATTGCTCATTCATCGCTCCATCAAAACTCCGTGATTTTGGTGAGATTATGTACCTTTCTATGTGTGGTACAGGAGTAGGATTTTCAGTTGAGTCGCTCACTGTTCAGCAACTTCCTCAGATCAAGAAACAGACTGGCAAAACTCCAAAGGTGCATGTTGTCGGTGACTCAAAAGAAGGTTGGGCGGATGCATATGTCACCGGACTTGAAGCATGGTTCGCGGGTGAGGACATTAAGTTTGACTACTCACAGCTTCGCCTTGCAGGTGCGCGATTGATGACGATGGGAGGTAAGTCTTCTGGACCAGATCCACTTCGGAACCTCATTGATTTCTCTCGTGAAAAGATTTTTAAGCGCCAAGGTCGCCGTCTCTCTAATCTCGATGTCCATGACATTGTGTGCAAGATCGGCGAAGTAGTCGTCTCAGGTGGAGTACGACGCTCTGCACTCATTTCGCTCTCAGATCTCGATGACTATGATATGCGCCATGCAAAAGACGGTCAGTTCTATGTCACCGAGCCACAGCGCATGATGTCGAACAATTCTGCTGTCTATACCCATCGCCCTTCTACTGCAGAGTTCATGGACGAATGGATATCACTGATGAAGTCAGGATCAGGCGAGCGCGGTATCTTCAACCGTGGCTCACTCGAAAAGCAGATTCCTGAGCGTCGCAAAAAGACACTTCTTCCAGCAGTTGATACTTGCGGTACCAATCCTTGCGGTGAGATCATTCTTAAGTCAAAGCAATTCTGTAACCTCACTGAAGTAGTGATTCGTGCAGAGGACACCAAGGCAACCTTGATGAAAAAAATGCGCCTCGCATCGATCCTCGGTACCTATCAATCAACACTTACAAACTTCAAGTATCTCTCAAAAGAGTGGCAGAAGAATTGTGAGCAAGAGCGTCTCCTTGGAGTATCCATCACTGGTCAATGGGACAATCCTGATCTTGTTCATGATCCAAAGGTCTTGAGTGATCTTCGTGATGAAGCAGTTGCGGTCAACAAACTCTACGCAAAGCGCTTCGGTATCAACCAGTCAACTTCAGTCACTGCAGTAAAACCATCAGGCACTGTTTCTCAGCTTGTCGATGCATCAAGTGGTATGCACCCTCGCCACTCACCATATTACATTCGTCGCATCCGCATCTCAGCAACCGACGCACTCTTTAAGATGCTCCGTGATCAAGGTATTCCATTTGCACCAGAAGTGGGACAGAGCGCAGAGAACGCAGTGACCTATGTCATCGATTTCCCAGTGAAGTCTCCTCACGCCGCAGTTGTTAAAGATGACATTACAGCACTCGAGCAACTCGTTCATTGGAAACTGATCAAAGAAAATTACACAGAGCATAATCCTTCAGTCACTGTCTCAGTTGGTGAGAATGAATGGCTTGCAGTTGCATCATGGATCTATGAGAACTGGGACATGGTTGGAGGACTTTCATTCCTTCCACGATCAGAACATGTCTACCAACTTGCTCCTTATGAGGAGATCACCGAAGAGCGCTACCATGATTTAGCAAAGCGCTGGGAGGATATTGATTTCTCAAAGATTGTGAGCTATGAGAAGCTGGATGAGACACAAGGATCGAAAGAACTCGCCTGCGTGAGTGGAGTGTGTGAAATTTAACACACGGTCTATCTTGGGCGCACTTTGAATTTGTCGGCGCACAACCCCCTAGGACAGTACCAGCAAGTACAGCCCTAGGGGGATTGTGCTTCTGTCGCATTCAAATTGCATCCCAAGCTAAACCGCGCTAACGTGAAATAAAATGAAAGAATCAACAAGAGCCGCACTAAGAAGTTTTTCCCAGATTAGTACTTGGCATACTACCCACTGGGCTGATGATGAGAGATTTATGGACTTCATTATTGAAGCATATCGAAATAATGACTTTTCTATTGATACGGATTCTTTTCGAGAAGAATTTGGAGAAATCGGAAAACATCTTGAAGAAAAGTTTTTCGAACTCTACATACAATATGAGCAGGGAATTGCACTGCTACGAAGAATAAATGCATAAACAACAAACCGCGCATTCGCGCGGTTTGTTGTGTAAAATTATGATTGGAATATTATGTCAATATGACTACATCAGAGCCCAAGAATGATAAAAAATATACAGTAAAAGATTTTCTCGAAACAGTATCACCTGGAGTTGTTTGCGCTATTTCAGATATGGTCGGTGACCCAAATACAACTAACGGCCAAAAGGTGTATCTTCCGCAAATAAATCTACATTGTGATTCAGACTCATGCAATGGGATAAGAATTTTTAAAACAAATGATGATGTCTATGTTTATAGAGAAGATCTTCGAAGTAACTTCATTAAATACACATGTAAAAATTGTTCTCGAAGTGAAAAAATATTTTCATTATGGACAACTCTAAATAAAGCACCAAGCACTGATGGAGCACTCTATAAATTTGGTGAATTTCCTAATTTTGGCCCCCCGACTCCTTCCAGAGTACTAAGAATGATTGAACAGAGTGAAATCGAGTATTATCAAAAAGGAAGACGTTCTGAAAATCAGGGCTTAGGTATAGCCGCGTTCGCGTACTACCGCAGAATTGTGGAAAGTCAAAAAAATAAAATTATTGAAGAAATTATTCGCGTTACTAAGAAAATTGAACCTTCAAATACTAATTTACTCGCAGAGCTCGAGGAAGCAAAAAAAGAAATTCAATTTAGTAAGGCAGTAAGTAAAATAAAACATGCAATTCCTCAAGCACTGCTTGTGGATGGGCACAATCCTCTTTTGTTGTTGCATAACGCGTTAAGCGACGGCTTGCATGATCAAAGTGACGAACATTGTCTTGATCTCGCGACAAGTATTAGAGTTCTGCTCACAGACTTCACAGAGAGAGCATCGCAAGCACTCAAAGAAGAAGCAGAACTAAAGTCTGCAGTCTCAAAGCTACTCAGTATTCATGCAAAAAAACAGGAAGGAAATAGGGAGGTGGGTGATTAATTAAGAAATTGGGTGGGGTGGTTTGCTGTGTGGTGAATGGCATCTGCTTGTGCATATTCGCTTATTCGCACGCGACCTAATTTTGTTTACAAAATGGAAGTACTCTCGTGGTGAATAGGAGAATATGGAAGTAAATAATCATTCCAACATTCTTAAGCGACCTAGATTTTCACGACCGAAGGGAGATGAAAATGGAAGTACTCTTTGTGGTGAATGTTGGAATGTTTTTTTAGTTAGTATGGCTGGAAATGGTGTCAGGTACCATTTCATAATTTCTCGATTATCAAGGTCGATGAAATAGGTGGTATCATTGAATGATGATAAAAGAGTATATCGCTTATTTGAAAGATAATCCGAAGGGGTATTGGTTCAAAGCAAAGTTATACGGGTGGGGTTGGACCCCAGCGACATGGCAGGGGTGGCTTATGCTTGTGCTCTACCTTTGTGCTGTGTGGGGAGCATATGAGTGTCAGTACATGAGGATCGGTACTGATAATCAGCATGAGTTCATCCTCTATCGATTTGTTCCACAAGTGATACTGCTCACCGTCATGTTCATAATTCTCTGTATGCTCAAAGGTGAGAAACCTCGTTGGCGTTGGGGGAAGTAAGGTGCGCTGAATGAGCATGTGCTGTCGCTATTGCGAAAGCACGCAAGTGATATAATAAGTGTGTTATTCCTTAATCATATGTATATATGAAATTTGCTACATTTATGGCGTCAGGTGCAGGGCGTACACTGCGTGCAGTAGTTGGAGTGCTCCTTGTTTGGTGGGGGTTTATGATGGCAGGGGTGGTAAGTTATGCAGTTATTGCCTTTGGAATTATTGCGATTGCATCAGGTCTTTTCAATTTCTGTCTGATCGCTCCATTTCTCGGAGTACCATTCATGGGTAAGGATTTAAAGGGAACTCCTACCGAAACTCCAACATAGTTTTTTAGCGCAACAAACATGCACACAACATGAGTGTAAAATAACAGTCCCGCAAATGCGGGACTGTTGTATTTTCGAATTACAGCAATGAGTAGGTGTCAATGTAAATTTGACCTGATCTTCCTTTTTTATAGGTAATCATCATGCACTGACCGCATTCGATGGAACGTGCAACCATTTCTTCAGTGTGAAAAATAGCGTCGTGACCGTCGACTAAAATATGTATCTGAAAACGTCTCTGACTTGTAAGGTACATTAAGCCATCTTTTGTGTAATGTGCATCATCGAGAGTTTCGCTCCCACTCGCCATCCTTGTCACCCTTGTGCGTATGGTCTTTTTTGTAGCACCATAACAATCCAAGATGGCGTATAGATAATGCAATAATTCTCGAGTGAGATAGTAGACAGGAATAGAAAGAACAAACAACGCAAAATAATTATAAGGTTTCATTGCACCTCCTTTTTTATTTGCAATCGAAGAATTACTCAAATTATAACAATACATTGCTTACGTCAACATAAAATAATATAGCTCCACGATGGGTGGAGCTATATCGAGGCAGGTATCAGTGGCGTGTTTTGCCAAGCAACTGATCCCAGTCAAAATTATTTAACGAACGGTGTTGTTTCGAACTACTTTTCGTTGGCTCAACTCCATACTTTGTTGTTGAATTGATTGATTGACCATTCACCACTGCAAATTCTTGAGCATAGAGCTTTTCTTCTGTGACCATCTCACTCAATATTGGCTTCAGTTCAAACACCGTGATTGCGCGCAGTGTTTTGAATTTACCGAGTTCTCTGCATATCTCTGCACAGGTGTGAGGTTTTTTGCTCCGATGAAGTATGCTCATGATTGGACGAATATATAGTTCTTTTCTGGTGGGGAAGTATCGTTGATTGATTTCTGCATTACTTTTGCTCAGAAATCGAAGCACGACGAGTCCAACAAGAATAACTCCAAGGATATAGGGCAGGTGAGTCATTGTCGCTTCCTATTGAGTGAGTTGTTGAAAAACCAGTTATTTCCAAAAAAATACTACATTATATGTATAAAAATGTCAACTATAATGTATAGGAGGATACTCCTAAGGCTATGGCAAAAAAATATCTCGCATGGAAGTGCGAGATATGAAGATGAAGTCTTTATGGAGTGATCAACATGAAACCAAACAGTATGATGAGTGACCACCCAAACAGTGTAATGCCATTGCTCGCATTATTCACCTGTTCGACGAGTGCAATTTTTCGCTCGGGGATTGGTACCCAATTCCATGAAAGTATAAGTCCAGCAAATGTGAGCAGAAGGACTAATAGTATGCCACTTTGCATGTAATAAATAAGACCAAGCAACGAAATAATTCCCGAGAGAATACCAAATAAGAAAGAGCGAAGCATCTGACTCATATGAGCTCCTGTCGTTAAGTAGCTAATCTATATCTTATTTTTGCGAAAAAATTAACTATGGTCAAATAAAAAAGCCCCACGAGTGGAGCTTTAAACTCTGTCAATATTCATTTGAGCATTGATCTGCGAATCATGAGTAGGTCAATATCTTCTTGGTATGCATGACGGCGAATTAATCGCTCATGAAAGAATGCGAGTCCCTTTTTTGCAACATGTTTTCCAACCAAACTGGAAGCATGTTGATCAACGCGATGTTCGCAGGGGAGATAATCAAGAAGATCCTGCTCATTACATGCTCCAGTGCGGAGTATGTAATGGCTGAGTTCGTGAGCGAATACAAATCGAAGTATGTCTTGGCTCGCATTTTCAAGCACATTAGCATTAATCCAAATTACAAAAATGAGATCTCCGCCATGAAGCGCAGTAAATATGCGCGATTGCGCAGCAGGCGTATTCTCCCCAGTTTTGCACACAAGGACTCCATCTTTAGGGATATTGCCTGGGTCAATATTATTTGCAATCGAAATGATAGAAGGGGTAACAATAGGAACACTCAAACTGTCTGCAAATTTACAACGCTCAAGTGGTGTTGGTTCCATCATGACTCGGTTCAGTATTTCGGTTGCGTTGGCATTTTCCCAGTTGGTACTCAGATGCAATCCCATAAGCATAAGCACCCAAACATGCTTCATCTCGAAACCTTTCTTAGTAAATGAACTTTCAGTATATTACAACATAATATTGCAGTAGTCAATACATCATGTTTGGATGCGCATATTCTTTAGTCTCATGATGCAATGCTATACTTATGGTATTCGTATTGATGATATCGTCATGACCCAAGATAAACATACTGAAAAAAAATTTGTCGTACGCTCACGTGCAGTGATCATGCATAATGGAGAGCTTTTGCTTGTAAAACATCCACACAATACTCGTTTTGCAGCGCTCCCAGGAGGGCATCTCGAGTGGGGTGAAGATCCTCGTGAATGTTTGCGGAGAGAAATTATTGAAGAACTCGGTATCGAGCCTGTTCTCGGAAGACTGTTGTATATAAACACGTTTATGGATGGTGAGTACAAACAACCATTTGAATTTTTTATTGAAGTAACGAATGGTAAGGATTTCAAAAACGCTGTACAGCTTTCTGGGGTTGATGCACATGAAATTGCTGAAATTCTCTGGGTTACACCTGATACTGAGGAGCGGATTTTACCACTTGCATTTGCTGATGATTTTAAAGAAGGAAAGCTCATGCGAGATGAAGCACGTTTTATCAATGGATAGATATTGTTGGCTGAAATACAGAGAAATGATAGGATAAAGATGTTACAAAAAGGTCATACACTTACCATAACTAAACTCACCATATCATGGACGAAGAAGCAGTTGGGCAGACACCAGAGGCCCCAAAGTCAGATGCAAATCAACAATCAGCACAAGCTGATTTAAAGAAAGTTGCTGACCGAGCAAAGGCAGCGACATCAGGGTTTGAATTTAAGAAGCTTTTTGAAGGGAGACTAGATCCGATGAATTATCTTTATGGAGCAATAGGGTCATTTGTACTCGGGCTTCTTCTTGGATATATTCCGGTAATAGGATGGTTGCTCTCACTTGCTCTGCTCGTGATTGGTGTTGGAACCACCGTTCGTCGACTTCATGACATCAATCAAGAAGGATTTCTTGCAATAGCGCTTATTGTGCCATTTGTGAACCTCTTGATGGTCATCTATCTTTGCTGGAGAGCTGGAGATATCGATAAAAATCGCTATGGACCAGTACCAGAGAAAAACCGCGATCTTTTTAAAGCATTACTCAATACATAAGTCTGAGTTTCTCATTGAGATATAAAAAAGCCACCAAATTGGTGGCTTTTTGTTTTTCTGAAAAAGATGGGAAAAAATCAGAATTGTGCAGGACGAATATTGAAGTCGTCTGGCCTTGGAAGGCGAGGGTTGCTTCTCCGAAGTGCTCTGTTGATGAAATCAGTATAGTACTGACTGCCGATACTTACTTTCGTAAGCCAAGGTTTCAATCCTTTTAACATTGCGACGAGTTGCTTGCCTTCACCATTGACACCTGGTGTCGCGGCAAAATTTTCAGCAACACCGATTGCTTCATCAATGGTGCACTTCTTGCTACGAAGCATTTCTTTTATTTGCCAACGCATTTCGCAGACGGAAGGAATTTTTGTCGATTGTCTCGATGTGGTATATCCACTGGAAGTTTGGCGCGCTACACTTGCTTGAAGCATCTACTTCTCCTTTTGTGATTGTGGTAAAACGGGGTACAACTGATATTCCATATTTCATGATGAAAACATAATTGTCAAGCACATGTTGCTCTGATTGTGCGTATGCTTATTGAAAAATTAATTGATATATATGCTTTGTTTTGTTGTGAAATGCGTAGCGACGCTATATACTCAACTTGCCCTGCATTGTGTGGTCGCCCTTCGCTTAATTAAGAGCGTTGGGAGGAAAGTCCGAACTCCCACTCTGTATAAGAGTTAACAGGGTAGCGGGTAATGCCCGTCGTCCGTAAGGATAGAGGTGCGAGCAGTGACGCTCTTATCGAAAGAAAAGAGCATCCTCATTTTTGTGAGGATGAACCCTTGTGGTAACACTCGGGGTGAAACGGCAAAATCCTTACTTGGGTGCAAGGCCGTGTCTGGCGTAAGTCAGAAGTGCCGCTTGAGCGTATTGGCAACAATGCGCCTAGATAAATGACTACACAAGATATGTAAATATCTGGACAGAATTCGGCTTATAGATGCAGAGTATATGAAAAAACTACCGCAAAACGGTAGTTTTTTCTTGTAATAATATAAATTTGGCAGGTGTATAAATGTATTGTGGAATATGTTCATTATGCACATTTTTGAAGAAAATTAACCCCGAGTACATGCTATACTTTATGAGCTAATACTCTTTGGAGGAAGAGCATTTCCTTGTAAAGTTTGAGTGGGAATTTATACATTCTCATTTTTGCTTACAGGTGTGTATTTTATTATTGGTTACACATTCATTATTTATGCCAGAAGAACAGCAACAAGAAAGCATGACACCAGAAAAATCAGGAGGTGTTGCAAAACTATTACTCGGAAAAGTGCTTTCAAGTAAATTATTTTCAGAGTCAGTGCTTAAGTGGATATTACTTGGAATTACTTTTATACTACCAATTTTTTTCATTCCAGGACAAACAGTTGCTCCTGAGTTTGCAAAAATGATCCTACTTGAAGTATTTGTCTTGTTTGGTATTTTTGCATGGGCACTCACAATCCTGCGTGATGGACGTGTGGTATTACCAAAGAGTCTTCTTCTTGGGGTAGCAGGTCTTCTTGTTGTGCAGTTTATTGTTTCAGCACTAGTCTCGCCAACACCTATTGTCTCCTTCTTTGGTTCTGGATATGACATTGGTACTGTGAACACCTTCATTTTGCTCTTCCTCCTCATGCTTCTCTCCTCCTGTCTTTTCAAGGACAGAAATCGAGTACTTTCTCTCTATGTTGCATTCCTCCTCTCAGGAGTTGTTGTGATTGGGTACCAACTCCTCCGTCGCATGTTCGGAGCAGATTTTCTTACTATGGGCGGAGCTTTCACTTCTGAAGTGGCAAGTCCGGTAGGGAAATGGAATGACTTCGCATCACTTGTTGGTGCTATCGAAATACTCTTGCTTTCAACGCTCTATTTCTTTCCAGAGAATAAAACCATCAGAATACCTGCATACGTGCTTTTTGCACTCGGACTTTTCTTTCTCCTCTTGATTGATTTCACTGTGCTTTGGGTTTTCCTCATTGTATTTGTTGGAGGGTTAATTGCACTTTCTGTATATGAAGGAGAGAAAGCACACAAAGCACTTGTTCACTCTGCTCAATCAGAAGGGAGAGAGCATGTTTTAAAGCCTATTCATAAACGTGCGATTGGACACCTTCCTGTACTTGCTACAGTCCTTCTCGTTATCTCACTTGTTTACGGTACTGGACTTTCTGCTGTCACATGGGGTAAAGATAGTGCAACAATTGCCTCAGTGGTCGGCAAGATACTCCACAGTTCACCGTATTCTGAGGTGGTACTAACCCCGAAGACTACTTATGAAGTAGTGTCAGGAACACTTCAGGACTCACTTTTATTTGGTTCAGGTCCAAATCGATTCGCATCAAGTTTCCTTGTGCATAAAAGTTCAGATATGAATCGTACTCCGTTTTGGGATACAGCATTCGATTTCGGACTAGGACGGATTCCAACCTATTTCGGTACAACAGGTGTCATTGGAATGATCCTCTGGATAATATTCCTCGCACTTCTTATCCTTAAGTCTCGTGGGATTCTTCGATTGTTCCAAAAAGATAGAATTGCAGCTTACCTTGCATACTCGCTCTTTGTACTCACACTTTATTTCTGGGGTCTTGCATTCTTCTATCTTCCAAACATCGCTATCTTCGCGCTTGCGTTTATATTTGCGGGCGCACTTGTCTCATTCCTTTCAGGTGAAGGAGTAATCAAGCATTACGACGTACTGTTTAGTGAGAGAAAACGTGCATCATTCGTATTTACGCCAGTTATCATTATCCTTTTGATCGGTACAGTTGCTGGGTCATACATGCTCTACCGCCAAGTGTCATCGTTGGTTTCCTATCATGATGCACAACTTGCGATAACTGCAAACAATATCAATCAAGCAGAAGTATCACTCAAGCGTGCGAATAATCTTTCCAGTCGAGATCTCTATCTTCGCTCACTTTCAAATGTGGCATTGCTCAGACTGACACGACTTGCAGGAGAACAACTTCCACAGGCTGATTTTCAAGCCAAGGCAAATCAGTTGATTGCAGATGCCCGCCTCAATGCAGAAGATGCAATTAAACTTGATCCAACAAACTTTGAAAATTATCTTCAGCTAGGTGGTGTGTATGACACGCTTGGTTCACTTGGGATTCAGGGTACAGCGGAGCCAGCACGAGCAAACTATCAGCAAGCACTCATCCTTAACCCAAAAAGCCCACGCGTTCTCTTTACCCTTGCTCGACTTGAGTACCTTGTAAATGATCATCCTAAAGCAAAGGAGTATTTAAAACTTGCACTCACTGAACGACCGAATTATCTCGAAGCAGTGTCATTCTTGGTGCAACTCGATCTTCAAGATAAAAACCCAGAAGATGCAATTGAAGCACTTAAATTAAGTATTGCCGCAGAGCCAACCAACTTCTTGCTCCACTTTGCCCTTGGGTATCTCAACTATGCAAAACGAGATTATCAATCAGCAATCAATGAGTTTGAAGGTGCGGTCATTCTTAACCCTGTATATGCTGATGCAAAGTATTTCCTTGGTCTCTCGTACTACCGAGTAAACCGAAAGGCAGATGCAATTCAACAGTTTACGGATGTACAGACACTCAACCCAGACAATAAGGATGTCACAAAAATTCTTTCCAATCTCAAAAATGGAAGAGACCCTTTTGATACAGGGTACACTACACCGACCCAGCCTGTATCAGATGCACTCAAGGACCTCAATAAGGGGACACCTGCAAAACCTACTATTTAAGCTAATTGGGAGAGTATATGGTTGATCGTCTCCTGAAAATGTTCAATAGAGAATGGAGCGGCCTACATGAGGCCGCCTTTCTCTTGGCAGGGACAGCATTTCTTTCGCAGGCGCTTGGTTTGGTGCGTGACAGGCTTCTTGCTCATCAGTTTGGCGCAGGAGAACAGCTTGATATATATTACGCAGCATTTAGAATCCCTGATCTTCTTTATGCTTCAGTCGCATCTTTTGTAGCTGTCACAGTGCTCATTCCTTTTTTGCTACTTCGTATGGAGCAAGGAGAGGCAAGAGGGGGGAAAATGGGTGAAGTAGAAGGTGCAAAAAAATTCATAAACTCGATCTTCACTTCATTCGTGCTCCTAATGATAGTTGTTTCTGGTCTTGTGTATTTTCTGGTGCCACTATGGGGGCATAGTATTGTCCCAGGGTTCAGTGATGATGCGTACAATGAATATGTCACACTCACGCGCATTCTCCTGCTCTCCCCATTCTTGCTTGGAATTTCAAATCTATTTGGAAGTGTAACTCAGTCACTGAGGCGTTTCTTTGTATTTGCAGCTGGTCCTATCCTATATAATATTGGGATTATTTTTGGCATTGTGTTTTTGTTGCCAAAATTTGGATTGGTTGGGGTGGTCATCGGAGTAGTACTTGGCGCATTGTTACATCTTTTAATTCAACTTCCAGTGTTGATTGGAGAGCATATTGTTCCGCGCATGACATTCCATATCGATTGGCGTGATGTAAAAAATGTTGTACTTCTCTCTATTCCACGCACAATAGCGCTTTCTGCTACTCAGATAGCAACAATCATCCTCATTCAATTTGCATCTCGTGTTGAAGTGGGCGCAATAGCAGTCTTTACGCTCGCAATGAATTTACAAAGCATTCCTCTCTCAATAGTGGGAATGAGTTATTCCGTAGCAGCTTTTCCTACACTTGCAAAACTATGGACAGGTGGAAATAAAGAACAATTTTCACACCAGATTATTGTTGCCACAAGACACATCATGTTCTGGTCATTTCCCGCAATTGTCCTCTTCATTGTACTGCGCGCACAAATTGTGCGAACCATTCTTGGTTCAGGTGCATTTGATTGGACTGCAACACGCCTCACTGCAGCAGCGCTTGCGCTGTTTGCGATTTCTGTAGTTGCGCAAAATCTCGTACTTCTCTATACTCGCGCATTCTACGCAATGGGAAAGACAAAGCTTCCACTTTGGGCAAATCTTGTTGGGGGTGTTTCGATCGTACTTATCTCATCACTGCTACTCACACTTTATGATGCACATGCAGTTTTTCGGTATTTTATTCAAACACTTCTTCGCGTTGAAGATATTTCAGGAACAAAAATTCTTATGCTTCCGCTTGGGTACTCACTCGGCATGATTCTTAATGTTTCAATTCTCCTGATTGTTCTTCGAAAAAACTTCAGAGATTTATTTGTAAAAGTAAAAAAGGCATTTCTCCACAGTTTTTCTGCTTCAGTTTTACTTGGATTTGTTGCATATCATTCACTCCAAGTGTTTGCGCTTATTTTAGATCAGAGTACTTTCATGGGTATTTTCCTTCAAGGTATCCTTTCAGGTACTATCGGTGTACTCGCATGGATGTTTTTCCTTCGACTTATGGAAAATGATGAAATGGTGGAGATATGGAATTCTCTACATCATAAATTTTGGAAAAAGCCTCCCATTGCAACTGAACTCGAGTCATTTTAGCTTTGCCTCATTATTTGAGCTTTCCTTTGAACACAGACTGTCACAAGAGCAGACTAAGTCATGAGACTATTATAGTTTCCAGTAACTTTTTTGAGCACAATAGTACTTTTCCTTATGTTGTGAGGAAAAACAGCATTTACGCTTGATTTTGGACGTTTTGTGCTAGTATATGACTCACAACCACATGGACAGGAAACACATCAGAAATTTTAGTATCATCGCTCATATCGACCATGGGAAGTCTACGCTTGCTGATCGCTTGCTTGAGATCACTCACACAATCGAAAAACGTAAGATGCAAGAGCAAGTCCTTGACTCAATGGAGCTTGAGCGGGAGCGTGGCATCACAATTAAAATGCAGCCAGTGCGCATGACTCACCAAATAGGCGATGAAGAATATTTGATCAACCTCATTGATACACCAGGGCATATTGATTTTTCTTATGAAGTTTCGCGTGCACTGAATGCCGTAGAAGGAACTCTACTACTCGTTGACTCTACACAGGGAGTGCAAGCGCAGACTCTCACAACACTTCAAATGGCTCGTGAGCATGGACTAGCAATTATTCCAGTTCTCTCAAAAATAGATTCACCACTCGCACGAGTCGATGAAGTACGCGATGAAGTAGTTTCATTACTCAAAGTAGATCCAAGCGAGGTCATGCTTGTATCAGGTCGTACAGGTGAGGGTGTTCCAGAATTATTAAATGCAATTATTGAGCGCATCCCTCCTCCAAAAGAAGAGTTTGTTGGAACAAAAAGTGCTCGTGCGCTTATATTTGATTTCTCATACTCAAATCACCGTGGGGTAATTCTTTATATTCGTGTACTTGATGGAAGTATAAAAAAAGGAAGTGAACTCATCTTTCTTGGCGCCAAGGAAAAATTCTTTGCTGTTGAAGTTGGATACTTCGCACCAGCACAAACGGAAAAAAATGAGCTGATGGCAGGTGAGATTGGGTATATCGTATCAGGTATAAAGCGCCCAGGTGTCGCAGGAGTAGGAGATACAGTGACTGTCTTCAAGGATCAACTCCCACCACTTCCAGGTTATGCAAAACCTCGACCCGTTGTTTGGGCTTCAGTTTTCCCTGAAAGCCAAGATGATCTTGCGATGCTTCGCCAGGCACTCGAACGCCTTCAGCTTTCTGATTCATCGCTTACATTTGAGGAAGAAGCATCAGGAAATCTCGGCCGCGGATTCCGCTGTGGTTTCCTTGGTATGCTCCACCTTGAAATTATCACAGAGCGATTAAAGCGTGAGTTCGATCTTGAGCTAGTAGTGACGACCCCTACAATCACCTATGAGATTACTCACAAACAAAC
Source organism: Minisyncoccota bacterium (assembly GCA_031972735.1). GTDB lineage: Bacteria > Patescibacteriota > Minisyncoccia > Phycocordibacterales > UBA6899 > MHLP01. Next base: position 16,123 of record DALYED010000002.1, on the reverse strand, counting down.
CAAAGCTGTAGATATTATCTATTCACCAGCTCTCTTTCCAGATGATTCTTCCATTGCTGGAGTGCGCGAGCCATGGATTGATGGAGAAATCATTCTTCCACCTGACTATGTTGGCCCAGTCAATCAACTGCTTTACGAACATGAAGCTGAGACTGGGAATACTGATATATTTGGAGAAAATCGTTTCAAAGTTGAATTTAAAATGCCTCTTCGTGAGTTAATGCGTGGCTTTTTTGATAAGCTCAAATCTGTTTCATCAGGTTTCGCGAGTCTTTCGTATGAACTTGGTGGGTTTCGTGATGCTGATGTGACCCGCATGGATATTTTAGTAAATGATGAGCCAGTTTCTGCATTTTCTCGTGTTGTATCAAAACGGCGCGCTCAGGAAGAAGGGGAGGGCGCAGTGAAGAAGCTTGCAAAAGCAATGCCTCGGCAAATGATAGTCGTGAAGATGCAAGCAAAGGTGATGGGTAAGATCATCTCTTCTGAGCGTCTTTCTGCGCTCAAGAAAGATGTTACTGGGTATCTCTATGGAGGTGATATCACCCGAAAAATGAAACTCAGAGAAAAGCAGAAGAAGGGGAAGAAAAAGATGCAAGAAATGGGCAATGTGAATATCCCACAAGATGTATTTGTCGCGATGATTAAACCCGACGAGTAAATACGTTTGTTATTGTTTCGATAATTTCCATCACTCGCATGGAAAATAAAACCGCCCCACAATACATGATGGGGCGGTTTTTTTTGACTAGATGCACACAAGCATCCACAAGGGTAATATGTGATAAGTTTCCCGTATGAACTACGAGAAATTTATGATTCAGTACATAAATAGCTTACATCTGAAATGACAGATTAAAGCCATGCAGTTTATAGAATTTTAAAGCCCTATTGGAAGAAAGCTGGGATGTAGAGCAGTACCATTGAAATCGCTATAAATAGCGAAATTACTGTCCAAACGACATTCATTGCTTTCTTATGTTTTTTATTTCTGAGGAATAGCATGATATTGTATTGTTACGTATTTCTTGACTGATTGCGCTGTAGTATACTACAGACATGCTTCGAGCGCTAGATTTCAAAGAACGTACCCGTATTCGTCGTTTTGTGTACGCAAAACCAACCATTTTACTGATTTTGGTTTTATCACTTTTATCACTTAATGGCGCTTGGGGTATGTATCAAAAAAGTAAGGATGCTATTGCAAATCGTGATAAGGCTGTTGTCGCAGAACAAGAGTTGTTTGTGCACGAAAAGGAACTCCGTGCTGATATTACTAAATTGTCATCAGAGCGAGGTCAAGAAGAGGAAATTCGCAATCGATTTATGGTTGCGAAAGATGGTGAAAAAGTTATTATTGTATCTCAGGCAGATGACCAAGTGTCACATACTGTAACAGTTGAAGACAAAAATCAGACAAGCACGTTTGTTGACAAATTTAAAGCAGCAGTCGGACTATCAAATTAGCTTCCCTGCGAGATGATTTTAGTAGTAGAACTAGCACTTCCCAAGCATTGGGCGGGTGAGTGATGGGTATTGGGAACCCATCGGTCTTCATGGGACCCATCGTGCAAGACCTTTTGAGAGATTTTCTGAAATCTCCAAAAGGTGTACAGGTCCTGTAGGGACTGAAGATTCTCCTGAGAATCGAATAATGATAGAGTATTTTGTATGCGAGATTAGTTTAGTGGTAGAACTAGTGCTTCCCAAGCATTGGGCGGGAGTTCGATTCTCCCATCTCGCACAAATGCAGAAAATAAAATGACTCACTGAGAAGTGAGTCATTTTATTTTCGTGCGAGATGGGAGAATCGAAAGACGGAGTGGATACCGAGCCAGAAGGCGAGGTCGCGAGTCGGGGTCGCAGAAATTTTCGAGTGGCAATGAGAAAATTATCTGTGACCGATTCTCCCATCTCGCACAGACACACAAAAACCAGCTTTGTGCTGGTTTTTGTGTGTCTGTGCAGTAAACAAAATACCTGTTTTATATAGGAGATGTATCACCTAGAAAACAGTAGGGGTGAGTTTGGGATTTGTTATGCTTGAATCTGAATTGTCGAGAATGACAACTTCAGTGTCGCAACTTTCACCACTCGGATGAATACTCCACTTATCACCTGGAGATGTGTATCCATCTTGAGTGATTGTTTCACTTGTGGCCTCGAGTGAAAAAGAGGCACAGAGTTCAAATTTCCCCCTGGTGGTTACTCCCACACTTTCAACTCGTTCTTTTGCAGTGATTATGCGATAGCTATAAGGTGCTCCTGTTTCTGGGTCTGTTTTTCCTGAGCAATATGCATAGTTTGAATTTTCTTGAAGGCTTTGAAGGGAATCAGGGAGCATTTTATTTGTATTCCCATAATTAGCAATACAACTTGCAAGTGAGCTTAGATCAGTAGACCTTGTCTGGTCAAATCCGCGTTTGCGCTCTGTTGCAGGAGATCCACCTGCCGCAAATCCAAGTACAATACCAAGAATTACAAGCGCAGTAATGGTATATCCAAATAGTTGAAACGTTCTTCTTGGTATATCTTTTTTGTATTGAATTTTTCTTCGCTCGAGGTAGTAAAATCCAAAAATTATCCCAAATACCGTCAAAATAGTCAGTGCTTTAAGAAAGAATCGAATTGAAATTTCACCTTGAAGAAAATAAAATACTGCAGTAATAAGGTCACCGACAATCGTAATTGCTGAGATAAGTAAAACGATATAGGTAAGCCATTTTGTAAGTTTTGACTCTACTTTGGCTTCGTCACTCCGAAATCTTGCAAACCAGACTTTTACTGTTGCATAGTATATTGGAAAGCCAACGATAAGCGCCGCTATGGCATAGTGAATTGCCGAGGTAGATACACTTGCATATCCGTATCCCGCGATAAGGTTATCTGGGAAATAATTATTGATTATTTGGTAGTAGAGTACAATCAGAGCTGAGGCTACTCCTCCAAGCAATACAAATGAGAATAGGTTAAGCACTATCTCTACAGTTGAAGCAAGACGCCCACCAGCCATGAGAGTATGCTCTGGTGAAGGAACTCCACTTTGCGTTAATCCTTTTACAAGTGCTTCATCTGCAATGTCTTCGCTCCAACCCACAAGGAGAAGTTGTTCTTTTACTTCTTTCGCACTCATTCCCGTGCGCAATTTTCCAGCCACATAGGCTTCTAGTGTCATGTTTTCCATATACTACTAAGCATAGCACTATGCCAATGACCCTTCAATGAAGAATGAAGTATGTGAGTAGTTATGTATTTTTGGTGATTTACTGAGATGTGATATAATACGACTAATCAATGAGTATATTATTGGATTAATTTGAATTACATGAAACCAGTTGCAATTTACACCACAGAAACATGTAGCTACTGCAAGCTTGCAAAAGAGTTTTTTCAGAAGCACAATGTTGAATATCAGGAATATAATGTCGGTACTGACCTTGAAAAACGCCAAGAAATGATTGATAAAAGTGGACAGATGGGAGTCCCTGTCATCACTGTTGGGGGCGACACTGTTGTTGGCTTCAACAAGCCTCGCCTCGAAGAGCTTCTTGAAATTACTGAACCTGCATAAAGTTGCAGAGTGTATTCGAAAGACCTATCATACAAAGGCTCACATCGTGAGCCTTTGTTACTGCCCCCCCATAGTTCAATGGATAGGAATGATGCGAGATCCAACATGTACAACATGTTGCGCAATATTCGGTCGGAGTGATGTTTTGGCTTTGCAAAACCACGAGACGGGGTCGCAAACACTTATGTTTTTATGAGTAGTGTGAAATAAAAAATTAGTGATTTGTGACCAGCTCCGTCCTAAGGCATGAAAAGTGATGGTAAATAGTAATATAGCCCCCATAGTTCAATGGATAGAACAGCTCCGTCCTAAGGAGTAGATGTAGGTTCGATTCCCGCTGGGGGCACATATATAAAATAACAGCAATCATTGCTGTTATTTTATATATGTGCCAAAAAGAAGAAGACTGCTCTGAAATTATCTGTGACAAATAAATTTGCAATTGACTATTTCTTTACCACCTACGTCGGTAGCCGAGATTCCCGACCACTGAGCTCATCACCAAAATATATTTTTTGCTGTATACTCAACTATATGAAAATTGGAATTGATTTTATTGGTGTCACTACGCCATTTATTTGCCACGATGGAATGGGTAATTTCTTGTTACACAAAAGAAGTCAGCATTGCCGTGATGAACAGGGGTCTTGGGATAGCGGTTCCGGTAAGTTGGAACACGGTCAAACTATTGCCGAGAATGTTCTGCGTGAGATACGAGAGGAGTACGGATGTGAAGCTGATATTCAAGAAGTTTTACCCGCAATAGACATATTTAGAAACATAGCAGGCATCAACACGCATTGGGTGTCTATTCCTCATATTGTGAGAGTAAACCCAAACAATGTGAAAAATAATGAGCCAACAAAAATTGACGAATTAGGATGGTTTACAATACACAATTTTCCTGAGCCACTACATACTGGTTTTGCGTTTACGTTAAAAACATATCGCGACCGGATCGAAAAGTACACGTAATTTTTTTGTTAAAACGTTGTGTCTTTGATATAATCGTCGTATGGGAAGTGACGACTTTGCGACAGACAAAATAGACGAAATCCTCGATCTTACGAGAGAAAACAATCGTATTTTACGGAGCATGCACCGAAGAATGCTTTGGAGTCAGGTCTTCACTTTCCTCTATTGGCTCGTGATACTTGGAATTGCGGGTTGGTCATACTACTTCTTCCAACCCTATGTTGTAAAATATCTTCATAGTTACGAAGTCATCATGAAGAGTCTTGATGCAGTGGATCAGGGGGGGAAATCACTTCCTGCCAATATTCAAGAACTTCTTGATAAAGTTCGCTAGTTCGTGTATTCTTGCGATTACTGCCAAGGTTAGTGATTGGCAAGTAGAATCGATCTGATCGATCTCTTGAGTTTATATATATGCCGAGGTAGCTCAGTTGGTAGAGCATTCGCCTGAAGAGCGAGGGGTCACCAGTTCAACCCTGGTCCTCGGCACCATAAAAAATACACCGATTCATCGGTGTATTTTTTATGGTGCCGAGGATGAAAACTGAAAGTTTTCAAAGGGTTGAAAGACGGAGCCATATTGAGGCTTTGCGAGATGGCGAGTCGGGGTCGCAAGTACTTACGAGTGAAGCGAGTTAGTAACTTGGACCAACCCTGGTGAACATTTTATTTCAAAGGAGAATGTATCGGTATTTTATAATGTGAGTACTTACAATCAATACAACAAAGAACCGCCATGTGGCGGTTCTTTGTTGTATTTTTATTGTATTGACTTCACTTTAAGCTCTTGAGTGTGAGCGACATCCAATTTAGGAAGCCTTATGATGAGTAGTCCATACTTTTCAATTGCCTCAGCTCCCTCCGTGTTCACTTCGTAGGGAAGCTCAATTATTCTTGAGAATGAACCCCAGTAGAGCTCTCGTGAAATATAGTGCTCATCTGGTATTCCTTGTGGGGCGTTGCGCTTACCACGAATAGTAACAGAATTGCGCGTGATGGAAATATGTAGATTTTCTGGTGTTACCCCAGCAATCATTCCTTGAAGCACGAGCTCATTATCAGACTCATAGATATCTATCGCAAGCCCCGGCTCTTCATCTTCTTCTTGTTCTTCATCATCGCTCACTGCTTCTTCTATTTCAAATTCCTCCTCATGTTCGTAAACTTCATTACTGTGTATTGCAGTATGCCGAGCTTCTCTCGGTGCTTCTTCTTCGTATGAATGCTCTTCTTCTTGGGTTAAGTTATGCGTGCCAGTAAGGCGTTCAAGAAAAGATTGCTTTCGTTCTTTCATGATAAATAAGATTTACGGGGAATGATAATGTTTCCAGTGTGAGGGTGTTCAACGTGGCTTCTTGGAGCCATACGTTTTATTTTTTCGCAAACAAGCAAGACAGCAATGATGTAAGTCCAAAGACCAACAAATATTTCGTACAGATATGTGCCCTCACTGATAATTATAGAGAAGTTGAATGTTGTGTGCAATATTATCGCTGCAACTAAGCCAACGGTAAGCCAGATTCTTTTTTCCCATACTTCGGAATAATACGAAAGTGCGATTGCAATCCCAATTGTTCCGCTCGCAGCAACATGAAGTAAACTTGCCCCAATAAAACGAAAGTCGCCAAGAAGGATTGTTGCGAGTGCATCACCGGTACCAAGCGGATTAAACAAGAACATTGTATTCTCCAGCGCTGAGAAGCCAAGTGCAATGGTAATAAAGTACACTACTCCATCAATCGGTTCATCGAAATACTTACTTTTTATTGCGACTATATATATACCGATAAACTTGAGCACTTCTTCGGTGATTGCCCACAATGTAAGCAATGTGAAGTCATTTGCAGTGATATTTGTGGCGATAAATTTTTCAATTGGATATGCGCAGGCAGTCGCCAACATTCCAACTAAAAATGAAAGAATTAGCAAGCCTCGTGGTTCTGGGTGCAGATCGTCTTCTTTGAGCCAAAACCATAACCAAAAAACGGTCGGAAGTATGCCCCCGAGGAGCGCAAAAAACACCGTAATCGGAGAAAGATCATGCATCAAATGTTGGCCATGAGGTAATAATGAGAGGCTGAGTTTTGTCAGGAAGTGATTGCCATATTTCTTCAGTGATAAATGGCATGAAAGGGTGTAGAAGTATGAGACTTTGGGTCAGAAGGGTATAGAGCATGAGTTGTGCAGCATATTTGTCTTCTTTGTTCTCACTTGTTAGCCGTGACTTATTTTCTTCGAGAATTTTATCAGCAAAAGTATTCCAGATATAATGGTATATTTTTTCACCAGCCATGTAGTAGCGATGCTGATCCATGTCAAATGTGATGTCTTTGGATATTTCATGTAATTCGGCGATTATTTGCTTGTCACTTTCAGTCAAACTTGCTCGTGCTACAGTTGCGTTCTCATCACCAATTGAAGAAAGCACAAAACGTGTAATATTCCATACTTTATTGGCAAATAACTTGTAAGCCTTGATCTTGTCTTCTCGTAGTGCGAGATCTGATCCAGGAGTATTTCCAATGATGAGCCCCATACGAAGAGCATCGGTTCCATATTTCGCTGTAAGATCAAGTGGGTTCACAACATTACCTTTGCTTTTACTCATCTTTTTTCCCTGCGCATCATTGACGAGACCGTGAAGGTAGACCGTATGGAATGGCACTTTTTTGCCAAGGTAGAGTCCAAAAATAACCATGCGTGGCACCCATTTAAAAATGAGATCATGACCAGTTTCCATTACATCAGTAGGGTAGTGTCGTGCATAGTCTTTTCCATCTGGGTAACCTGTCGTAATGAGTGGCCATTGACCCGATGAAAACCAGGTGTCAAAGGTGTCTTCATCTTTTCTCATCGATTGATTGCAGGTTTGGCAAATTGGAGGAGTATCACTTTGGTTTGCCTGATGGGTGCCACACTTATCACACAGCCATGCGGGGATGGGTATGCCCCAAACAATCTGACGAGAAATATTCCAGTCCATTGTATTTTCCATCCAGTAGCGAAATATCTTTTCAAAATTATCAGGTATGAAACGAATTTCTTTTCTTTCAACAGCACCTAACGCAAGTTCACCAAGTGGTTTCATTTTTACAAACCACTGGTCTTTAATTTGAGGCTCAATCAAGGTGTTGCACTTATAGCAACGCTTCACAACGTGGAGATATTTTTCATCAATCCTAGTAACAAGTCCTTTTTGAGAAAGTTTTTCAACAATCTTTTCGCGTGCTTCGGTGATTTTCATGCCTTCAAATTCACCAGCAACAGGGAGGAGTTTTCCTCGCCAATCGATTATCTGTTCCATGGTAAGACTGTGTTTCTTGGCAAGTTCAAAATCAACTTGTGAGTGCCAAGGGGTAATCGTCATCACTCCTGTTCCAAAGTTCATATCAATGACTTCATCCTTGATGATTGTTGCTTCGATGGGTCCGTTGATCCACTCGATAGTAAGTTTATCTCCATGATTGTATGCCGCATAGCGAGTGTCGTCTGGGTGCATGACTACGTACTCATCTTTAAACTTTGTTTCTGGACGTGCAGTAGCGATTTCAAATGGTCCATATTTGAAATAATAGAGTTTAGCGGGCTCTTCAATAGATTCAGTCTCAACATCAGAAAGGGAAGTCTGGTGTTTCGCACACCAGTTTATTGTACGTTTACCTCGATAGACTAAACCATCGTTGTACATATTTATGAATGTCTTTTGTACTTCAGAAACAACGCTTGGGTCAAGAGTAAATTTTTCACGTGACCAATCACATGAAGCTCCAAGAGATCGAACTTGCGCCTCCATGTTTGCTTTGTTTGTGATAGTAAAATCGTAAATCTCCTTATAGAGTTCTTTTGGGTCCATTCCAAAACGTGAACGTCCTTCCTTTTCAAGCTTTTTCTCATAGACTACTTGCGTCTCAAATCCCGCATGGTCTGCTCCAGGAATCCATAGTGCTCGGTAACCTTGCATTCTCTTGAAGCGAATCATGATATCTTCAAGTGTAATAAACAATGCATGGCCTGCATGTAAGTTGCCATTCGCATTTGGAGGAGGCATAACAATCGTAAACGCTACACTTCCTTCGCTATTGGGTAGGTTGTCTGGATTGAAATATCCTGAATCTTGCCAGAGTTTATAAATACGGCTTTCAGTTTCTTCAGGTTTATATGGAGATAAAAACTTGTCTTGCATTATTCGATTGTAGCATGATTTATATTCTGATAAAGCCAGACTAACAAACACAAATTTTATGTCCTTTATTGATATGGCTCATTTGCTGATGCGCTTAAAGATACATAAAGGACATCTTAAAAGACATGTTAAGAATGTCCTTTATATGGCTCAGTTGAGCGATATAAGTCAAACCACATATGTTGACTACTTGTAAAGTATCCGTATGATGAAAAGTGAATAAGAGCTAGTTCTCTTCGTATTTTCTGCAGTGCGACTCCATACAATTTTGTTTTTCCGTGCCATCTGATATTCAGGTTGCATGGCTTATCTTATCTACATCAAAAGATTCTCGGAAAATTATTATTCACCTACCCACATGTTTATGAACAATTTCATCATCAAATTTAAAGTAAGTCTCATTAGTATATTTGCAACTGCAATAATTGTCGCTTCTGTTGTTGTATCACAGGGCGTTGCTTTTGCGAGTCAAACCGATGCATCAGCATCGAGCGAAAATGTTGACGCATCAGCGATAGCTAATGTGTCGGTGGTCACTTCTTCTCCAGCATCTTCAACAGAGCATGTCTATGTTGATGTATCGGCATCAACAACAAACACAAATACAGGAACGACACATGCTGAGGCTCATGCAACTGTCGAAGTACACAGTGAATCAGTTGAGGCCATTAAGGACATGTTTCATGATTTTAATACTGCAAAACCAGAGGTAAAAATTATTGCAACAGCTATTGTCTGCGATGATGAGTCAAAGCTTCCTAATTGGGGACTTGGAGGACCAGATATCACTTCTCATACTGCAACAGACTACGTGGCAAGTCACACTGGTTGTACGTTTTCTTCTGATTGGAATTTCCAATGGGGCTTCTCTGGGGTAAATGATTTGAGTGGAAATTTTGTGGGTGAGGCAGATGGATCAAAAGGTGTAAATACAGATACTGGATCAGGACTACTTGATTGGAAGACTTTTGGTCCAAGTAACACGAATGGTGTGGCAATGACGACAATCTGTGATCTGCAATCAACATCAAAAATTTGGGTACGAGAAGTGCTTAAGGATGGGTATGTTCCATTTTCGTATGATCCATCACATCAGTCGAATGAGAATAATGTCAGTGCCGAGTTGTATTGTCATCTTGATGTGAATAATTATGACAACTATGATTTCATTAGCGCACCTCAACTTGGGCATTCATATCACTGCGTAGCATTTAATGTAAGAAAACCTATTGCACACACTAATCAAGCTCCAGTAATTACTGTAGTTGGATCAAATCCAATGATTGTCACTGTGGGGGGTGCATTTGTAGACCCACGTGCTACCGTGCTTGATGCAGAAGATGGTGATATTACTAACAAGCTTGTTGCGACCGGCACTGTTAATGTGAACACCATTGGTACATACACCATTACCTATAACGCAACAGATACACAGAATCTTGCTGCTGTTCAGAAGACTCGCACTGTGACAGTGGTTCCAAAGCCTGTGTGTACGACAAATTGTGCAGTGAATCATCCACCGGTCATTACAGTGATTGGAGCTAATCCTCTTTCTATCGTACAGCACACTGCATTCACTGACCCAGGTGCGACTGCGTTTGATCTCGAAGATGGAACAATAACCCCAAGAGCAACTGGTA
>DALYED010000002.1:0-5654 GCA_031972735.1 Minisyncoccota bacterium | reverse complement strand
CGTTTGATCTCGAAGATGGAACAATAACCCCAAGAGCAACTGGTACGGTAAATACGGATGTAGTTGGAGCATACGCAATTATCTATACTGCAATTGATTCGCAGGGCGCCACTGCAACACCTGCTGTACGTACTGTTAATGTAATTCAAGGCAATGGTGGGTGTACTACAAACTGTACTGCTTCTAACACTGCACCTGTGATTACTATTATTGGCGCAAATCCACAATTGATCACACTCAACTCAGTGTTTACTGATCTTGGTGCGACTGCGTTTGATCTCGAAGATGGAACAATAACCCCAAGAGCAACTGGTACGGTAAATACAGGGGTACTCGGAAGTTATGCAATCACATACAATGCGACTGATTCAAAAAATCTTGCTGCCACTCCAAAAGTGCGTACCGTAACAGTGGTCCCTGTTGGCACTTCAATAAATCAGAAGCCGGAGATAACTCTTCTCGGAGATATCATTATGCAGCTGACTGTTGGAACCGCATTTGTAGACCCACGTGCTACCGTGCTTGATGCAGAGGATGGTGATATCACTAGCAAGCTTGTTGCGACAGGCACTGTTAATGTGAACACCATTGGTACATACACCATTACCTATAACGCAACAGATACACAGAATCTTGCTGCGGATCAGAAGACTCGCACGGTAAATATTGTTTCTGCTCCTACAACGGGATGTACTACGAACTGCGGTGGGGGAGGAAGCACAGGTGGAAGTGCGACATTTGATTACTATGGATGCATCAATCCTTCTGCAACAAACTATAATCGCCTTGCAAACAAAGATGATGGATCGTGTGTGTATCAAGGTGGAAGCACTGGCGGTGGAGGTGGTGGTAGTGTTCCACTCACTATTTCAAACGAAAAACTTGTAGTAACTGGAACAACTTCTGTCACTGTCACTTGGAGTACTAACCTTCCATCCGACAGTCGTGTCGTATATGGCATGAACAGTGTTGCATCACTCGGAGTCAAGCCATTTTATGGGTACCAACTGACGACTGCAACAGATACGACCAATGTATACAACCACTCAATGCTGATCTCTGGTATTCCTTCTGCAATCGCTACCTACTTTAGACCTGTATCATCACTCAACGCTGAAATAGTGACAGGAATCGAGCTAACTCGCACCCCAGTAACAACCTCGATAGGAGGTAATCCGCTTGCATGTGAGTATCTAAAGGAATATCTGCGTATTGGAGTAAATAATAACCCAACAGAAGTTACAAAACTTCAGCTCTTCCTTAAGAATTATGAAGGAGCAACGAATCTCGCAGTAACCGGATTTTTTGATACAACCACAGATACAGCAGTGCGTTCATTCCAAGACAAGTACAAGCGCGATGTACTCGATACTTGGAACCTTCCGTCAAACACAGGGTATGTGTACTACACTACAAAGAAGAAGATCAATGAAATCTACTGTCAGCGTGAATTCCCACTCACCATCGAGCAAAAAAATGAAATTACATCCTTCAGAGCACTTATTGAACGCATAAACGCATCAGGTAGAGTTGGGGACACGACACTCCTTCCTATCGTTGGTGCAAATAAGGTTCAAGGATCTGTTGCTGGGGTAGCAACGGTAAAAACTCCAGTCATGATTACTGTCACTCCATCAAAAGAAAATAATACTACTGCGGTGAATACTGATAGTGATAATTCTGTCGAAGAGCGTGGTCGGATTGCTATCGCAGATTTACTTGCAACTGCACCGAGTATCGCAGAAGATGTTGCCGGAAGAGCCGATACTCATATGAGTCCTGAAATTGGTACTGATACTGATATGAATTCCATTGCAAAGAAAAGCTTACTTGCATCAGCAATGAGTGCAATTTCGTTCCGAATGAATCAGTGTTCACCTACGACAATATATGGAACGCTGATCTTCTTGATCCTCGCCCTTATATTTGCAGTGCTTTATGTTCGCAAGCAAGAAGAAGTAAAAGAATCAGATACTGCAATCGTTGTAGAAACAAAGCCGTAATTGCTTTTACATACGCATTCACCAAACAAACAGACCATCGTGATATGGTCTGTTTGTGTATAGGAGTATTATTTCTCAGTGATTCGCCAATTGCCGCGAGCGACCATGGCATTTGGGTTTGCGATTGGCTTTCCAAAAAAACCTGAAATAGCAATCATTAGCGCATTGTCAGTTGAGAGTCCTTTTGTGGGGAGATGGAGCGCTACTCCTGCAGCCTCTGTAAGTTCAAAAAGTCGTTCACGCAGTAGCGTGTTCGCAGAGACACCTCCACCGAGTATGATTGTTTTTGCATTGAATTCTTCACATGCACGCATTGTCTTTGCAGTAAGCACTTCGATCGCAGCTTCTTGAAATTCGTGTGCGATGTCAGCTTTTTGTACATCAGTCAGTTCTCCGAGTCCTTTTGCAAGATAGAGTACTGCCGTCTTTAATCCTGCAAAAGAAAATGCATAGTCTTTTGAGTGAAGCATTGGTCGGGGAAGCGGGTATACTCCCTTGTGACCATGTTGTGCAAGCTGTGAAATCTCAGGTCCGCCTGGGTAGGGAAGTCCAAGAATACGCGCAACTTTATCAAATGCCTCACCAACTGCATCGTCGCGTGTCTCTCCAAGTAGCTCATATGCCCCAAAATCCCGCATAAGAACGATTTCAGTATGACCCCCTGAGACAAGTAGTCCAAGTGCGGGAAATTCGATTGTTGCGAGTTTGTGGCCAGTATCTGTCTTCTCAAGTAAGGGTGCGAGCAGGTGACCTTCCATGTGATTCACTGGAACAATCGGTTTTTTCCAGATCATACTCAGCGCTTTTGCAAAATTGATTCCCACCCAAAGTGCTGGTTCAAGTCCGGGACCTTGTGTCACTGCAATCACATCGATGGCTGGAGGGTCAATCTCGACGACGGTGGCAAGAAATTGTCCAAACAGCTCTGGTTCGCGTTCGAGGATGTGCTGAAACTCTTCACGAAGTGGGTGCTCAAGTACATGTCGTGAGGTTTTTTTGTAGAGACCAGCATCTTTGAGGGTCTTTTCGAGTAAGGGGACAAGTGTGCGCGCATGCTCGCGTTTTGCAAGCATGGGAAACACTCCTCCATATTCTTTGTGAATATCGATCTGCGAAAGGGTATTATCCGCAAGGATATGAAAACTTACTGTCGGTAACAATCCCTCAGCTTCGAGTATTGAAAGCGAAGTTTCATCGCACGAGGTTTCGATGGCTAATATCCGCATGTGAGAATACTAGCTGATACAAGAATGATGAGCAACTACCATTTTCTCCCATCAACAGGAATGCGGGTGAGGGAAGAAAGATCGATATTGTCGATCGATCGCACATTCACTGCAACTATCTTTTTTCCATCTTTTGCGCCACGCCCAAATGCTTGCACTCCACAGTGATGACAAAAAAGATGGTCGATATGCTTTTTATTGAACTGATAGCACGTGAGCGCATCCTCTCCACTCAGTAATGTGAAATTATCATCGGGAACGAATGCTAATAAAAATCCTTTTATTTGGCAGTGCGAGCAATTGCACTCAAGTACATCTTTTAACTCCATTGACACTTCGTATCGTACAAGTCCACAGTGACATCCACCAGTATAGGTTTTCATGATGATAAGTTGGGTATCAGTAGTAAGTAGCTATGCTCTCCGCAGTGCATCAAGTAGAATCCCTGTTGCAACACTGACGTTGAGTGACTCTGCTTTACCATAGCGCGGTATGGTGACATGGTGGGTAATGAATTGAGTGAGCTCCTCAGCGATGCCGTGTGACTCGCTTCCCATGAGTAGTACTCCTCGACGAGGAAGATTGCCTTCATGAATATTTTTTCCATCAAGTACCGCACCGACAATAGGAGCATCAATCGATCGTATCGATTTAAAGAATGGTACAAGTTCGAGGTAGCTTAGCGAGACTCGCGTGAATGAACCCATGCTTGCGGCTATGGTTTTAGGGTTGTAGAAGTCCGTTGTGGTCTCAGAGACGGCGATATGGGCAATTCCAAACCAGTCAGCGATACGGATGATAGTGCCAAGGTTTCCAGGGTCACGCACATCACCGAGTGCGAGGATGAAATCGTGTTGGGTTTTTTCGATGAGCATATCTTTTTTCACTTCTGCTTTTTGGCGTACTACTGCGATACCGGCATTGTTGGTCTGAAGCGTTCCGATTTTTACGAGGTCTTCCTCATGCATACCTGTCAGCGCTATGGAGTGCCCATACTCTTTTTCATATGTTCGGATATCAGTACCAAGTAGATCGAGAAACATATTTGTCCCATGGATCTCTTCAACGACCAAATGTGAATTAAGGAGTTCACGAATACTCTTCTCTCCTTCAACAATAAAAAGTCCCGTCTCCATACGGTATTTCTTATCGGCAAGTTTTTTGATGAGTTTTGGGGACATATGTTTTTCTTGTACTTGATGATATGTGGCAAAGGGGATTAAAACAAGTGATGCTATAAAACTAGTCATCCAACCCTAATCCATCAAGAATTCTATCGATGTATTTTTCTACTCGTGCTTCACGAGTTTTCGATTGCTTGGCAGCAGAAAAAAAGAGGATATATGCACGTTGCCTTCCAGGTGTCAGCGCCTTAAATGCAGCGCGAAGGGGTGGCATGACATTAAGTTTTTCCTGGAACTCATTGGGTATCTGAAATGCAGTTGTCTTTTTCATCTTCACTTTCAAACCTGCTTTCTCTATTACTACTGCTTCTTTGATGTATGTTTTCAAAACCGACTTGCGCTTCAGCACTTCTTGCATATTCGTGAAGCGAATCTGACGTGCTGCCTGTACATTTGCTGTCTGTTGAACGAGTATGTGCGCTGTGTCTTTGAGGAGTGCACC
This sequence comes from Minisyncoccota bacterium, assembly GCA_031972735.1. Taxonomy (GTDB): domain Bacteria; phylum Patescibacteriota; class Minisyncoccia; order Phycocordibacterales; family UBA6899; genus MHLP01. The sequence continues at coordinate 799 of DALYED010000002.1, read as the reverse complement.
TTTGAAAAATAACACTGCACAATACTCTTTGAACTCATGAATCAACACGATGTTGCTTTCCTCAGCTCTATAGCACGGTTGCCCCCACTTTAATTCTTCAGTAAGTCCACATTCAAGAATCATTGTTCGGAGCTTCGCCATCTCATCTCCCCATCGTTTGGCTTTTGTAAAACACCAATCAACTTTCGGATTTTCCTTACCCTTTATCATCTCTCCATTCTAACAATTTGCAGTGATGGTGGATATATTTCGCCTGCTGGCAAAAGATCACTTCGGCAGCCAGATAGCACAAAACGCTCTGAAGAGAGCGTTTTGTGTCTGATGTGACCCCACGGGGAATCGAACCCCGATTTACGCCGTGAAAGGGCGCTGTCCTAACCGTTAGACGATAGGGCCATTTTGCAATCTTTAATCTAGCACATACGCATAATGATAGGAACCATACAGACAGCGCCCTGAAAGGGTGAGGTGTGGCAATTTGGGAACCCATTATTATGGGTGCCACACCGCAAGACCTTTTGTGGTTTCTTCTGAGAAATCCAAAAGGTGTACTGCCACTGTAAGTGGATGTCCTAACCGTTAGACGATAGGGCCAAAGCAAAATTGACATCAAAATACTTCGATTGCCAATGCGAGCCATACTAGCATATTTTATGGAAAAAACTAGCCTTTTGTGTTAGATTTCGTATCACCGCAGGAAATCTGATTTGGAGATGTGGCTGAGCGGTTGAAGGCACTTGACTCGAAATCAAGCATAGGGGAAACCCTATCGGAGGTTCGAATCCTCCCATCTCCGCCA
>DALYED010000001.1:50831-92702 GCA_031972735.1 Minisyncoccota bacterium | reverse complement strand
GAAGAATTTCAATAGCCTTGTCGAGTTGAGGATCACGACCTGCTTCGGCATCTTCTTTTGTGAAATCAACTTTTACATCAGGATCAAGACCTCCAGCAGAAAGATTGGTGCCATTTGGTGTAATCCAGCGTGCAATCGTCACCTTAAGCGATGTATCAGGAGTGATAGGTATAAGTTCTTGTACTGAACCTTTGCCGAATGATTTTGCTCCAACGAGTGTCGCAACATCATGTTGAGAAAGTGCTCCTGCGAGTATTTCGGCTGCTGAGGCAGAGCCACCGTCAATCAAAATCACGAAGTGGAATTTGTCGCCAAAAACATTGTAGCCTTTTGAGCGGTAGATTGCTCCAGTACCTGTCTTTTCTTCTTCAGAGACAACAATACTTCCTTCAGGCAAGAACCAGCTTGCCATATCAACCGCAACTTCAAGATATCCTCCTGGATTGCCACGAAGATCGAGTACGAGCTTATTGCTTCCCGACTGTACAAATTCGCGGAGTGCCGTCCTGAAGAGATCCGCTCCTGTTGCAGGAAATCCGTAGAGTCGAATGATAAACACATCACCCTTTTTCTCAGTATCAATGGTGGGAACTTGGATCACCTCTCTAACAACAGAGACTTCAATCGGTGCCTTAGCACCTTCGCGAATAAGTGTGAGGTGGACTGACTTACCTACTTCACCACGAATCAAATAAAGTGCTTTATCAACATCCATATTTGTGGTGGTCGCACTATCAATTCGGTATATTTTGTCACCTTTTTTAATTCCTGCGCGTTCCGAAGGAGACCCCTTTAAAGGTGCAATCACCGTGAGTAAACCGTCTTTTACTCCAATTTGCATACCCACACCACCGAATGTCCCTTTTACATCTTGCTCAAATAGCGACTTTTCTTGCGGAGGCATGAAATAGGTATATGGATCACCGAGTGAGTTTGCAAGACCACCGATGGCGCCCCATACTTTTTCTTGATTGGAAACTGCTTTGTGCTTTGTGGGAACATATTTCTCATTGATAATATTCCACGCCTTCCAAAACTGATTGAAATCAGCAGCATCGGCACTCTTTGACGCCACCCCGTCTCTATTGAGTACACACGTCACCTCTACACCCTTTGCATCAATACATGTTTCGAGCTCTGATGGCGAAGTTGGTGTAGCAGTAGGGAGACTAGTATTCACTAATCCCACAACATCATTTATTGCTGGACTCCCTTTTCCCCCAAGATAAAAACCAGAAACAAACAACGAGGTACCGAGTAAGACTATTACTGCCACCTCTTTAGGAGACTTCAAGAAAGTATTCATGCGAACTATTATCGCAAAGTTAACTATAATTTACAAATTGATAACGTTATTAACAGTTATGCGAAATATTCAAAATTCACACATAGCCAACATGGAATTATCTTCGTATAATAAAAGAGATGATCTTACGCAATAAGTATCGTGATTTAACTTGGATCGATGTCGAGCGCCCTTCTCATGAGGAAATCCGTTCGCTCATGGAAGAATATGATATTCATCCTATCGTTGCAGACGAACTCCTCACCCCTTCTCTCCGTCCTAAAGTAGACCACTACGAGAATTTTATCTATCTCATTCTCCACTTCCCTGCCATTCGCCACAGCCACTCAAATGCAACACAAGAAGTTGACTTCATCATCGGTAAGAAATTTATCATTACCGTACGATACGAACTCCTTGATCCACTCCATAAATTTTCCAAAGTATTTGAAGTAAATTCAATTCTCGACAAAAGTGATATTGGAGAACATGCTGGTTATTTGTTTTTTTACATGATTCGCAAAATATACTCCTCGCTTCAACATGAACTCTCGATCATTGCCGAAAGTCTCAAGGATGTCGAGGATCGGATCTTTGGAGGAGAAGAGCGTGCGATGGTTGAAACACTTTCAAATATCCATCGCGACCTACTCGCATTTCATCGCGCACTTCGCTTACACAAACCAGTACTCACTTCGCTTGGTATTGCCTGCGAAGAATTTTATGGAAAAGAATTTCGACATTATACCGACAATATTGTTGGCGAATACTATAAAGTAGAAGAGCTACTCGAAGACCAGCGAGAAATATTGAGTGATCTTCGTGTCACCAACGACTCTCTCCTTACTACGAAAACAAATGAGATTATGAAAGTACTGACGATTACGTCATTTTCAGTCTTACCTGCAACACTACTCAGTCAGGTCTTTAGTATGAACACAAAGTTTATTCCGCTCATGACTCATCCATATGGATGGTGGACCGTACTTGGACTCATGATCTCGATCATGGTGATAGCTTTCCTTTTCTTTCGTAGTCGCAAGTGGCTGTAATCAGCAAAAACTGGCATTTTTGCGCTAAATACAAGCGAGGCATTGTCACCGGCCCAAACACGCGTCTTTATATTGATGCTCGCAACTGTCGAGTCTCACTACCTATTTATCTTGACCAAATATGGAGAATTTTCAGATATAATGATTTAATCAGCATATGGCACTCAAGTTGTACAATACCGCTAGTCGCAACATGGAGGAATTCTCCCCTATCACACCCCCACATGTAAAAATGTATAATTGCGGACCAACAGTCTACAATTACGTTCATGTAGGCAATCTGCGTGCGTATGTCTTTGCAGATATTTTGCGCAGGACGCTCGAGAGCAAAGGATTCACAGTTTCTCAGGTTGTAAACATAACTGATGTTGGACACCTTGTTTCTGATCAAGATGAGGGAGATGACAAGATTGAAATCGGGGCGCGACGTGAAGGTAAGCACGTCGAGGAGATCATCACTCAATATTCGGATGCATTTTTAGCTGACCTTAAAGCACTCGAGATTCTTCCTGCAAAAAACTACCCTCGTGCAACTCATTATGTAAATGAGCAGAAAGCAATGATTGAACTCCTTGCGCAAAAAGGCTACGCATATCTCACTTCTGATGGAGTGTATTTTGATACAGGAAAATTCCCAAACTATGCAGACTTTGCGCATCTCGATGTGCAAGGCATGAAAGCAGGGCTACGTGTTGATATGGGTGAAAAAATCAACCCAACTGATTTTGCATTATGGAAATTTTCTCCAAAAGATGGAAAGAGGCGCGAACAAGAATGGGACTCACCTCTTGGAATAACCATGCGTGGATTTCCTGGTTGGCATATTGAATGCTCCGCAATAATCAAATCTTTCTTTGAAGGGACTATTGATATTCACACGGGAGGAGTAGACCACATTCCCGTTCATCACACGAACGAAATTGCACAGAGTCAGTGTGCAAACGATTTTCCACTCGCTCGCTTTTGGTTACACAGTGCTTTTATGAATGTTGAGGGAGAAAAAATGTCAAAATCGCTTGGTAACACTTACCGACTTCTTGATCTACACGAGAGAGGAATACCGCCACTTGCTTTCCGCTACTGGCTTTTGACGGCGCACTATCGAACGCAGGTAAATTTCACATGGGATGCACTTGCAGGCGCACAGTCAGCATATAATCGTCTCACAAACTTTTTCAATGAACACACTGATTTGGGAGGCACACCTATCGCAAGCTACGTAGAGATGTTTCGCGAAGCACTTGATGATGATCTCAATACAGCACACGCAATAGCACTCATATGGACACTCATGAAGGATGTGGGACATACGACAAGTGACAAGCGAGCGACCATACTTTTATTTGATGAAGTTCTTGGACTTGGTCTTTCATCAGTACAAAAAAAGATAAGTGCACCTCTCCCCCCAATCATCACTGCGCTACTCGAAAAGAGACGTGATGCTCGAGAAAGAAAAGACTGGAATTCTTCAGATATGCTCCGTGATGAACTACTACATCTCGGGTACACCGTGAAAGATACCGAAAAAGGTCAGGAAATACTCCCATAGTTTCTTCATTGACCCCTCATACTTAGTATGCTAAGATTCAAGTATGATACGCAGAAAGACTGATGCACTCGATTGGTCAAAGAGTTTCATGTATAGCCTCCATGAGACATATTTTCTTATCGAAAAACGTCTTGAACAGCGACTTGCTGCTGAAGAAGGAATTACCTTCTCTCAATTCTTAATTATGCTTCCACTTCGTTGCGAAGATGATGCATCACAGTCTGATGTTGCACACTTTCTGCACCTTACTGAAGCTACAGTGAGTCGCCATATCACGACAATGGCAGAAGAAGGACTACTCCAAAAAAAGGAGATTGAAGGAAACCGACGCAAACACCTACTTACACTCACTACGAAAGGTGAAGCGGTATTCAAAAAGGCGCACGCTGTTATCGAAAAAGAACTTCACGAAATATTCGCAGTTGTCCCAGAAAAAGACAGAACGCGTATCACCGAAACATTTGACACCGTACTTCATAACTTAATCGTTACTTAATCAACTAAATTATTATCATGTTTGATTTCATTAAAGATATGTCACTCACAAAAAAAATTACCAGTATAGTAATTATCGTGGTGATTGTACTCGTTGCTGTAAATTATAAGAGTACTACTACTCCAGATGCTGAAGTAGTAGTACAAGCAGATCGTGGAGTTACACTTTCTTCTGTAGGTGATCTTTCACTGAACACTTCCCCTCTTCCACTCTTAGGCACTGTTGTGTCTCGCAGTGAGGCAAATGTACGAGCGGAGTCATCAGGCAAGCTTGCGATGGTGTATAAGAAACTTGGCGATTATGTAAGCGCAGGAGAAGTAATTGCCGAATTTGATAATAGTGCAGAACGCGCAGGACTGCTTCAGGCAAGTGGAGCGTATGATGCTGCGAAGGCAGGGCAAGGTTCAGCTTTGCTCTCAAATAACACAGCCGAGATTTCAAATGGCTCAGCGAATCTTTCACTCGAAAGCGCTAAATCATCAGCACTCAATGCCATCAATGCTGCATATGTCGCACTTGATGATGCAGTGCGCGTTAAATCAGATGGTGCTTTTCGTAATCCACAAACACGTGATCCACAATTCATTGTAAACACCAGTGATGCAAAACTCTCCATCGCACTCCCACAAGTACGTGCGACCATCGAAAACTTGCTCAAGAACCGTGAGTCACACAATCGCACACTAACAACAGAGAGTGATCTCGTAGCAGAATTAGATGCCATTGAAAGTGAGACGGGTACGATTAAAAATTATCTCGATGATCTCTCTTTCGCATTCACCCATGCCATCCCAGACTCTTCCGTAACACAATCCGGAATTGATGGATTTAGGGCAAGTAACGGACTTGCGCGTAGTGGTATTTCTGGATCACTCACCGCAATTGGAGCGGCACGAAGCAGTCTCAATGCAAGTATTGCTGCAAGTAAGGTAGCGGCAAATAATCTTACACAAAGTAGCCAAGGCTCTGCACTTACAGCAGATGCAAGTGTAAAATCTGCACTTGGCACACTCAATGCGGCACAATCACGCCTTGAAAAGACTATTGTACGAAGTCCGATTAGTGGAACAATAAATTCTCTTGCAGTTGAGACTGGAGATTATGTTGCACCGTTTGGAGATATTGCAGTGGTATCAAATAATGGTGCACTTGAAATTCTTGCATATGCCACTGACGATGATGCAAAAATACTTAAAGTTGGAGGAAAAGTCATCATTAATGACACGACGAATGGTGTCATTACACGAATCGCATCTGCCCTTGATCCAAAAACGAAAAAAATTGAAATTCGCATCGGTATAACTGGCAATACGAGTGATTTAACCAATGGCCAGAGTGTGCGCATCAATGCAGCACGAGCACTGGCTTCAGCAACAAAGAAAGCATCGGTGATTCAAATTCCCCTCTCGGCACTTAAGATCACTCCAACTGGTCCTGTTGTATTTACGGTAAATAGTTCAAGTACGCTCGTTGCGCATAGTGTCAAAGACGGGACCCTTCTCGGAGACCAGATTGTGATCACAGAAGGAATCACCCCTGATATGATCATTGTGACTGACGCCCGCGGTCTGAAAGATGGTCAAAAAGTAACCATCACTAAATCCTAATACCATGCACGACCTCTGGATATTCTTTCTCAAAAAGCGAGCATTCACGTATCTCTTAATGTTTGCACTCACCGTGAGTGGTACTTTTGCACTGATCTCCATTCCAAAAGAATCTTCACCTGAAGTAGTTGTTCCTATTGGGATTGTATCAACGACACTGCGTGGTGCATCTGCAGAGGATACAGAAAAATTGATCACCAATAAGATCGAAGATGAAGTTGCAAACATAGAAAATATCGACAAAGTAACCTCATCTTCACTCGAGGGTGTTTCTGTCGTCACCGCACAGTTTACCGCTAGTGCCAATGTCGATAAATCAATTCAAGACCTCAAAGATGCTGTTGACCGCGCAAAAGCTGAACTTCCAAAAGAAGCAGACGAACCAAATGTGTCGCGAGTGAATTTTGCAGATCAGCCAATCGTAATCGCTTCAATCTCAGTTGATGCACCTGCAGGTGCGCTTGCAAAACTTGGTGATGACATAAAAGATGAACTCAAAAAAATTAAAGGTGTATCAAAAGTTACCGTCACTGGGACACGAGCGCATGAAGTTCAAGTAGTCGTCAAAAAAGAAGCCCTTGAGAAATACGGACTGCGTGTTGATCAAGTGATCGCTGCACTATCGACAGGAAATGCATCATTCCCAATTGGAAACATTACGGTGGCAGATATCAACTACCCAATCAAGTTTGCAGGTTCGATAGATGAGCCAGCACAGATCCCTCCACTTGAAATCGCCTCTCAAAATGGAGTACCTATTTATTTGAGTGATATTGCATTCGTCTCTGATGGGCTCGCAATACCGAAATCCTATTCACGTATCAGTATCGGGAGCGAGCCATCATCGCAAGCAATCACGGTGAACATCTACAAAAAAACTGGTGGAGATGTGACGCTGATTGCAAAAAATGTAGTGAACCGCATCGAAGAACTTAAAAAAACCGAGCTCATCGGAGCAAATGTTGTTATCTCTTTTGATCGAGGAGCACTCGTCACAAAAGATCTGAAGGAACTCACTCGTGTCGGCCTTGAAACGGTAGGACTTGTGATATTGATGCTCATTCTCACTATTGGGTGGCGCGAATCAGTGGTAGCAGCTCTCTCTATCCCACTTTCATTCGTGATCGCATTCATTGGTCTGTATGCATCGGGTAATACCATAAACTTTCTTTCCCTCTTTTCGCTTATTCTTGCAATCGGTATTCTAGTCGATTCTGGTATCGTGGTCACCGAAGCAATTCATACCCGTATCAAAATACATGGAAGTGCTGAGAAGGCAGCTATTGCGTCTATCAATGAATATTCATGGCCACTTATCGCGGGCACAATGGCTACTGTTGTCTTTTTTGCACCACTCTTTTTCCTCTCTGGTATTGTCGGGAAATTCATTGCTTCTATCCCCTTCACATTGATCTTCGTCTTGATTGCATCACTTGTTGTTGCACTTGGTATGGTTCCACTCATTGCAGTTGTGCTTACCAAAGAACATAAGAGCAAGTTTGAAGACATGCAGGAAGTGTATTTTGAAAAAGCTAAGGGATGGTACAAATCATTCCTTGGTGGAATTCTCGACAGCCGTCGTTCTCAAAACATATTTCTCTCACTTATGTTTCTTGGGTTTATTGGAGCAATACTGCTTCCTGTATTCGGTCTTGTGAAAGTTTCGTTCTTCCCTGCTGGTGATCAAGATTTTATCTATGTACAGGTTGAGAAACCGCAAGGTACTGTTCTTGAAGTTACCGATCTTGCGACTCGCGAAGTTGAAGAGATGCTCTATGGAAATCAGTATGTCGAATCATTTGTGACGACAGTTGGAGAAAGCTCTGCCTTTAGTGACACTGGACCAGGAGCAGGCTCGAAGCTTGCAAATATTACCGTTATCCTCAAGAAGGATCGAGCAAACAAAACCTCGAACGATATTATGGAGGATTTGCGCAAACAACTCGCACCTATTACCGATGCAGATATTCACGTTAAACAAGCATCGAACGGTCCCCCATCAGGAGCACCTGTTGCGATCAAGTTTGTCGGTGATGACTTAAATGAGCTTGGTATTGCAGCTGATAAGGCTGAGAAAATATTGAAAAATATCCCAGGGACTCTTGATGTCCAAACCTCGTTACGCGATGACGGCACACAGTTTGAAATTGCCATTGATAGAGACAAAGCAGCGCAAGTAGGACTCACTGCTGCTGCGGTCGCTCAGACACTACGCACTGGAGTATCAGGAAATATTGCAACTACCATCAAAAAAGACCAAAAAGATATCGATGTTGTAGTGAAGCTCGACCTTAATGCAAACTTTGTAAATCCCGAAGACACCATTAAAACGACTATTGATAGCATCAGACAAATTCCCATCGCTACTCCTTCAGGAACAATACTAATGGGCTCACTCATCGACACGAGTGTAAGTGAAAGTCGTGCAGCAATCAGTCATGAAGACAGAAAGCGTATCGTTACTGTTTCTGCTCAGCTTTCTCCTGACATGACGGCAGTTGAAGCGACGAACATATTCAAAAAACAATTTGCTGATGTTAAAACACCTCAATCTGTTGAAGTAAAGTACGGTGGAGAAAATGAGGACGTCAATAAAACATTCAGTGAGATGGGGTTTGCACTGTTGGCGGGCATGATCCTTGCATTCGCAATACTCGTGCTTGAATTCAATTCACTGCGCTTTCCGCTCTACCTTATTCTTATCATTCCCCTTTCACTCATTGGAGTATTCCTTGGACTCGCACTCTCGGGACAAGCGCTTTCATTCTCATCGATGCTGGGAGTCATAGCACTTGCTGGAGTGATCATCAACCATGCAATCATTCTTCTCGATTCAATCTTGCGTATCCTTCGTGATAAGGACAATAAATTATCGCTTCATGAGTCGATAGTTGAAGCATCCGCAGTACGTCTTCGCCCCATCGTGCTCACTACCATCACAACTGTCATAGGTATGATACCGCTTACAACTGCATCACCACTTTGGGGACCGCTCGCATTCTCGATCATGTTTGGGCTCACTTTTGCGATGATACTCACACTCGTGTTTGTTCCAGTATTCTTTTACCGCTGGCCTGGTGAGTTCAAAAAAATGAAAAACTAATACTTTTTTAAAAAAACCGCCCTACATTCGGGCGGTTTTTTTATTGCGCTCATAATTTAGGTCAGGAAAACTCAACTGTCACCACCACACTGTCAACAGCAATACTACGTGAAGCATTTTGTCCATATTTCTTTATATTCAACGCCACGTCAAATTACTGAGAAATTGGGCTATTTCATGCACAGCTTTTCCCCTTTACTACTCGAACCAACTCCGTGCTAAAATAATCCAATCACATGAAGAGTCCTTATGTACCGACAACAGGGTTACGTTTACCGCCTCAACATCTTGAGTCGGAGCAAGCGCTACTTGGCGCCATCATGCTTCGTAGCGATTCACTCTATGAAATTTCTGATGTCGTACTCGCAGAATCATTCTATGCAGAGAAGCATCGTCTGATTTTTGAAGCAATGCTTGAACTCCAATCAAAGCATGAGCCAATCGACCTCCTTACACTCGCAATGCGACTCGAGGAGAAGGCATTGCTCGACCAAATAGGTGGGCGCACCTATCTCGCAGAGCTTGCGAGTTCTGTTCCTTCATCAGCAAATTCACGCTTCTATGCAGAAACTGTACGCAAGAAGCATATTTTGCGTGAACTTATCCGTGTCTCTGAACATGTATCTCAGCTAGGCTACCAAGAAGATCTTGCGCTTGAAGAAATTCTCGACGAAGCAGAAAGTAAGATTTACTCTGTGACCAATATTTCTTCTGGGCAAGGAATACAAAAGATCAAAGATGCCCTTGTGGTCGCATGGGAGCGCATCGAAAAAATTCATGCTGACAAAGACGGCATGCGTGGTGTTCCCACAGGATTCCCTAGTCTCGACAAAATGCTATCTGGACTTCAACGCTCAGATCTTATCATCTTGGCTGCTCGTCCTTCGATGGGTAAAACTTCATTTGCACTTGATATCGCCCGTAAGGCAGCGGTTGAACACAATATCCCTGTAGGCATCTTTTCACTCGAAATGAGTTCACAGCAACTCATCGACCGTATGCTCTCGGCAGAAAGCTCGGTCGACTCATGGAAACTTCGTACCGGTCAACTTTCAAAAGATCATGAGTTTGCATATCTTCGCGAAGGTTTGGACAGACTCTCAAAAGCTCCAATCTTTATCAATGATCAAGCAGGCATCAACATCATGAACATGCGTTCTGCGGTCCGCCGTATGAAAAGTGAGCACAACCTTGGACTTGTGATTGTCGACTACCTTCAACTGATGACACCGATGCGCTCAACTGACTCGATGGTCCAGCAAGTAACTGAAATCTCGCGCTCGCTCAAGGGTCTCGCAAAAGACCTCGATGTCCCAGTACTTGCACTCTCACAGCTCTCTCGTGCTGTTGAGCAACGCGGTGGCAAGCCACGTCTCTCTGACCTTCGTGACTCTGGTTCGATTGAGCAAGATGCTGATGTAGTTATGTTCATTCATCGCGATGACAAGCAAAACGAGAATTCAGATAAACCAAACATTGCAGAAATCATGATCGAGAAGCACAGAAATGGCCCAACAGGCTATGTTGAGCTCTTCTTTGACGGACGACACACGACATTCAGAGAAATCGACAAAGGTTACTCTGGTGGATCAGACAAAGCATTTGATGACATCTTTTAATATGCAGGTATATTGTATTCAATATCTCGTATTGAGCGTGCAGTATACCTGATACCGCATACCAAATTTGTCTTACGCCCACTGCATACTATTTTCCTATGGACCCCATACACCGACTCGCACAACTTTTTGCTGAATTTCCAGGAATTGGAACACGCCAATCCAAGCGTTTTGTCTATTTCCTTCTGAAGCAGAATAAATCATACGTAAGTGAACTCATACGGCAAATCGAGGCACTTGAACGGACTATTTTAGAATGTGCACGTTGCCACCGCTATTACACCAAGCGCTTCAATGAGGCAGGTCCGACATGTGGAATATGTACTGATACAACACGTGACCATGCACTGCTTATGGTTGTCGAAAAAGATTCAGATCTTGAAGCATTGGAGCGGAGCAGTACCTACAGTGGTAGCTATTTTGTACTAGGAGGAGCACTCCCTATCTTAGAAAAAGAACCGAATACTCGGATTCGTATCAGTGATCTCATTGCAGTCATAGAAAAAGAGTCTGGTGACTTAAAAGAAGTCATCCTTGCATGCGCAGTAACTCCAGAGTCTGAACACACTGCGGATTATGTTCGTGAAGCCATCACGCCTTTGTGTGAGCAAAATTTCATCAAAGTCACCAGTCTTGGACGAGGACTTTCAACTGGTACCGAACTTGAGTACTCTGATACCGAAACACTCCGCTACGCACTTGAAGGTAGAAAGTAATACTACCCTCCGAGTGTCGAGTCGATGTCGAGCACTTCTTCCTCGCATTCTTCTTCTCCTGAAATAAGTGGTGCAAATGAAAGAGCCTCATCGATTGAACGACTGTTCGCCACGTCAAATACTTCATGATGTTCCTCTCTGTTCATTTTTGATTTTAAAAAAGAACCCCTTTATGGGGCGCTTTTTTGATTGGTTATCCGATTGATTCAATTTTCACTTCCGTGAAAGGTTGTCGGTGGCCATTTTTCTTAAAGTATCGTGACTTTGCCATGTACTTTACGACCATTACTTTCTTACCCTTTGCTTCAGCAACAACGACAGTCGCATTTACCTTTGCTCCTGCTATATAAGGAGCTCCGACTTTAGTAGTGCTACCATCATCAATAAGTAGTACCTGATCAAAAACGATTTTGGCTCCGTCCTCGTACACGACTGGCTGTTCACCCTCCTTGCGAGGCTGTGAAAGCTTCTCGATTTTGAGTACATCGCCTGCCTCAACCTTGTATTGTTTTCCGCCTGTTTGTATTACTGCAAATGCCATAGTGGAAGCCATACTACCGAAATATCAATAAAAAAGCAAGTGAATATGAGGATTATTCCCCAGTATTCGGTTTTTCGAGCAAATTCGCCTCCAAACCAGGGGTTTGACCCGTTATCCGAGTGACATCCTTATCTACCTTCCCAAGCTCCTTATAGGCTGCATTATAGAGGTTTACCGTGGTTCCAAGCGCATTACCTAGCCTTGCCATATAGTCTTCATATGCCTTCAGGTGCTTTCCAAGCTCATCAACCCGCTTAATGATATCTTTGGCGCTTTCTTCGATTTTAAACGCCTTAAAGCCGTAGAGCACCGATTGCAGGTAGGCAGCAAAGGTGGTCGGCGAGACAATGATGACCTTCTTTTCGTTATATGCATAATCGATAAGATTGCGTGTATTTACCTTTATTGCACCCACTTCATTAACTAACAGGTCGTAATAAATACCTTCGGCAGGGATGAACATAAATGCGAATGGGAGTGTTCCCTCTTCAGGGCGGATATATTTTGCAGTTTCATCAATACGTTTCTTGAGGTCATTCTTGAATTCTTTCTCAAGCTCATCACGCTGTTTGTCATCGATAGCCATCGTGACACGATTGTAATTATCGAGCGAGAATTTTGCATCGACAGGAATCATGCCATCTTTTGTCACAATCACTGCATCAACAGCGTCGTTATTTCCAAAACGATGCTGCATCTTATATGCACCCGGAGGGAGAATATTCGAGAGAATTAATTCAAGTGACGCTTCACCGAGATTTCCTCGTTGTTTTTGATGCTTGAGTACTTTTTCAAGATTTGCGAGTTGTTCAGCGATTGCCATAAAGCGGGTCGTGGATTCATTGGTTTTTGTCTGCTCGCGTGCGACATCAATCAGACTCTTGTTCATTTGATCATTGATCTCGCGAAGTAGCTTCTGTGACTCAGTGAATTGAGTCCGCACCGCATCAGTCATATCACGGCGAGACTCAGTGAGCTTAGCGTCCATCTGTTTGGTAAGCTCCGCCATTTGTTGTTGCATGAGGAGCATCCCCTCAGTACCTCCTCCAGTTTGTTTACGACCAAGTACAATCCAAACAAGCGCTGAGGCAAGCAACACAAGGACAGCAATGATGCTGAGTAATATTATTTCCATCTTGTAATCTTATCATGCGTATTTCGATAATCAGAATAGTTCTACTTGGAGTATATTGTGCATAAAAAAGCCACTCGTGTATTCGAGTGGCTTTGTACGATTTCTGGCAATATCACTTACTACGACGACTTGCTTCTTTTGCTTTATGAAGCGAGACAGAGGCACCTGAATAGAGATCCTGAAAATCCATACCTGGTTTGTAAAATGCATAGCCAAAATGGACCGAGAGTAAGTCATTTTCTTTTTGAAGACTCTCATTGATTTCATTGATTTTGTCCTGCAGGCGCTTAAAGTTCATCCCCAAGAGCCACAACCCAAATTCATCTCCACCGATGCGACCGAGCTTGTCCCCTTTCCTCAGTACTCGCATCATCGCTTTGCCGGCATGCTGGAGCGCAACATCGCCCGCGACCTGCCCTTCAGGAAGATCATTGAAAAGCTTGAAGCCTTTCAAGTCGAGCATGACAAACACTGAGGCAGTCGGCTCATGGTCACCTTCACGAATACCTTTTGAAAAAGACAACAGGTCTTCTTCGACACATTTCGTGAAATACCAACGCCGATATAGCCTTGTCAGTTCATCACGCTTTGCAATTTCTTCAGCTTGATCAAGTTTGATTCGTAGTAGTCGATTTTCTTCAAGAAGTTGTTGCAATTTAATTGCTCGCATTTCTCACCTCTTCGTAGTTATTTGTTGGTACTATCCGGTTTAAAATTATCACATAATTAATTTTTGTCAATAGAGCACAACATCCCTTCCACGCTATAATCAGAGCATAATTTCATATATATGCACGAAAAAATCAAAGAACAGATCAAAGACGCAATGCGCGCAAAAGACGAGCTTCGCAAGGAAGTATTGCGCTCCATTCTTACTGCATTTGTAAACGAGCTGGTTGCCACGCGTCACACTCCACAGGAAATACTTGGAGATAGTGAATGTTTTATTGTACTGAAACGCCTCGTCAAACAACGCAAAGATTCAGCACAACAATTTACCGATGGAGGTCGTCCAGAACTCGCTGCGAAAGAACAGGCAGAACTTGCGATCATTGAAGAATTTTTACCAACCATGATGTCGCGAGATGAGATCATGAGTATCGCAACTGCAAAAAAAGCTGAGCTTGGTACGATTGAGAAGAGTGCGATCGGAAAGTTTGTTGGAGCAGTCATGAAGGAGTGCAAGGGTCAAGCTGACGGAAACGACGTAAAAGCAGTCTGTGAATCACTTGTTGGATAATATTGATCCAACATAGTGCATTGTGGATACATGCTTGCTAAGTATGTAATTTTGTGATATAATTCCAACAGCGTAGTTCTCTTCATTTCAAAGATATGGAGGCTTCAAGTGAGTGCAAACCGAAACTTGTACGTATCAAAAAAACGCTTTTACTATGCAGACCCAGAGCGCAAACTCCCACGAGTCGAGATAATAGTTGAAGGCAGAACATTTGTCTTCACTTGCACAGATGACCTGAGACCTGTTGTCGTCACAAAACCGACTTCTGCGCACGAACAGATTAAGCGCACTGCCCATGCACATGCTGCAATCATGTTTAAAGAGCACATGAAAGAAGTGCGTCCAACTCCGCAACCTCTGATCCAAAAGCAATATCCCCTCTTTTGAAATTATCGAGATTAATTATATTGACCCGCAACATACTGCGGGTTTTTATTTATGCATATGATCTGCATACGCATTATTTCATGATAAATTCACTGTAAATTTAGAAAAATAATTTTTTCAAATGAAATTATTATTTGGCTTCATAGAGCCATTTTATTTCTCAATACAAAAAGCAATCCACAGGTAAATTCCCCACACTGTTGTTTTCTGTGCTATGCTAATTACATTAACAGGTCGAAAAGTAATACCCCATGTCCGCAAGCATGGGGTTTTTGCTACCTCATTTTTAAATGATTTGCGAGCATGGCTAGGTCGCAAATAACCAACACACCATTATCCAATACTGTCATTTCACTCTTACTCCGGTCAATGAGGTAACAAGTGATATTTCGATTCTGTGCATACACTTCATGGATCTTGCTTTCAGTGTCATCAACAAAATAATGCATTAACGCAGACTTGTGTTTTAGCGAAAGATACTCTTTTGCTTCAAGGCCTTTATCCCTTTCAGTAATGATAACCTCATCAACGTACTTGAGGATGCCGGATTCACGAAGCTTGATTCGCTGAAGTTCTGGAGTAGTAGAAAATGTAAGAATGACGAGATGGTAATGAGTACGCGCAATCGCTAAGAAAGAAATTACTTCAGGAAAAAGCATTGCTGAAAAATTTTCAGCAAGTAATTCTCCACTCATGAGTGCACTCAGCTGTGCTGAAACATCATCTCCAAGCCAGTCATAGAACTGCTCTGTGTTAAATAATGTGCGATCAAAATCGAGGAATAAAACTGGAGTCTCTGACATATGATGCGTTATTGCTTATTCTCCCCTCCTTGCATGCCATCTACACGGATTTTTGAAAATCCAAAATCATTGAATTCTACGACATATTCTTCTGTGCGTTCCACAAGAAGTTCTTCGTAATCAGTGGCGGGCATTCTATCTTTTGCATTTGGTCCATATTTCTTTTCAAGGTCCCGTTCTGCGAGTTTCTCTCCGAGAAATTCAAATGTCGCGCGTGTGTCGTACTCATCAAGAATTTTGTTGACTTCAGCATCATTTTCAAACATTGGTGAGGGGTGATGATGCACTTCTTCATCAACTTTATGTCGCTCCGTAGCACCTGGGAATCCAGCTTCTTTTGCGCGTGAAAAAATATATTGCTCTAGCTCGTCATATTCTTTCAAAAAATCACTGTCTTCGCTGTGGCTATTTGCCACCGTATTGGCAATATAGACCATCCGAAGAAGAATTTTGAATTGCTCTGGGGTAAGTGCGAGTCCAATCATGATGGTTGTGACTATAGCATAAAATATGCCAATTACTATCTATTCGACCATCAATGCATTCGTCTCCTTATTTTTAGCGTTGAGCGTATCACGCAGTGCGTTTGCAGCATCAACATCTGCATGCATCTGCCCAACCTCAGTAAGAGGAATAGTACCACTTGCCGTTTTAGGCTGAACCTCTTGCAGTGCATCTGTTTGACGTGGAGAGAAATACTCTCCAGTAAAAAGGAGTGCAATGATTGCAATTGAGACAAGAAGTCCGATCATTCCGATATAGCCACTATGTGCTGTGTGTTTCATGTTTACATCATAGCTTGTACATCCTTGTGCGCAACACCTAATCCACGAAAGGGAATCTTCGATAATTTTAGCTTTCGCTCACGATGATCAGGGATGGTCTCTGCGACAAGCGCCCAGAAATTCTTGCCGTGATTGAATTCTTTCAAGTGACAGAGTTCATGAACAATAACAGCGTCAGCAAGCGTATCAGGAAGAAATATAAGTCGATAATTAAAATTGAGGTTGCCTTTCTTTGAGCAACTTCCCCATCGTGACTGCTGGTCGCGTATTGCTACTTTGTGATACGAAAAACCGTAGTGATGATTGAACTGCTCGAGTTTGCGATGTACCAAAGTGCGTGCAGTTTCTTTGTGTGTTTGATATTGCAATGTTGCAGATTTGCTTCGCGCACGACGCACCCGCTTCTTCCTCACGACACGCAGTCGCATTCCAGGAAAAAGTTTGCGATAAATTGCTTGCAGTTGTCGCCTTGTTGGCATCAAAAAAGTATACCCTAGTGGTGACTTTTCACGTAATTTCACCTCAGTGAGAATACTTATATACCCATATCAGTAAAGAGAGTAAAAAAAACGGACACACATCAGCTATGGCGTCCGTTCTCGCAATTGCAAACTCATGAGCTCAAAAGAGATCAAGTTCTTGCGTTATATTGCGCATTGCAATATCGTTATATCTCGTAAAATATTGTGTGTGGAAAATTGTTCCATGCGCTTGTCGAAGGATATTTTCGAGGTATACTTTTCGCACCGCGCTGAACTGTTTTTTGTTCATACCAACGGCGTCATACTCATCTGCAATTTGATTTACGATATGGTAATACTGCACCTTATCTTTAGCAGTAAATACAAGCATGCATGCATCACGAAAAAGGTGTTCAATCTGAGAAAGACCCCTACTACGCGGAAATTCATGGGTTGCAGCAGTAATACCCCGGAGCACTGGTTCGACGCAAGCCATGCGTGTCCCACTCTCTATCGCAATATCTTTCAGGTAGAGTGCAGAAAGTGCTTCGTTGCCACAAGCACTCGGCACATAAATCAAATTGTGATAGGCGCACAGCAAAATAAATTGCGAAGTCTCAATCGGTCCAACTTCTTGGAAGTACTTTGCTCCGACATGCTCATTAACTACTCTGAGTAAAGTAATGACACGAAGTAGTGTGTGATATTGACGATGTGGTTCGTCGTATCTGCGTATCACATCCATAAGATGTGCTTGAGTTTCACTTTCCGAAAGCATTGGCGCGATATTACTCCAAGCAAATGAAAATGTTTTCGTAAAAAATTCAAGTTCACTAGACTGAAGAGTCTTCTCAGAAATCACATGCACAATAATTCTCCTTGATGTTCATCCAGACTATTTTTACCACAAATTTGCACGAAGTCGAATCGTTCACTGCTGGTAATACGTTTGACTAAATCGCATATTGGATGAATGATAAGAAGTAGAACAATTTTGGGAGATATCGATGTTTCAACTTGGAATGTTCTTTCTCGCCACATTGCTTGCATTGCTGTGTTCGACAGTAGCAAGTGCCCAGCAACCCTACCCTATCCACGAACACCCATATGAGGATCCGATTGCAAATAGTGAATCTGACCGATTCATTGGTACGCTGTTTCTGGTGCAATGCAATAAGATACAAGCAAGACGTTGGCTTACTGCCTCGATCGAACACAATCCCCACAATAGAGAGGCGGTGGCGACACTACTCTCAATTGACGCATGGACAAAACTAGAGAGTGCCCGCGCATTTGAAGATGCAATTGAACGGATGAGTACTGACTTGAGAGAGTATCATTACGCTATCTCATGTGACGCAAATAATCTGAGTGCGATACGCGTTGCAAACAAGATCCTCGAAATCAAAACACTCCACGAAAATCTTTCAAAAAAATAACTTGAAACACCACCCACACGAAACAGGGTGGTGTTTTTATTTCTCAAGCGAATTATTCATGCACAATCAGTTTGCGGAGGTGAATATTCTGAGCGTACAACTCGATGATTGATGCCGTAGAGAGGACATTGAGCCAGATTCTCGCAATGATGACTGCACCTTTCCACCAACCATGTTTATGTTGATTGAAATCATTTTCAACATCCTGCCAGCGTACAACTTTTATCTTGAGTTGCTTTGCAATGATGATTCGATTGAGAAATACCTCGAGTCCGTAACTTGGAAGTTTTGCCATCTGCATAAGTGCAGGCACAAGGACCACCTTAGGGAGAATCCGCTCACCAGAAAGATAATCAATCGATCTGAACGGAAAGAGTGGCCACGCATTTTTGCGGTAACTGATACTGACATCACTTACACTATCTTGTATTGGGGTGAGCATATCAATGAGATGTTGTGCATTCAGAAATTTAAGGTCTGCATCGAGCAAGAACATGTATTCCCCTGTTGATACACTAATCGCATCGGCAACAGACTTGCTCTTGCCTTCGTTTGCCTCATGAGCAATCAATCGCACTTGAGGGAATTGTGTAATGATGGTTTTTGTTTGATCAGTCGAAGCATCATCTACGACAATAATTTCAGAGAGGTGTACCCCAAGAAGCGAGACTGCCACCTCAAGCGTAGCGCGAATGCGCTGTGACTCATTGTATGCCGGTATGATGCAAGAAATAGACTTCATGCATCTTTTTGCGCAGGCTGACTGTATGCGAAGGATTCTTCAGTGGTCTCAATTGGGGCGAGAAGGAGCACATCACCATGATGAAAATCTACAAGCTGGAGTACTTCTTTCCAGTCGAGCTGATAGAAGGTCGCGTAGAGCATCTTCCCTACATCACCGTGAGTAACAAGGAGTATTGTTCCATTGTTGTACCGCTTATAAAGCGAATTTAAGATTTTGCGCACACGCTTTCCCACCTGAGGAAAAGGTTCTGCACCTTTTGCGGTAAGAAAGTATGTGGTGTCTTTCGTGCTGATGACATTTGGAGCACAGCGTTCGAGGATTGTTGATTCGCGTTCTCCTGTCATGACACCAAAGTCCCGTTCCATAAGATCCGCTACTACGTGTGGCTTCGGAAGTTTGAGCGCTTCGGTAATAATTTCTGTTGTTCGATATGCACGCACAAAAGGAGAAGTCGCGACATAATCAAACACAATCCCCTGCTCTTGAAAATACTGTGCAACATTCTTAGCTTGTATCTCACCAAGTTCTGTAAGAGGTTCATCGCGATGCCCTCCCAAGATACCTTGTTGGTTATCTCTACTTTGCCCATGTCGCACGAGGTATATCTTTAGCATTGAGCTATTGTAGCAGTTCTTGTCTAAATTATCAGGATAGCTCAGCATGGACATAATCATGATAATCCTTTACAGAATCAGCGAAATTCGTTATTCTGTGGAAGTTTTCAGATATGTAGTGGCCCTATCGTCTCACGGTTAAATGAAGGTGCTCAAGCCGAAAAGCGGAGCTGAGTTCTGTACGATGTCAGCATCGTAACAAGCCAACGACTTGGCTTGAGTACAGAACTCAGGGTCGGAGCGGTACGCAAGTTTGAGTCTTCGAAAGGCAAGCGTCGCGAGACTGGGTCGAACAAAATTTCCGTCAGGAAATTTATGTGTGACCGATTCTCAGAATCGAACCTGTATGTTACCATGTTTACTTATGGCCCTATCGTCTAACGGTTAGGACGGAGGCTTCTCAAGCCTCAAATCAGAGTTCGATTCTCTGTAGGGTCACAAATACAAAAATGAGCGTCTCGCAAGAGGCGCCATTTTTGTCTGTGACCCTAAGCAGTGAACTGCTTCACTGCGTCAGAGAATCGAAGGGCTTTGCGCTATTTACGAGAAGCTTTGCTTCGAGAAAATCGCAAAGGCGTACTGAAGCTGTAAGCTTCGATTCTCTGTAGGGTCACAATAAAGACACAAACATCCCGCCTGCGCGGGATTTTGTTCTTTTTGTGAAGCCGGAACCTTATCGATGCTTTGCGAGATGGTGAGGCAGGGTCGTGAACACTTAGGCTTTTGGTGTGCAAGTAAAACCAAAAGACTTAGTGACTCCTGACACAGAATACTCAGCGCGAAGTTCAAAGTGACCCTAAGTGATCAGAAAGTTTTACTCACTCTTTAGAATCAAAGTGCTTTCCACTACTTCTGAAGAAGCTCCCATTTCTCTCCTGCTTTCTCCTTGTGCAAAAAAAACAGCCCTGATGGGGCTGTTGTGTTCCACAAAGATACTAGTGAGTAGTGACAGTTCTGATTGCGGTCTTTTTCATTAGGTAATCAGTAAATGCCATCGCAATCGCCGAAACAAGAAATGTAATATGAATCACGACCTGCCACATCACTGCTTTATCGGTAATATGATCGATATTAATAAATGTCTTGAGTAAGTGAATTGAAGAAATTCCAATCAATGCCATGGAGAGTTTTATCTTCATGGTACTTGCATTGACATGTCCAAGCCATTCTGGTCGGTCGGGATGATCTTCATTCCCGAGTCGAGCAACGAATGTTTCATAGCCGCCAATAATCACCATGATAAGTAGGTTGGCAATCATGACAACATCAATGAGACCGAGCACAACAAGCATTATCTCTGTCTCAGAAATAGATGTTGTGCGCTGTACAAGATGGAGTAATTCATTCATGAAATGAAATACATAAACACCCTGCGCAACTATGAGCCCTAGATACAGGGGTGCTTGGAGCCAACGACTGAAGAAAATTGTACTTCCAAGCAGTTTAATCGGTTTCTCAGATTTCATATACTACCCTCACTTTGTTGAATTGGAGAACAAATTATCGACGCTTACAGTAATAATTAAAAGAATATCTGTCAACATGCTTCGCACTCTCCTATTACTTAGCTTGCGAAGTTTTCTTGACACAGGTTAAAATATGTGTAAAATGGTATTTGAACATCCGTTCTTTCGACAACCTGCACGATAAGGAAAAGAATCATGCACGACTTTATAACTGCGCCACCTGTGACGCGGTTTTCATTTCCCCTACCGATTTCCCCTACCACGATCGAGAAAGACACATCCTATGTGATTGCCGTCTCCTCATCAGTCGGAGTACTGAATTTCATAGGCCCGTTCATTCCTGCTTCTGTACCCACAATGATTGGTCCTGAGATTGACCTCGTTCAATTTCAAGGAAATTACCGCCTGCGTGGATATTTCCCTAAAGAAAATAAGCATCAGACCATCTTGATCCCGAAAGATGGTCGTGCACAGATCTATGGACTCACCTATGCACTGTACGAATATACAGAGAAGCTTGGTATTGAGATGCAAATCAGTCGCAGTCAAAAAGCAGAATCCGAACGCAAGTTGCGTGCAATATACGGAAACGATCAGGATTGATTATTCCAACACAAAACAGCCCCATGGGGCTGTTTTTTCATGCATCACTCTTGTTGCATGTCATTTATACTGAGCAAGCCATTCGGATTCTTGCCTTACGAGTAATTTGCCAGCATCCTCGGGATGCGCCATGATTTCTTTGATTGCGCGCTCCATCCGAATCATGTTTTCACCTGACCCTTGAGAGCCTTTGACGAGTATGACATCCCCTGTTTTTATCTCCGAGAGTAGCCACTCGCCTGCATCTTTTGAGTTAATGAATGTACGTATCTTGCCTTCAAGCAGTCCTGCCGTCTTTGCCCCCTCGGCAATCCCTCGAGATCGCTGACCTACGGTAACAAGCTGATCGACCCACGACCCAACAGTGCGACCGATATTCCAATGTTCAGTATTTGCATACGTACCAAGCTCAAGCATGTCACCTAACACCGCAATACGATGATTTGCATCAATGGTTTTCAATGTTTCGAGTGCCGCCAAAAGCGCAACTGGTGATGAATTGTAACTGTCATCAATGATAGTGCTTCCATTTTTTCCAGCAATGATACGCATGCGCCCGCGTGGAGTTTCGAGTACTGAAAGTGATGCGATGATATGTGTCATTGGTATTCCTCGTGCAACTCCAACTGCACATGCTGCAAGCGCTGCGGTACAAGCATGGTCTCCAATGATATTCATCAGGAGTACTGGATATTCATCACCATGGTGATCGATCTGAAACATCATACCAACTGGATAGTTGCGTCCGTCTTTCTCACGATATGCAATCTGTGGCTTACTCCCTCGAATCATTGCAGTTTCGCCAAATCCATAGGTAATCATA
Organism: Minisyncoccota bacterium; assembly: GCA_031972735.1. Classification (GTDB taxonomy): domain Bacteria; phylum Patescibacteriota; class Minisyncoccia; order Phycocordibacterales; family UBA6899; genus MHLP01. The sequence goes on along the minus strand of DALYED010000001.1, from coordinate 70,233 downwards.
TGAGCACGAGTAAGCGCTGACATTTCCACTACAGCTGGATCATCAGCATTCGCTACAAAAACTCCTGTTTGCTTGATCGCTTTAACAAGTTCGGATTTTTCCTTTTTTACTTCTTCTGGTGATGAAAAATATTCAACATGTACAGGAAGATCTGGAATACGGGTTACCACAGTGATATCAGGGGTAAGCCATGATGTGATGCGTTTAATGTCGCCTGGGTGATCAGCACCAACTTCGAGCACGAGCAATTGAGGGAATGGGGTTGGAAACAAGATCATCGAAAAGCCACGAATGATGTTCCCGAGCCAACCAAATGCACTAGACCATTTATTTTCGAGTCCAAGTACTGTGAGAGGTACTCCAAGTTCACTATTGAAACTTTTCATACTTTTGCGAGCTTGAATGGTACCCTTCAATACTTCAAAGATTGCGTCTTTTGTTGAAGTCTTCCCTACCGAGCCAGTCACAGCAACTATGAAAGGCTTGTACTTACGGAGTACTATGTTGGCTTCCCAAGTGAGCACTGCGACAACAATGAGTTTAAGAAATCGTTTCATGGTATTTTACTGGAAAACTGACTGATACATATATGGTACCACTACTGAGGAACTTTGGTATTTTGTACATTTGGAAACGCTGGCTTTGCACCCCCTCGATCAGGAGGGATATTGTAATAATGAAGCAAAAACTTTGCAGTACGAATAAATGGCAATGTTAGTGTGTGTGATGCAAAAGTCGCGTCTTTTGGATAGTACGTGTACATGAAGACAATGAATCTTGGATTATATGCAGGAAAGTACCCGAAAAAAGTATGGAGGTATCTGTCTTCATAATATCCACCACCATCTTTTGGGGAGCGTGCAATTTGCGCGGTACCTGTCTTGGCTGCAATCGAATATTCAGGAATTGAAACAGAACCATTCAAAAGTGCCTTATCGACAACAGTGACAAGCATACGCGTTATGCGCTCAGATGTTTGAGGGCTAATCGCTTGCTCTGGAGGATTCTGGCTAATTTTTTTTATTTTTCCTGAGGTGTAGTCGATCTCTGAAACAACATGAGGTGAAACGGTGATACCACCATTACCTAGTGTTGCGAGTGAAGCGATCATATTGATTGGTGTTACCGCAATGCCTTGCCCAAATGAAGCAGTCGCATATTCAATATCACGTTTTGAGCTTAAATTTGAAACAAGACCCTGTCGCTCACCTGGAAGGTCGATGCCAGTTTCTTCGCCAAGATGAAACTTGTTGAGTAAATAATCAGCAAAGCGTTGATTGCCAAGTTTGCCGACCACAAATGCCACACCTGTATTAAGAGAGTCATTGAGGACTTTTTGCATTGGGGTGTTTGGTCCACGCCCACGTCCATCATAGTTTCCAAAAGTTTTATTGTTGAGTGTAATATGCCCAGTGTCATTATATGTCGTGGATTCGCTAATAACGCCAGCATCAAGCCCTGCTGCCATGGTAAGTGGTTTTACAATCGAACCCATCTCATATACATCTTCAACACTTGGATTACCGAATACTCCAACATGTTTCACCTTGCCATACTGATTGAGATCAAATGATGGATTTGTCGCCATCGCATAGATCGCACCTGTCTTTGGGTCCATGATGATCGCACCTGTTTCATCTGAATGCCACTCATCCATGACGCTTTGAAGTTCAGTTTCAAGATATGCCTGAACGGTCGGCTCAATCGTGAGTACAAGATCACCACTTTGATCTTCGGTACGATCAAAGATTGTATCAGTAATATTTGAAAAAAGTTCAGCAAAAAAATTGACATAGAGATTTTCGGAATTCCTTGTCAGTGTGTCGTTGTAGTATGACTCAAGTCCATATCGCCCTGTGAGTTGTTTGCCGTTGTATCCAACGAACCCGATGGTTTGAGCTGCGAGTGATCCGGCTGGGTAGAAACGCCATGTTTGCCTAAAGATTTGCACACCTGGAAGTTTCATTGCTTTCAATTCTTTTGCAATGTCATCAGGAACTCGTGTGGCAATCTCCTCGTATGGATCATTCTTTTTTGCCACTTTTGTAAAAAAGTCATTTTTATCGAGTGGCATGAGAGCCGAAATAGTTTCGTAGTAACTCTGCTCGTTCGTGACAAGCTTGGGTACTATCGCAATCACATAACCACTACCTACAGAGGCGGCGGCAACGTGTTTGCCGTCCTTTTGGGTAAAGTAAATATTTCCTCTATTGTAGAGGTTTGGAAGTGTTGCGATATATTGCGACTGTGCTTCCTTGGTAAAATCGTCGTGATGAACAACTTGAAGCATGTAGAGACGCACAATAAAAAGTAACCCGAAAAAAAGGATTACTCCTGCAATGATGCGAAGTCGTTTACGTTCTTCTTGTTGCATGTGTTGAGCAAAAAGAAATCAACGATTTCTGTGTATTGCTAGTAAATTAATTCGTCGTACTCGCATCGTACTCTACATTATACATGATATTACGACTCGAATTTTCAATATATATAAATTTATATACTACTCAGCGCCTCGAGTACGAAGTGAGAGTGTCTTTTCTCCACGTGCATTACCGCTAATGTACACAGGACTTATTACTTCGACAAAGCCTCGTTCACGAGCAAGGGTAAGATCGATCTGCTTATTGAGCATCACATACTTTGATTCAAGTGACATGATGTTGGCAGTGAGTACTGACGATCTCTGCTCTGCACCTTTGCGTTCAATGACTGCAAAGATAGAAATTCCAAGAAAATATATATAAAGGGAAAGTGAACACACAAAAAAAGCGACAAAGATCCAGAAGATCCTTCTGTCGTGCTCTTCAAATTGGAGAAGAACTGACTTAAACATATTTAAACACTGCGTACTCGAGTGCGGATAAATGAAAACATACTTCGCTGTGAAGTTTTCTGCTTATCAACGCGACTCTTTATTTCAATAGGGACATGCCTATCGATTGTCGCCCTATAGGTGACCAGTAATTTTTTCATACAAAGAACTCACTAAACTCATAAACAAACTAAATCTTTTCTGCAACTCGCAATTTTGCACTTCGAGCACGAGGATTTTCTTCAAGCTCGATCTCATTTGGAATTATCGGTTTTTTGGTCACATGAGTGACGAGACCCTCACCGACGAACTCTTTTATCAGATGCTTCACTTTTCGATCCTCGATGCTATGGAAACTAATCACCGCAAGCCTTCCTTTCGGCTTGAGCTTTTCTACAGCCCCTCGGAGTCCATGCTCGATTGCACCGAGCTCATCGTTTGTTGCCATACGAAGCGCTTGGAACGTCCGTGTGGCAGGGTGAGTGCGTCCATGCTTGTACCATGCTGGAGTTGAAGCCAGAATGATTTCAAGAAGCTGTGCGGTGGTACCAATCGGTCCCATGCGTCGTGCCTCAACTATCCCCTGTGCTATCGAACGAGCAAAACGTTCTTCACCAAAACCTTTCAATATTGTTGCGATTGTTTCCTCACTCCATTTATTGAGAATGGAAAATGCGGTCACATCATCTTCGCCAGGATTTGCTTCAAACGTCATCAGGAGCGGTTCATCGCGTTGAAACGAAAATCCTCTTCCTGATTCTTCAAGCTGAGTACTCGAAAGACCTAAATCAAACAATGCACCATCTATTTCCAGATGCTTGAGCGCCTCTGCCACATCTCTAAAATTTGCCACAATAGGCATGAATGTAGTGAGACGCTCAAGTTCCTGAACTTTTTCTTCTGAAAAGACGTTCTTGTCTCGATCGAGTGAAATAAGTGTTCCTGTCTTTCCTATGATGGTCGCAATAGCTGTACTATGCCCTCCTTTACCAAAAGTCGCATCAAGGATGGTCATTCCTGGTTTAAGGCTAAGTGCATCAAGTGAAGGTTGTAAAAGAACTGATATGTGACTCATGGTTTGATAATGGCTTTCTCATTTGGATACAGTACGAAGACTTGGACTAATAGAATTTCTGAAAAGCATCGTCTGCTACGGTGCCCAGAACTGTATTAGGTAAGTCGACTAGTGTGCCAAATTTGAATTCCCTACTAAAATACACCGCGTTCGCCGAGTTGTTCTGCCATACTGTCGGCACTTGCAACCATTTCTGCTTTGTAGGTCTTCCAGGTTGTCTCATCCCAAAGCTCTACTCTGTCGTAGACACCGGTAAGTACCACCTTCTCTTTGAGCCCAGCATAGCCCTTGAGAGCTTCTGGGATAAGAATACGACCGATCGAGTCGATCTCGACCTCAAATGCGCCAGAGAGCATTGCACGAGAAAATCCACGATCCTCTGACTTACCCATCGAAAGCTTCGAAAGCTTTTCTGCGAAGATATTCCATTCTTTTGTCGGATAAAGCGAAAGACACTTGTTGAGTCCAAGTGTGATCACCGCTTTCTTCCCTAAGTCCTTGCGGAACTTTGCGGGAACAGAGAGGCGTTTCTTATCATCGACTGAATGTATATACTCCCCAATAAACATAATTTGTTCAGAGCCACTTTTGAAGAAGCCCTGACTTTGGCGCACTCTACCGTGAAGACTGCGCCAAAGTCAGTGTTTCTTGATACTTGCCCATTTCTAAGGCAGAACCCCCGCACCGTCTCACTCCCACAAGCGGACAATACAGGGGTTAATTTTCTACCTTTACCATCCCATGTTGAAGGTCAGGATCGATTTCTCGATTTCCCACTTTCTCCCACATGTGTACCATTCTATCCCACCACTTCCCACTCTGCAACCACTCACCTACCCCTGTTATCCACAGAAAAGTGCTACGCAATGATTTTTACATAACGTCAAATACTTTCAGTAATAAAATAAAAACAAAAAAAACACTAGATTTCTTTGTGTTTTTCGTAAGACTAATTTCTGAATTTTTAACTACACATACCCTCCTTCAATTCCTTATTGCCATTTGTTGATAGCACAAGCAGGTGTGTGCGATCAGTACTTCTTTGGACGAAGCAGTGGAAATACTTGTGATTCTCGAATAGGTTTGTTTGCAAGAAATGCAAATAACCGTTCAGAAACTCCAAACCCGCAGGTAGGTGGCATGCCGTGTTCAAGTGCTTCGACAAATTCGCGATCAAACATTTGCGCCTCATCGTCACCTGCATCGCGCATATCCTGTTGTGTCTGAAAACGATCTGCTTGATCAAGTGGATCATTCAGTTCGCTGTAACCTTTCCCTACTTCGCTTCCAGCAATGATTGGCTGAAATTGTTCAACTACTTTTCCACCCACGGCAAGCTTTGCGAGTGGTGACATTTCAACAGGAACATTGATGAGAAATCCTGGACCTGCAAGTTTCTTGCGACAATATTTCCAAAGTGTGTCAGTTGCACGAATGGTGTTCCAACCTTTTTTATCAAATTCAATTTTCAGCCTTTTTAGTGCAAGTTCAATATCTGCAAGTGAAGCAGTAACAATATCAATATCAGTGAATTTTAAAATCGTCTCACGATAATCATAGCGCTCCCATTCTTTTGCAAGATCAACTTCGAATCCATGTATAGTGAACTGCTGTGTGCCGAATGCCTCCTGTGCAACATGGCGATACATGCGCTGAACGAGTTTCATGCCGTCTTCAAAATTGATATATGCTGCATAAAACTCAAGCTGTGTGTAATCCTGTGCATGCTCTGCGCTCATGCCTTCGTTTCGAAAAATGCGACCAATTTCAAACACATTATTGTATCCTGCAACCATGAGACGTTTCTGCCACAACTCTCCGCATGAAATACGAAGAAACACATCAATATCGAGTGCGTTGTGGTGAGTCTTAAATGGCTTTGCATCTGCGCCTCCAGTAGTATTTTCAAGCACTGGTGTTTCAAACTCGAGAAAACCTTCTGCAAGTAAAAATGAGCGAATCGCATTCCAAAATTTTGAGCGCTTTACAAAGAGGTCACGAAGTTCATCGTCAAAAAGAATATCAAGATAACGCTGGCGAAGCTTCTCTTCGGGATCTTGTAGTCCATGCCACTTCTCAGGAAGAGGTCGCAGGGACTTTGCTGCCATGGTCCAATTGATAACTTCGACACTTTGTTCACCGCGCTGAGTCGTAAAGAGTGTGCCTTCTATCCCAACAAAATCGCCAATATCAACGACCTCTGCAAAGAAATCCATCCTCTCTTCGCCGAGGACATCGCGCTTCATTACACCTTGAAAGGTACCAGTACCATCATTGAGGACAACAAATTGTATTGCCCCTTGACCACGGATAGCCATCACACGACCCACAAGTGAGAGCGTTTTTTTTTGTGGCTCTAGTGTTGTGAACTGATCACGCACTTCCTTGAGTGAGAAATCACGTGCTACTTTACTTGGGTATGGAGAAATCCCTCGCGACTTGAGCGTTGCGATTTTTTTGATTCGTTCTTCTCTGATTTCTTCAAGTGAAGCCATATGAATGAAAGTATACTGTATAAGTATGCATATCTTGCACGGATACTATACACAAGATACCAGATACTTATATTTGCTTTTGCTATTTGATTTCAATAATCGTGCACTCAACTTCTCCGCTTGGTGTTGTGTACGAAAATTTATCTCCTTTCTTCTTTCCGATTGATGCTTCGCCGAGTGGTGATTTGTTTGAGATTTTTCCACCAGCAACATCTGCTTCTTCGCTACCTACAATAGTGAATACCTTCTCGTCTTTTCCGCGCTTTACGGTAACAACAGAACCAATGCCTACGGCATCTGTCTTATGTTTTCCACCCATTATGACTGCGTTCTTCATGATCTCTTCGAGGACCATAATGCGCTCTTCAACACTTGCCTGTAACTCACGTGCTGAGTGATATTCAGCATTTTCAGAAAGATCACCAAGTGCTTTTGCAGCTTCAAGCGCTTCTGCTATTTCGCGACGGCGAACGTGGGTAAGAAATTCAAGTTCACTTTTAAGCTCTTCAAATTTTTCTTTACTCAAATACTCCTTTTGTGTGTCCATAGTTTCGCCATAGTAGCACGCATTTCTACGAGAAACAATTCATCGTGTATTTGACAAAAGATTAAAGTATTGAGAAATGTAAATGCCTTGGCGCGTTACTTGAGATATTCTGGTGTGGTTGATGCGAGGGTGCGAAACATTGCACGAGTAGTAAAGCTCGCATTGGTGGTGTTCCCTTTGACACCTCTATCCATCACTACAGCAAATGCATAGCGAGGCTTATCATATGGGAAAAATCCAATCACCCATGAATTGACTCTTGCTTTTGTTACACCGAGTTCGGCTGTACCTGTCTTTGCGGCTATCGTTACTTCTGGGATATTCAGAATTGATGCCGTACCGTGCGTCACGCCTTCTCTCATTCCCTCTTGAATAACCTTGAAATACTTTAACGGAAGATCGAGTTGTGAAGTGGTGGTTGCGATATCGAGTGAAAGATGAGGTCTCACCACTACACCATCTGAGGCAATGATTGAAGCTTCTTTCACAGCCTGCAGGACTGTACCTTGCATGCCGTACTGACCTATGCCAGTGAAGTATGTGTCACCAACGCGCCAATTGGGGTCGTTTGGAAAATTCTTTTCTTTCCATGTTGGATTTGGGATTGTGCCAGACAATTCTCCATCGAGATCGATACCAGTGGTTGAACCGTACCCAAACATGCGCGCATACTTCTCAACATTTTTAATACCAAGACCTTTTTGCCCCTCAAACCCTCCGGAAATTTCATAAAAATATACGTCTGATGACCACGCAATTGCTGAGCGCATATCAAGCCAGCCGTGATTTTTCCAGTCATTGAATCGACTTGGCTTATCTGGGAAGTATGGGTTTGGAATCGAAATATATCCAATTGAGAGGATCTCTTTGTCTGCAGAAATTATCCCTTCATTAAGTGCGCCAATAGCATACATTGGCTTCACGATTGAGCCCGGAGTGAAGAGCCCTCCGATAGTACGATTAAGAAATGGACTCCCTTTATCTTTGTTATATGCGGCGATTTGTTCACGATCCTCACCGTCCGTCATGATATTTGAGTCGTATGTTGGATATGACACTAGCGCCAAAAGCTCACCATTTGTAATATCCATGATCGCAGCTGCACCACCGAGATAATCCTCTGTTTCGGCTATGTGCCCGATGGTTTTGTAGAGACTGGACTGTACTCGTGAATCAATTGAGAGTTTTAAACTCTCACCTGTAGTAGGAGGATCGATAACATTTGCAGATACAACATTGCCGAGCGCATCAGTCTCAATGATACGAAGCCCACTCTTACCCTTAAGGTTATTGTTGTAGAATTTTTCAATTCCTGAATCTGCTTCGTAATCAGTGCGGTAAAAAACACCCGACTTGTCCCGTGCAGGATAATGTAGGAATCCAAGGATGCTTCCATATCCTGGTTCATCAATATACTTTCGAAGTGAGAAGCCTTGATCTTCGGGATTTGGGACATTCCATGCAAGTGGTACACCGTTGCGATCACTGATCACTCCACGCTCAGGAAAAAGTTGTTGATGATCAAGTCTATTTTGCTCACTTTTCTTTGCATACATGCTTCCATCACGCACTTCGAGCATTGATGCGCGTGCTACAAGCGTAAGCCCAATGAAGACAAAAACTGTTGCGAGAAAAAAAATAGTACGTTCACGAATTGGCCGCTCGATGCGACCTTCAAACTGATGGACATCAAACTCAGGAATATTCTTGTCATCAAGAAAAATCTCGTCTGGGTCGATGTCTTTATTTGAGTGAAAGAATGAAGTACGGCGCATGGCAAAATAATACTACCACACTCCTATATACGTAAAATACGCTCACGAATAAGGCTACGACTTGCCTCAAGAAGAATGAAGCCCAGCAAGAGTACTACTGGAATAACGACGCTCACATGCCCTATTCCTGCCCCTGCGTAAAGCATTTCTTCAAACGCAACAAGCACTATGAATTCTATGTAATACGGGATGATTATTGCAATCACAAGAGCTACCAGCATGACAAACCAATACGGGAAAACAAAAAGTCCTACACAGAGGAGCAGTCCCAAAAGTATCCGTTTGTAGCGCAACTGATCCATGAATGTATGTTATTTTTTAGGTGGTGCGCTTATAGCTTTTGGGGTTCCCAAATACAGCCACGACTCTTTAATGATATCGAATGGAAGTCTCACATAAACTGCTTCAAGTGAACTCCCTTCTGGTCTATCAATTGCATCAACAGTTCCTGCGTATGCTGGATCAAGAGCTGGGATAGAAACAAGGTCACCTACTTTTATTGTTGTCCCACGTGGAAGGATCGCACGAAGATTTCCGCCACCTTGTCCTGTAAGCACCGTAGGAATCGAGCTCGTACTGATAGTTACTGAGAGTTGTGTATTTGGAGTTGAGTACAGTGAAACAAGTGCGCTATCCCCCCATACGCGAGTGACTTCTCCAACCTTAAAATCACCTTGCGAAAATGCAGGCATTCCGACATATACTCCACGCTGCTCACCTACATCAACAAGCAATGTGTCGTATGGAGAAACTGGGGGGCCAGAGAGTATCCGTGCCAGTGTGAACACATACTCAGAAGATCTTCCAAGCATGGCTTTTAATTGCTCGTTCTCATCCCTCAAAAGATTGCGTGAGTATGCTTCAAGTGCTACTTCATCAAGCACAGCTTGTAAGCGAGTATTTTCTTTTTGTAAGTTTGCTTTTGATGAGAGTACAGTGGAAATACTCTCATAGCGACCGATGACCACCTCACGGAGATGCCAGAATGGTTGTCCAACGTAGGCAAGTATCCCTCCCATAACATTTGCAACAGGACCTCGTACCGCAAGTATCAGGAGTGAGAGCAAAAGAAGCATAACAAGCATGCGCCTGTTTTTTTTCTTTTTTTGCTCATCATGTCGAAAACTCGTGATCATGGTTTTAAATATACTACAAATTTATATATTATAGTTCTTAAAATTCAATACAATACGCCGTCTTGGACTGAGTAAATATCTTGGAGCCATAGTTAGTGCTATGGTGACAAGATTTTATTAGAAAAGACTAGTAGTCTGTGAATTTTAAGAACTATCTCGGCGGAAGCTCGTTATCGTGCTCTATAAGTACCTCGCGGTACTCATCAATATTTTCAATCACCATTCCTGTACCTCGCGCCACCGCAGTAAGTGGGTCATCTGATGTAGTGACAGGGATTTTAAGTGTCTGCGCAAGGAGTTCTGGAAGCCCTACAATGAGCGCTCCACCTCCAACCAGCACAATACCTCTATTCATCACATCTGAAAGAATTTCTGGGGGGGTTGTCTCAAGTACTTCTTTTGTTGAATCAACAAGTACTTGAATCGAGGAAATAATTGCTTCACGAATATCAGCATCGGTGACAATCACCTCTCGAGGAAGACCGGTAAGTAAGTCACGTCCGCGAATAGCTGCCTCCATGGGCTCTTTTGGTTTCATTGCAGAACCAATTGCGACTTTTACATTTTCAGCAGTACGCTCTCCGATAAGAATTTTAAATTCATCGCGGATATAAGAAATAATATCCGTATTGAATCGATCTCCAGCAATCTTGAGATTTTTTGAGTTTACAATACCGCCAAGCGAAATGACTGCGATGTCCGTTGTGCCACCACCGATATCGATAATCATTGATCCAACTGGCTCTTTTACTGGAAGATGAATGCCGATAGCAGCAGCCATCGGTTCTTCGACAATGTACACCTCACGTGCACCTGCATTCATTGCGGCATCTCTCACTGCGCGTGTTTCAACATTGGTAATCGAAGATGGGACTCCAATCACAACACGAGGTCTACCCTGCTTCTTTGAAAGCTTGACTGCTTTGTTGATAAAGTGAGCAAGCATTTCTTCGGTGACTTCAAAATCCGAGATCACTCCATCGACAAGTGGGCGAATTGCAACAACATGCCCTGGAGTACGTCCGAGCATTTGCTTTGCGTCCATCCCCACTGCTACAACACGGTTCGTCTTTTGGTTGAGTGCAACGACAGATGGCTCATTAATAATGATGCCGTGGTCGCGAAGATAGACAAGGGTATTTGCCGTTCCAAGGTCAATACCAATATCACTTCCAAGCATGTTGTAAAATCGTTCAAACATAAGTGCTCCCCATTCTAGGGTACGGGTGGCATCTCGTCAAAAAATTGACAAAGATATTTTTTGTGCCATCATATAATTAGAGTTCAGTTCAACTGTAAGAAGGAGTGTGACATGTCTATTATGACTGTAATTACGACTCAAGGTGAACATGGTTTTCATAAACAATGTTGCGTGATTGTGAGCGATGACACAGTATCCCCACACCAAAGAGCAAGGGCGCGTGGTGGGAAAAATCACTCGTTTGAAAAAATTGCTCAAGTTGCAACTGAGGGTTACGAGAAGACGTATTTGAAACCGGGACAACACATGTCACCGTGCACGAAAATAATCAGATATTTCATTTCGCTCAATGGAAAACTGTACATTGAACAAATCCAAGCAAACAAACCCTTCTTGTATCGATAACAACATGACCTGCACAATCTGCGGGTCATATTTTTTTACTTATGACATTGCGAGGAACTGCTCGAGCGTAAGCGCAGAGACTTCTCCTGTTTTACGATCTTTCACTTCAAGTACTCCCTTCTCAATCACTTTCTTTGACACAACGATGCGGGTTGGAATACCCAAGAGGTCGCTATCTGCAAATTTCTCACCAGCAGTAGGTAATACTCGGTCATCATAAAGGACTTCGATTCCTTTCGCGGTGAGTGCATGATAAATTTCATCACCAAGTTTTTTTACTGCTTCGTCGTCTGGTGCGAGTGAGACAAGATGATAGCGGAATGGCGCAACGGCAATTGGCCAGACGATGCCTTTCTCATCTGAGAGTGTCTCCACAATTGTACCCATGAGGCGCGCAGGTCCAATACCATAAGAACCCATGACAACTTTTTCTTTCTCCCCTTTTTCGTTAATAAAATTGAGGTCAAACGCATCAGAAAATTTAGTACCCAGACTGAAAATATTCCCTACTTCAACTGCTTTCGCCTCAATCACATTCGCCCTATCTACACCTAAATCTGCAAGTACTTCATCGGTGAAGACCTCCTTGTTTATGGCGATATTTTTTTCCTTATCGATGTAAATGATATCCTCTCCAGCATCAGTGATCGTCTGAAACTCATGTGAATACTTGGAAAATGTCCCACCTGACGCAAAAGTAACGTAAGTAGTCTCTCCTAATCCAACTCGATGAAATACATTCACATATGCACGCTTTGCCTTTTCGTAAAATTCATCATGCTCAGCTTGAGTGCGAGAAAATGAATACAAATCTTTCATGATAAATTCCCGTCCACGCATAATCCCACTCTTTGCGCGTGTTTCATTCCGAAACTTAGTTTGAAATTGGTAGACTGCAAATGGAAGGTCACGAAACGAGCTAATGTATTCGCGCATGAGATTGGTAAGTGGTTCTTCGTGTGTGAATGCAAGTCCTACCTCTACCTCATTTTTTAGTTTTGTTTTAAACCAATTATCCACCACGTCATCACTCCAACGATTGGTCTTTTCCCATACAGCTTTCTCTTGAAGAGCAGTCATGAATAGCTCTTGCCCACCTATGGCATTCATCTCTTCGCGAATAATATTCATGACATTATTGAACACACGAAGACCAAGTGGGAGAAACGCATATGCCCCTGCCATTTCCTTGTAAATGTAGCCTGCACGCAGAAGGAGCTGAGCATTTTTTGACACTTCATCTTTTGGGGCTTCTCGTCTGGTCTTAGTGAATAGTTGTGATTGTCGCATGGAAAAATGTGTTGAACTGTGAGGGATAGTAATGAGAAAATTCAAATAATTCTTATTGTACACGATGAGACTTGTTTATCGAGATATTGACAATAGTATATTTTATGTGTACAGTTTAGTCAGCAAAATAACAACTTGGAGAAATCCATGGTTACAACTCTGTTCCCCTACGGTTATTACATCATCTCAATCCATTTCTTTGCAGTATTTCTCATAGGACTTACGCTGGGATACTTCATACGATCAACAAAGATGAGGTCCAGAGAAATATTCCTTGCACTGTGTCTCACCATCTCATTCGGAGTAATTGGAGCATATCTCTCCTATCACTATGTTTGGGTAATGATTTGCAGGCAATTCACCTGCACATAGTCAGTAGCACCGCTTCCATGCGGTGCTTTTCTTTTTTTCATGTACTTCACCAAACGTTCAGGATAGATACTTATACTTGGAGAGGCAGAGCACATGTCGTGCTTTTGTTCTTTTTTTCAACGAAAGATTCACATGTACCCAAGAGTCGACAACTATGATCTCTCACTCGCATTTGATAGTGGTGTAAAAATGGGGGCAAGGTATCTCTATGTCATGCACCAGTTGATGGGATGTTCAGGTGAACAGAACGAATACGCTAAGTGCAACTATTTTGTATTACCAAATCAAGACCTGCAACTGGAAGTCCTGCGACAGAAAGGTAAACTGCTTGAGGTATATGATCTTTCGAAACCAAAACAGATAGCACTGAAACATCTTGAAATGCAAGATTCTTTTCTTTAGTCGTAGCCCGGTGCTACCATCTCCGCCTCAAGCGGAGTTTTTTATTCATATAGATGAACATCCTCCTTCTCAACCTTTTTTAAAAGAGATAAATTTGAAGAACTGAACTGAGGCAGTGCTTATGAAGCGATATGAGTTATACCTGCGCTTCACCACCCGATGAAGGAAGCACAAGTAGCGCGCCGATTTTAGAAAAACTTGACGACATCGTGATAGGTGACGAGAAGCATGAGGAGCATCAAGAGAGCGAACCCTCCGACATTTACATAGTTTGCTATCAGCGTTGGAATCGGGCGTCGCATGATTCCCTCAATAGTAATGAAGAGTAGTCTTCCACCATCGAGTGCGGGAAACGGAATAATATTGATGATTGCAAGATTGATCGAGATCAAGGCAGTAAAGAGAAGTACATTTGCAAAACCTATTGAAGATGCTGCACCAACAGCTTTGACGATACCAACTGGACCTGTAACGTCATTGAAGTTAGCGTGGCCAGTAATCGCTTCCGAAATAAACTGATAGATTCCCACTGCTGTGAGCTTCGTATATTGCCATGTCTTGATTGCACCATGATAGAGCGCGAGATGAGCTGGAAGCTTGAGTGTTCCAACCATATCCATATAAATACCTATTGCTGCACCTTGTTGTGAAATACCAGAAACAGGGGTCATTGCTCCAGTCACGAGCTTACCTTCATGCTCATAGCGCACTTCAATAGTTTTTCCTTCGCGAGGGCTAATGAAAGCAGAAACGACCTCTGGTGAGGTTGCATCGACTTGTTCCCCATCAACACTGAGTGAGACGAGATAATCCCCACCCACAAGCCCTGCTGTTTGTGCGGGACCTTTCTCGGAAACTTCAGTGACCATCAGGCGAGGATTGGTAACTGGAAAACCCTCATCATTATCAACCGGAGCTGCAATACCAAGTGCAAGCGTAGAAGAAATAAGTACCCATGCAAGGACAAGATTCATCACAACACCTGCAACAATGACACCTGCTTGCACTATGCGTGGCTGAGCGACAAAACTTCTCTGCGCGTCTTCACCCTTTACTTCGTTGGGATCTTCGCCGTAAATTTTTACGTACCCACCGAGCGGAAGCAAATTAAATGCATAAGTAGTTTCACCTTTTTTGAAACTAAATAACCTCGGTGGAAAACCGAAAGCAAATTCGTCGACACGAATCTTAAACAACTTTGCGACCGTAAAATGCCCTGCTTCGTGCACGAGGACGAGTACAAGGAGAATCGCGATGAAAAGTAATATAGACATGAGTGAGTGGTGAGTTATGAGCGATGAAGATGGATTGTGAAGCAAAAGCAACACTCATTCTTTATTGCGTAACTAGCTAGTAATTTCTGATTCTTTTTGGACAGCCATCGCATCGAAGCGCTTATTTGCTTCATCGACATGTTTTTGTAATTCTTCTTTTGCTTTGAAGTGTTCGTCCTCAGACATTTCACTGTCTTTCTCTAGTTTCTTCCATTCAGTAAGCAGTGTTTCGCGCTCTTTGCGCATTGAAATACGCGCATCTTCGAGCTTGTCTTTGAGGAGTTTTACTAATTGCTGTCTGCGCTCGCCGGTTAATTCAGGAAAGATGACTCGAAGACCAGCATCATCTGAAGTGACAGAAAGACCGAGATTGGCTTTTTGGATTGCTCCTTCAATTGCCTTTACCTGTGATTTATCCCAAGGAGCAATACGAAGTGTCCTCGCGTCTTCCATACTGATTGACCCAACATGGGCAATAGGCGTCTGAGAACCATAAGATTCAATACTAATCGAATCCAAGATTGCAGAAGTGGCACGTCCTGTACGCAGTTGTGAGAACTCTTTTTTGAGCCATTCTTCTACATCTTTCATTCGGATTTTAAAATCGGAAAAATCGTACGCCATATAAATTCAATTATCAGTTATTAGTTTCTCGTTTGCTACAAAGCTAGATTGCTGTTTAGTTTATCAAAATTGAGCCGAAACTCAACTTTCATCACATACCACTATTACTTTTGAAGTGGAATGGTGAGTGCAAGGTGCTCGAGAAGAATTTTTACTGAAGGCGACCTATCTCCAAGATAGCGCTTTGCACTCACCACATCGTGGAGTGCGGTAGCATACTGTGCATCAGTCCCCAGATGCGAATAAAGCGCTTCTTCGAGGTGAGAGAGGAAGTCACGAGCAAGATCCTTTGCTTCAGATTTCTGATCAGCTTTCACTTTTGTGTACTTCTCTATTTCAAGAAGACGCTCTGGTAAGTCCATGCGAAGGAAGTCTTTTCCTATATTGCTTGCTTTCACCTTCCCCTTCTGACCAACAAGTTGTACGCGTGAACGTACTGTTGGGATAAGTGTTTCTTTTGTACGTGTAAGGAGAATGAAATGAGTGTCTTCAGTAGGCTCTTCGAGGGTTTTCAAAAGCGCATTCTGCGCCTCGTGGGTCATGGTATTAAAGACCACGATGAAAAACTTTTTATTCCCCTCTGCACCACGCATCTGCTGTTCACGTCGGAGTTCATGAGCATCATCAATCCCAAATGAATCAAATTCGAGAACGTGAAGATCAGGACTATTTACTGCAGTGAGTTTTTCCTCATAGAGATATTCCAAAATTTCTGGAAGCAAGATCGAACGCTCCCCCTCTACAAGATACGCATGATGCAAATGTTTTGTATTTAACGTGAAAGGCATATCTAAATTGAATTTATTATAGCGCGGAGGAAATAGATATGCGATGTGAAGCTAAGTGTCTGCGATTTTTTGAAAAGCTAAATTTGGATACGATGCGAAGTTTTGGAGTAAGGCGAGTCACACAGATTGAAGGTTTCCATATTTGGATGCTATTTTAGGCGAATACGAGGAACGAACCGAGACGTACTTGCTGGTACGTCGAGGGAGTACCGCAGTATTCAACGAAGAAGAGCGCCTAATATGAAGACCTACCGTTTCGCGATGATGCTCTTGCGATACGTGTCGAGATGTTCGAGTGCCACACCAGTTCCTTTAACCACACAATAAAGTGCATCATCAGCAAGGATTGCTTTCACTCCTGTACGACGAAATACAAGCTCTGGGAGATTGCGAAGCTGTGATGACCCTCCTGTCATGATGATGCCTTGATCAATAATATCTGCTGAGAGTTCTGGTGGAGTTTCCTGAAGCACATCTTTGATTGCCTTTACCATTTCACGGAGTTCTTTATCAATTGCTTTCACAATCTCGTTTGTGGAGACATTGATTGAGCGTGGTAGTCCTGCAACAAAGTCACGACCCTTGATGACCATAGTGAGCTCTTCTTCGAGTGGGACCGCAGAACCAATATTGATCTTGATATCCTCAGCAGTTTTGTCACCAATCGCAAGGTTAAAAGTCTTCTTGATGTAGTCAGCGATGGCTTGATCGATGCGGTTACCAGCACACTTTACTGATGTTGATGCAACGATACCTCCAAGAGAAATTACAGCAACATCAGTAGTGCCTCCCCCTATATCAACAACCATATGCCCACGAGCTTCGTAGATAGGAATACCTGCGCCAATAGCGGCGAGGATTGGCTCCTTCACAACATATGCATTCTTTGCACCAGCACGCATTGCGGCTTCAATAACCGCACGTCGCTCTGTCGAAGTAACTCCTGCAGGAACTGACACCATGACTTCTGGTTTAAAAAGATTCCAACGCCCCATGGCTTTATTAATGAAGTAACGAAGCATTGCTTCAGTGACTCGATAGTCAGCAATAACACCATCACGCATTGGGCGGTATGCAATAATATCGTCAGGAGTACGACCAATCATTTCTTTTGCCTCGATACCAACAGAGAGGATGCGGTTGTCACGTTCAGAAACAGCAACGACAGAAGGCTCATTTAAGACAATGCCACGACCAGGTACATACACGAGTGTGTTTGCAGTACCAAGATCGATGCCGAGTTTTGAAGTCATGAACGCCATATGTGCGCCTCATTTAACACGAAAGCTTCTACTTCTGCAAACAAGCGCAGAAATAGCGGACCAGAATTATCACAAGAAATTCAAGTGAAGGTTTTGTCAAATCAAAAGTTACTGTGCTTTCGTTGAAGATGCTGTGGACTGCACAGTAAATACGAGATCATAGCACTGTTTTTCACGTTCAATTGCACAACCTGCATTATCTGCCCCATGAATATCTGAGGTTTGATCTGCATCTGAAGCAAGTGCGGGATCAGCTGGGTCATCAAGATTTACTCCAATATGATAAGTGGTACATTTAATAGATTTTGCAGTACACTTGTTCGCTTTTGAGAAGTCATCACTTCTTATAAATGCAGAATATGAAAAACTTTTGAGCACTTCATCTGAAAGTGTTGTCGAGGCAAGAATACTATTTTGACGGAGATCAGCAAGCACGGTTGGGAATCTTCCTTTTTGAGATTGATAACTTGCGAGTGCATATTTAATTTCACCAAGATTCAAAATGCGGACAGCGTTGCGATCTCGTATTTCTTTTGATTTACGATAATCATCCATGCGTGTCTGAAGCTCAGTAAGTGAGAGGTATGGAGCTGGCTCTGAGACTATGACCGGTGAATCATAGCCAGTGAATGAGAATGAAAGATCCAAAGGACCAACGGCATGAATACCTGCAATATTATCATTGAGTGTTGCGGCAATTTTTATTTGGAGCAAATTATTTGTCTTTTCGTCTATCCAAATATCGAAAGACAGCTTCTCAAGTGCGTGGATAAAATCAATTCGCTCCTGCTCATTAAACACAAGTGTTTTACCAGTATATTTTTTGTATAGGTCAGCCGAAATACCGTAGAGCTTCTCTGGGTCAGTAGTGAGCGAATAATGAATGGTGTTTATGCTATTTACTACTTCGGTGCCTACTTTGGCCCCACCCATAAATGGCATATGCTTTCGAACAATTGCATTAAAACTTGTGGTATCTTCACCAGCAATACCACTATATTGATCACTTGGAGTAACTGCTTCAAGTGCAAGCTGCTTTGCTATTTCACCAATATCCACTTTGATCCAGTAGGTCCTGAATAATTCAGGGTCGACTGCGGCGGCCGATGGGAATGACATAACATGGAAATAGAGATTTTGTGCAAACATTCGAAGGTCAGTTTCAACATCAGTTTTCCATGGCGTGTCTCCATATTGCCACCCTCCACTAAACTTCATGTGGTGATTCCCATTTCCAAAACCATTTTTATCTGCATTGAGCTGTCCCGCGTACCCAAGTGCAAACTTCATAGTTCCCACCTTACTTTCTCCTGTCACACTCGAGGTGAGCACAAGGTCACTCGAAGCGCTTCCATTATATGAGAATGAGGTAGCAGACATAAATTGAGACACTGTTGCTGTCAGGATACTTGCAACAGCAGGACCTCTCATCCGCATGTAGAGCATGAATGCTCCCGCAAGAACAATGAGCAGAACGATGAAACTGATTGCGATAACGAAAATCTTTTTCAACTTATTTTTCCGCTCAAGATTTTCAGCAACTGTTGGGATTATTTTTTCTTGAGGTGGTGGAACCACTTTTTTTGGCTCTGGTGGCTTTTGTAATTCAATTGGCTTACTTGAATATTTAGGAATGGGATTTACCTCCTCTTGAGGCAAGAGCGCAGGGAGACCTTGGATCGTAGCACCTTTTCCACGCAACAAAATATCACTCGTCATAGTACGTCGCGCAGAGACAGTGGGACGTACTGATTTGTCGTTTATTGGATCAACTGCTTGGCTGACAGGTTTACCTCCTTGTGTAACCCAAAGCTCGGCAACCGAACGAGTCTCGACAGCTTTTGCCAGTGACGGGGAGGTCGTTTTTACCCCCGTGAGAGTAGTTGCAGGAACAATGGGTGGTTTTGATTGTGATGAAGTGGTCGTCTGTTGTTGTTCTGTTTT
>DALYED010000001.1:49310-50749 GCA_031972735.1 Minisyncoccota bacterium | reverse complement strand
CACTGCTTCCACTGGAGAAGCTGGTGACACCGAAGGAGTCATTGACGCTTGAGCACTAGGCGCAACAATGACAGGAGTACTCTCTATTGTCTGAGGTATTGGCGCTTCACTGATTGAAGTCGATTGAGATGATGTTTCATTTAAAAATTCTTTTGGAGTTTCAATGGCAGTATGCACATCTACTGTTGGGGGCGTCACCACTGGCGGTGTTTCAACGTGAATTTGTGGAATTGGCCTTACTTCGACAGGTGCACTCTCTGGGGCACTCTGGATTGCGTCATTAATAGCAAAAAGTGCATTACCCACTGGAGCGACTACTGGTTCTTGTGGAGCAGTGAAGATCCCTAGAAAGTCCTCATTCTCTTCAATTGCTTTTGAGAGTGGAGTTTCGCGGAGCACGTTTAGTGTCACGGACGAATCCTGCGCTGAAATTGTCGCAGTATGCTCAGTATTGCTGGGTTCTTGTGCGATGATCGTAGGTGCTGAAGAAATTTGTGGCGCAGATTCAACAACCACAGAAGCTAGTGGAGCAGGCTCACTTACAGGTGGCACATGTGGAGGAGGTGTAGGGATTTTTTGTTGAGGTGGAAGTATTTCAATGAGCCCCTCTTCGACATCAAGTTTATCCCAGCCACCCTCTTCGACAAGAAGTCGCTCAACTTCTTCTCTCGACATTCCTGATGCAAGTTGAGTACGAAGAAAATCCAACAGTTCTGGGGTGACCATATCACTTCATTGTATGAAGTTGTAGGCACTTTGACAAACGTTGTTGCGTGTATAACTACAAATTTTCTATTACTCACGTCACACTCCTTCGTGTCGCTTGATATCAAGTCCGATCGATCGCAAGCGATCTTCGATTGATTCATAACCACGATCGATATTATAGACGTTGTGAATCTCTGAGTTCCCTGTTGAGATCGCACCAGCGATGACGAATGCAAGTCCTGCACGCAAGTCAGGGCTTTCAAGTACTCGACCCTTAAGTTTCGTCGGACCTTTTACTAAGACACGATGTGGGTCCATCATGGTAATGTTTGCACCCATGCGATTGAGTGACTCAGTATAATTGAGTCGTCCTTCAAAAATCGTTTCAAACACAAGACTCTCACCTTTTGTCTGAGTAAGATAGATCATCAGTGGCGCCTGAAGGTCAGTAGGAAAACCTGGGTATTCGTGAGTACGAACTGAAACTGCGCGCAACACTTTATTTGTTTGAGGAGACTCTACAGTAATCGTTTGCCCAGAAATCGAAAGTGTTATTCCTGAGTATTGAAGAATTTCAATCAATGAACCGAGATGTGCTGGCTCGACATGGGTAAGTGTGAGTCGCTTTGCTGCAAGCGCACCGAGGATCAGGAAGCTCCCTGCTTCAATTCGATCTGGGACAACACGAAACGCATCACGCACTTTTAGACTCTTCTTATTTTCGCAAGAAA
>DALYED010000001.1:47224-49300 GCA_031972735.1 Minisyncoccota bacterium | reverse complement strand
GCAAGAAAGTGTTGCGCCACCACGAATAGTAATCGTCGAAGTACCTGCACCTTCTATATTTGCACCTGAGGCACAAAGCATATCAGCAAGCCATTTTATCTCAGGCTCCATCGCAGCGTTGCGAATCACTGTGGTGCCTTTTGCAAGAACTGCTGCCATCATAAATGTTTCAGTTCCAGTAACACTCGCAAGTCTGAAAAAAATCTCTGCACCAAGAAGACCACCTTTCGGAGCTTTGATGTGATAAAACTTTCCAACACGGGAAATGATTGCACCCATCTTGATGTAACCTTCAAGAAAAAGATCGATAGGACGCTCCCCAATCACACAACCACCTGGGTGTGGAAATTTTACTTCTCCATGACGAGCAAGGATTGGACCAGTGAGTACGATCGACGCACGCAAACGTTTTGAAATTTCTGGCGTAAGTGTGTGTGAAGCAAGTGTTGCGACATCGATCACTGCAGTATGGTCAGCAAATGTTGTTTTTGCACCCATCTCACGAAGAATATCGAGCATACGAGAAACGTCCTCAATATGCGGAACATTGGTAAGTGTAAGTGGGGTCTTGTATAAAATACTAGCGGCAATCGCTTTGAGTGCGGCGTTCTTTGCGCCAACAATACGAACATCTCCTTGTAACATTCTTTTTCCGGCGAGACCTTTGATGGTGAAATATGCAGACATGAGGTCATCATACGTGAACTTGAATTGCTCGCCAAATATCTGGTCTTGTGATTACGCCCGCATTTTCCGTGTTATAATGGTCATATGTATGTGGTAAGTGTAGCCCCAATACGGCGTGGTATCCCCATCGACGAGCTGTCATATTTCACCAAGGACCCCATTTTACCTGGGGCACTAGTGACAGTCCCCTTACGAGGCAAACCAACTCCTGGGTTGGTCATTCGTTCTATCCCTGCGACTGAAGCAAAGTCGGAGCTAAAGCAAGCGGAATTTTCCCTTAAAAAACTCGAACGAGTGCATACGAGTAATTTTTTCTCACCAGAATTTATTCGTGCAGCAATTACCACCGCAACGTATTTTGCATCATCCCCTGGAGCAGCGATTCAGGCGCTATTTCCCAATTCACTTCTCACCACGAAACATGTTGCACAATTAACAGCTGTGAAAAAAGAGCGACGCGGTCAACGATATATTTTTCAAGCTGAGGAAGCTGAACGCTATGCTACATACAAAAGTCATATCCGAGAAGTATTTGCAAAAGGTGGATCGTGCTATTTCGTACTACCATCGCTCCAAGAAATAGAGCATACCTATGCAAAGCTCGAGAAAGGAATTTCAAGTTATACATTCATTCTTCACTCAGGACTCACAAAAAAAGAACTCGAAAAACGATGGAATGCGATTCTCTCTACAGACCATCCTGTACTCATTATTGGCACACCACTCTTTCTCTCGATTCCACGTGCTGATATTGAAAGTGTGATCATTGATAAAGAAAGTGCGAATGGATATCAGCTCGCAACTCGTCCTTATATCGACATGCGTTTTTATGTTGAAGAGTATGCAAAGGAAGCAGGAGCAGATCTCATCTTGGGTGATCTCTTTCTCCGCGTTGAAACAATTGAACGCTTTTCACGTGGTGAGTTTGAAGCACTCCTTCGACCAAAATCTCGCATTCCATCAACCGCAACACAACATATCATTGATATGCGTGCATCGGGTGAGCAACCCGCAACAGGCAAAGTGGCTATTTGTTCTGCTGAGCTTGTTGATCTCATTGAGGAAACCAAGAAAAAAGGAACCCACTGCTTCATCCTTGGAGTGAGGCGTGGATTTTCCCCCATGACTGTGTGTGGCGACTGTGGCACTGTGGTCTCCTGTACACGCTGTGCTGCGCCTATGGTTATCCATAAACGTTCAGGGGGTGCAGTGAGTGAAGATGGCACAGTTGAGCATATTTTTCTTTGCCATCGCTGTGGATTGGAACGCGAGACAGATGTCACTTGCACTCACTGTGGTGGATGGCGACTGGTGCCACTTGGTATTGGTATCGTGCAAGCTGAAGAATCAATTAAACGGCGTTTTCCTGATGCAAAAATATTTCGCATT
>DALYED010000001.1:24282-47214 GCA_031972735.1 Minisyncoccota bacterium | reverse complement strand
AGATACTGTTGAGAAGCATGCAGATGCAAAAAAAATCATTTCTCAATTTTATCAAACACCAGGCAGTATTTTGCTAGGCACTGAAATGGCACTCCCCTATTTGACTGAGCCGATTGCATCAGTCGCAATTCTTTCAGTGAATTCATTGCTGACTATCCCAGACTTTCGTATGGGTGAACGTGTATTTCGACTACTACTGAACCTCCGCGAAAAAGCTCGAGAACATTTTTTAATCCAAACCCGTGACCCAGAAATGGAGCTCTTCCAACTTGCGACAGATGGAAATATTGGTGAGTTTGTTCGGATGGAACTTGAGGCGCGCAAAGAACTTGGATACCCTCCATTTCGCACGCTAATCAAATTTACCCACCATGGCGATAAGACAGATGGAGCAAATGCACTCACTGATATCGAGCGAATTTTCGGAGCGTACCATCCTGTTACGTTTCCGAGTTTTATCGGAAAAGTGCGTGGAAAATATATCATGAATGCATTACTTCGGATCCCAAAAGAAGACAAGTATGATGAGTGGCCAAATAGTGAACTATTGGGGCTGATCAGGGCGCTCCCAATGGAGATAGAAGTGCGGGTCAATCCTGACAACATCATTTAACGACTCCTCAACGGTATGAAGTTTTTTGTTTCGGGTTTTCATAAGGTCTTTTTATGACTTAAATATTTTGCATACACGAATGAAACATAACTAAGGGATGGTTGCGGAATATTTGAGGCATGGTAGAACGAGGATGGAATCTCAACCCCTCACAGCTAGGAGGTCGATATGAACTTTTCAAAGAACCGACTGCAGGGGTTCGAAACTGGAACTCCTGTCTATGTCATGATTCATGGATTATTGCGACTGATGGATGGGAAGAATCTTGCCTCCTCGTTCAATGAATTCGGCAATCCCAATATCGCTTTTCGTGAAGCAGTGGCAACTATGGTACACACCAAAGCAGAGCCACAACTCGGAGAAGCTTGGTATTATGCACGCATGATGCCGCAGGAGCTGTATAACGATCTGAAAGATGTTGATTCGTTTGGACTTATACATCAACTGATTCACCGAGATCTGGAACAGCGAGCATATACTGGGACCCATGTGAATACCTGCCCGAATAATAAAATCGGGAAGCTCGAACGAGTGACGCGAGATAACTTGTACAAAATTTTGCCCACCGATAGTGAGGACGGCTTACTCCTCATTACTGCGCGTGCACCAGATGGACGAATGGTCCTGATTCTCGCATAGAAGACCACCCCCCCTTGCCGCCCCACCAACTTCTTGGTCTGGGCGGCTTTTTTATATCTTTCTTTGATGGGAGTACTGGTGCTTGCGCCAATTTTCTGTAGAATGGCGTTTATGAAAGCAATGACAGGAACAACCATAGTTCAAGATGGCGATCCAGTGCTTCGTGGAGTTGCCAAAAAGGTCGACCTAAACGATATTGGGTCCAAAACACTGAACGACATCCTTGTGCGCATGAAAATTGCACTTGAACGCGAAGGAGACGGTGTTGCTATCGCTGCACCACAAATCGGTGTTCCACTTTCTATTTTCATTGTCTCTCATCGTGCATTTGAAATCGAAGAGCACGACAGCGAGGAGCAAGATACAGTGGCACCTGAAGCAAAAGACATGGTGGTGATTAATCCTGAAATAACCAAACTCTCACGAAAGAAAGTGAAAGTCCCAGAAGGATGCCTCTCTGTCCGCTGGCTTTATGGTAACACCCTACGTAATGAAAAAGCGACAATACGTGGACTTGATGAACATGGAAAAGCATTTACCTATGGTGGTTCAGGATTAGTTGCGCAGATATTCCAACATGAGACAGACCACCTCAACGGTATTTTATTTATTGACCACGCAACAGAAATCGAAGAGCTCACCCCCGAAGAAATCGCAAAGATAAAAAAACAAAGCGAACAGAAATAACCACATTTACCATGTCCCCTATTTTAATTCGCGATCAAGTCCGCTTCGTTTATTTTGGAACACCACTATTTGCAACAATCGTACTCGATGAACTTGCATCGCAAGGATATCTACCAACGTTAATTGTCACTGCTCCAGATAAACCAAAAGGACGAAAACTCGTACTTACTCCGAGTGAAGTTCGAGTGTGGGGAGAATCTCGCGGTATCCGCGTCATCACGCCTTCAACTCTAAAACAAGATGAAATCATTGAGACACTTCGAATTGAAGCGCCTCATCTTTTCATTGTCTCAGCCTATGGAAAAATTATCCCAAAAGCAGTGCTTGCTATTCCTAAATATGGCGTGTTAAATGTCCACCCGTCACTCTTGCCAAAATTCAGAGGTCCATCACCTATCGAATCAGCAATACTCTCAAACGAAACAGCGACTGGCGTCACAATCATGGTGCTTGATGAAGAAGTTGATCATGGACCTGTGATCGCACAGCGAGAACGCATTTTGCAAGGGTGGCCACCTCGCGCAAGTGAGCTTTCAAAAGATCTTGCCCAGTTTGGAGGAAAGTTACTCGCAGAAATAATTCCTGAATGGATCAATGGATTGCAGGCATTCCCTCAAAATCATACCCGTGCAACCTTTACGAAAAAAATCACGAAAGAAGATGGACTCATTGATCTTACAGGTGACCCACTTTTGAATTACAAAAAAATTCGTGCATACGATGAATGGCCAGGTGCACACTTCTTCACCGAGAGAAACGGAAAAACTATACGTGTAAAAATCACTGATGCACACTATGCACACGGAGTACTTACTATTCTCTCAGTAATCCCCGAGGGAAAGAAAGAAATGCGCTACACAGATTTTGTGCGCGGTGGACAAGAAAAGTAACTCATTACGATTCTCAGCACCAATACCCCCCCCGCGAACTCGTCTGGAGCACACGAGAGACGCACACTACTTGTAGTTATGCGCTTTCTATTCTTCGCTTCACTTCTCGCGCACCAGCTTTTCGAAGTGTCCGCGTCTTGTCGTGATGTTTAGTTACATCGCGAACAATTCTCTCTTTCATCATATCAATAGACTCATAGAGATCTGGAGATTTTGAAACGACACGGAAATCTTTACCTTTTACATGGAAGGTTATTTCTGCATAAAACTGCTCCTTACCTTCTTTGTGATGCTTGTTTGTTGCACCCACATCAACTCGTGCAATGGAACTCTTTTCGTTTGGCTCAAGCACACGCTCGAGTTCACGAAGTCGTTTTGCTACATAAGTATCAATTGCATTAGTGTGAGTAATATTTGTTGCTTTCAGTGTTATTCTCATATACTTAATTTAACCACACGAGTCACATTTTAGTTGCATGAATTATGCACTATTACTCCGCATTTTTGCGCTTATACTTCTGATTGCTATACTATGCAGATGAAGATAACCAGCTACTTGCTCGGCAGTGTAATACTCATACTTACGCTCACCGTTGTGGCAAGCACCATATACATTGCCCTCACTACTAAAACTGAGCCGGTCCTATCGATCCGTTCATTTCTTGATTGCAAACAAGCTGGATACACTATTTCGAATTCAAATCCACCACTCTGCACTACTCCTGATGGAAAAAAATTTACTGGTGAGGTGACACTTTCAGAAGCGCCCTTACCTGAACACCCCTCAATCACTGCGAGTAATAGTCCTATCATCAGCTCACCGCATCTTGATCAAAAAATTGCGAGTCCAGTTACCATTACAGGTAGTGTTGTTGGGTCATGGTACTTTGAAGCAAGTTTTCCTGTGATACTCACTGATACAAATGGAAATATCCTTACACAAACAACTGCTCAAGCGCTTTCTGATTGGATGAGCACAAGTAGTGTTCCGTTTTCCACCACCCTTTCATGGGCAACCACTACTGCCACCAGTGGAATATTGATTCTCAAAAAAGACAATCCATCTGGTATGCCAGAATATGACCAACAAGTAAGCTTCCCAGTATTTTTCTAACATTTATGAAAAATTCACATCGATTTGATCGCATCACCATCTTTGTCCTCGGTATCATTATTGGAACAGCCATTGGTGCGACGCTCTTTCATAAGGAAAAAGTCATTGTGCGCGAAGGCACAGCCGATACTCCTGCTGCACTTACCTCAGTTAATATCATGATCGACAATGGAGCAGGATCAGTAAAAACATGGAATACCGTTTCGTGGCATGAAGCAATGTCAATTATGGATTTACTCGACCTGCTCGCAAGTACAAAAAATATCACCTATACCACAGATGCAACTCGTACTCATGTTGTCTCAATTGATGGAGTGAGTACGAGTGGAACTTCAACCGCGCGTTGGCAATACTGGATCAATAACACCTACGAACCAAAGTCTCCAAATAAGTACTACCTGAAACCTGGTGATATTGTACTGTGGAAGTTTGTCATTCCTCAGGTCTAATAATGCACTGCGCGCCACTCGGTGGTTTTTGCAATTGTTATCAGCATCGCTATACTGGGCTCTACTCCTTGTCGTTCAATGGATAGGATACCTCCCTCCGAAGGAGGTGATGCAGGTTCGATTCCTGCCGAGGGGACTATATAAAAAATCACCAATCGGTGTTTTTTTATTAGTCCCCGAGAAAAGTGCCCTGTGGCACTTCGTGCAGGAATCGAAAACCTTGGTGCTATTTTGGCTTTGCTAAACCACCAAGGTCTACTGTTCCGGTAAGGAAAGATTCTCTGCCGAGGGGACTATATAAAAAAAATTCATACGATAATACGTATTAACAAATATTGCATTCGCAAGGATATGCGATAAAATTCTGTCTGGAATAATCTTTTTTTCCAAGGAGTATGTTGTGGAAAACAATATTCACTCAATTGAACACTGCGAGAAAACACCGTTCCAAGAGCGCCGTGAAAGGCTCTGTAAAAAACTCGCAAAGATCAGTCTACAATCATTCACCGCGAGAGATATTGGCGACCTAATTCATATATTTGGAACGTGGAAGAATCAGCGCGACTGCCGTGAAGACCACCTCAAACGACTGGAGAAACGTCTAAAGAAGATAAAGAAAAGAAAAAAATAATCTTACAAAGAACACTATCAGTGGCACCGCTATGCCACTTTTCTTTTGGAAGAAAGATACTTTATGCTATGCTCTACGAATTATGCCAAGCGAACCAGGACAACTGCCACCAATTAACCCCAAAGAGGTAGAATGGCTTCTTAAAGAGAAGTATCACGGGATTGAGACACCAGAGTTTTATGCAGATGTTGAGCGCCTTAAAAAGGCGGAGCCACTTGCCTATGTCATTGGCTGGATACCCTTTTATGGATGTAAAATAGATGTAACACTGCACCCCATGATCCCCCGCCCTGAAACTGAGTTCTGGGTCGAGCGCGCGGTTGCCGAGTTGCGCCATTTGGAAACAGAGCTACCAAATAGGAAACTACGACTCGCAGATACGTTCTCTGGATCGGGTTGCATTGGCGTCTCACTCTTAAAAAATCTCCCTACTGCCACAGTAGAACTTTCTGAGTATGACCCAAAGCTTACCGAACAGCTCCGAATCAACGTAAAACTCAATGATGTTGAAGATCGCGCCATCTGTATGCAAGCAGATGCACTTGGTGGGCTTTCAGGTACCTATGACGCTATTTTTGCAAATCCTCCCTATATTGACCCAAAGGCAATTCCTGAAATGGATAAGAGTGTCATTGACTATGAACCCCACCTCTCACTCTTTGCAGGCGAGCGCGGACTCGACTATGTGAAACTCATTATTCATACTGGTGCACAGTATCTCAACGACGGAGGAACATTCTATATCGAATGTGATGCACACCAGAAAGAATGGATTGAAGAACTCCTCACTCTACATAAAAGTACATTAACGAAAGGTGCCCCTTGGAAACATGAGTTTTGGTTTGATCAATATGGTCAAGTAAGATTTCTGATATTGCGCAAATAGATTTTGCGGTATATTGAAGTTATGGATATCTATACTCTTTGTGGGTGGATTGGAATGGCGATCATCGTCGTGACTTACTATTTTGTCACATCTGGAAAATGGGGTCCGCACACGAAAATCGATGAGGTGATGAATATAACTGGCTCAGTACTTGTTGGTATCAATGTGTACCATACTGCAACATGGCCAGCGTTCACACTTCAGATAATCTGGATTTTCGTTGCCATGCTCAGCCTCAGTGGAAAAATGAAAACCAGCCCAACGAAATAATCTCTGATACGAGATACTGAAATAAAAAGCACCCGAGGGGTGCTTTTTATTTATCTCATGCGAGCTGGGACTTGTTTCCCTGCGCGCTTTGACTTCTTGCGTGTTGCTGCTTTTTCTTTCTTATTCATGGAGATAATCTACACTATTTCACTTTTAAACTCAATACGAGCAAACTTTCTAGGTGTGGAGTCTGTGGATAGAAGTCAAAACCGTGTACCAGCGTAATATCGTAGAGGTCTTTAAGAGCAGAGTAGTCGCGAGCTTGCGTTTCGGGGTTACAAGAGAGGTAAATGATCTGCGCAGGCTGTTTTTCCTTGATTGTATCGATCAGTTTGGGGTGAAGTCCTGCACGAGGAGGATCGAGCAGAAGTGTGTCCTCACTCTGCATGAGTGCTTTGTCGATAAACTCTGCAGGAAGTGCTTCTGCGGTGTACTGCTCGATATTGTTTACTTGTGCATTGAGGAGTGCCGACTCCACTGCGGCGGGCACAATCTCAACCGCGTGTACCTCAATACCACTTCGCCCAAGTAAAAGTCCGATTGTCCCTGCTCCTGAATACAGCTCAAGTACACGAGCATCTTTTTTTATGTGCGCCTTCATCATTGCAATCGCTTCAAGGAAAACAGGGATATTGTTTTGAAAAAATGAGTCCCATGAGTAGCGAATAGATACACCCTCAATGACTTCGGTAAGATGATCTTCTCCCCAGCTCCATAAATGCTTCGTTGGTACTGATGCGGGAGACTTTGGTGTGGAGTGAAATACGATACACCCAGAGAGGTCAGGGATATCGTCTACACTAAACTCCGCAATTTCTTCCTTCTTTGCATAGAGGATCGCGATTGCCTTGCCTTCACTCTTTGACTCTCGCACAACCAGCGTTTTTAAGTCACTCGCAACATAGCCCGCGTCACGTAGCTTTGCGGTAATCAAAAGTGCGACCTGATTCATGCGAGCTGATGCCAACAGACAACCCTCAGGTAATGGCAAGCGACGTGCACCGCCACCACGCTCATGAAATGCAAGTGAAAGCGGGATGTCAGTCTCACCATCGCGATCGCAAAAGCTAAACTCGACCTTGGTGCGGTAACCGAAAAATTGCGATGCAGGAGTAAACCCTGCACGCGGAGTGTTATCGTAATACCCAAATAAGTTTGTAATTAATTCATGCTTGAGCTCCGACTGGAGTGGGTACTCCATTACCTGCCATGGGCTACATGAAAGGTAATGTGTCTCTTCGGGAAGTTTTCTGCGAGGTGATGCTGTGGTAATTTCTTTGAGAGTACCTATGAATATTCCTTGTTTTTTCTTTACTTCAACAACCCCTTCTTCATCAGGAAGCATGCCGTGAATATGCACCTTTTTACCCTCACAGGTACCTTCTGCTGACCCATCGTGAGCAATACGCTCAGTCTTCATTGAAAATGTCTTTTGCTGCATCAGTAGAGTGTAATCGGTATTGTGGTCGGCGTCCAATGGGAGCCACTAGATACTGAGTAATGAATACTTTATACTGCGGTAATGCACATTATTGTCATTCGCCATGGTGAAACTGATTTGAATAAAGAAAATCGACTCCAAGGGTCGAAGGGTCCGAACATTGGACTCAATGCTGATGGGATAAGCATGGTTGAAAACCTTCGTGATGGACTTCTCGCAACCCCGACACGCATGTTTGTCTCTCCGCTTGTCCGAACAACGGAAACGGCAACAATCTTGAACCAACGTTTCCAGGTACCAATCATCATGACGCCAGAACTTGTTGAACGTGACTTTGGGACCCTATCAGGAAAACTTCGGAGCGAAATCGATCCACAACTACTCGAGGATGACCTTGAAGAAAAATATGACTATCGTCCATTTGGAGGAGAGTCAGTGATTGATGTACGCACGCGGATACTACATTTTCTCTCATCACTTCCACTAGCTTCGAATGAAACGGTTTTTGTCATCACGCACCGTGGAGTAATACGTCTTCTCTATGACCTTTTCCCCACACATACGATCTCAAATGAGGTCATCCCTGCATCGATGCACACATTTGCAATTACTGCTCTTGCTGAATAAATGTAACCCCTCAGCAGGAACTGTAAAAAATACCCATAGCAAATGCTATGGGTATACTTCAAAAAAAAGAACTAAGCAGATAATCCTTGTCCTACGTGGACAAGTATCACCTGTGTGACAGAAAAGAGCGCGGTGAGGGTACCCT
The DNA here is from genome assembly GCA_031972735.1 of Minisyncoccota bacterium. Lineage (GTDB taxonomy): Bacteria > Patescibacteriota > Minisyncoccia > Phycocordibacterales > UBA6899 > MHLP01. The sequence continues at coordinate 38,822 of DALYED010000001.1, read as the reverse complement.
CGAAACCATTCATGACGTTTGGCATCAAGCACTTCAAGATAAGTATAGTGAGCCCTAAACCCAATGCTTTGAATATTCCCATAACCGCATACCTGAGAGGAATACTTCAGTCGACATTGAAGCATGGACTACTAAACGAATCCGTTCCCTCCCCACTTGTACAAAATTTTTTCATACAAATGGGGAGGCTGAATCAGTACTTTGTGGTGAGCTCTCTATGATAACTCGACTACGAAAAAAAAGTTTCGAATGAGTTCATCGCAATCAAAACGAAACGACTAATTTTGCGCCAACAGCTGTCCACAGTTACGGAGCATATTTAGAACAAATTTGGTACTATATACACATGTCTGAACGTATGTTGCTTCGTGCAAATTTTAGTATGAAGCTGATGATGGTAAAGCTTATTGCGCTTATTATTATTCCCCTTGCTTCGATTGGATTATTTGGTATTTTTTATGGGAAAAGTACACTTCATGACCTCGCAGTACGCAATGCGCAATCAATAAACACAATGAAGGTCAAGCTTATTACGGAGTGGCTTGATAACAGAAAAGAAGAACTCAGTGGTATCGCACAATCGTCATACATTTCTGACCTTGTGATGATTATTGAATCACCCACCACAACTCCAAAAACAAGAGATGAGTCGACCCTCTTGCTTGCTGAGTATGTAAACAATCTCACCACAAAAGAGCACCCTGCAATTCGCACCCTTAGTATTGTTGACCCAGCATCACGTACGGTAATTGTACGTGCTGGGGTACTTCATGCGGAAATGATTTCCAATAATGATGAACTTATCGATCTTGGGTTAAAAAAACAAATAGTGCTCAATCGCACCGACATGACAGCTCATCGAGATGCACTGTATATCGCTACACCCATCATACGAAACAATGCCGTACGCGCAGTTATCATCGCATCAATCAATACGGAAACACCAATTGTACAAGTTGCTGAAAATGCCGATATTGGCGGAAATGTACATAGCTATCTCCTGAATCAAGATGGAACGATAGTGAGTACAGTCGAAGGTGACCAGTACCTTAGTCGAAATGATTCATCTCTTGGTGCAAAAAATATTTTAGAGCGAGTAAAAAATCTGAAACAAAATAATTTTGTTACTACCGATGGGTACAATACTTCAACAATCGTATCGTATGCCACAACTTCGCTTGGGTGGGTACTCGTCACTGAGATTGCGGATGAGCGTTTCTTGGGAATAGTAAATTGGTCACTGCTTTATCTCCTCCTTTTCCTTGCGATTATTGGTGCAATTTTTATTGCGATTATCAATCTCCGCTCTCTTGTAGAGCCAATGCGCAGAGCTGTCGATCAAATCGCTCAAGCTGGTGCTTCACTCTCAGCAACATCACAACAAGTTGCGGCATCGGCACAGAACAATGCTGCAATCGCAGAGCAAGTTGCTCAAGGTGCCACAACTCAATCAGCTCAAGCTGAAAGTATTTCACGTTCTGTTGCGAATATCGCACAAGGAACACAAGAAATCCTCTCGAGCTCAGAAGAAGCCTCTCGAGTAGCGCGCGAAGTCTCACAGGTCACACAAATTGCTGGGTCAAAGGGAGAGCAGTCTCAAGAAAGTCTCGATCAGATTCGTAAAATGACTTCTGATACTGCTGTTATTGCACGCACCATGGGTAACCGTTCTCGTGAAATTCGTACAATTGTTGATACCATCACAAAAATCGCAGAACAGACAAATCTCCTCTCACTGAATGCTGCCATTGAAGCAGCTCGTGCTGGTGATGCAGGACGTGGATTCTCTGTTGTTGCAGATGAGATTAGAAAACTCGCAGAACAATCAGCAAGTTCTGCTGACGAGATCAAGCAACAGGTCGAGAAGATGCTTATCCAAATTGATGACACGGTCATGGCAGCTGAAAAGGGACTTGAGCATGCAGACCAGAATGCTCGTGTTGTTGCAGAAGCACTAAACGAACTGCAAAATATTTCTGGATCAACACAGCAACTCTCTGCGCGAATCAAAGAAATATCAAGTCGTACTGAACTGCAAACTTCGCTTGTGCAACATGTAGCTGAGAGTATGGATTCAATCGGTTCAGTTGCTGAGCAAAATGCAGTTGGCGCAGAACAACTCTCTGCCTCAACACAACAGCAGAGTGCAGCAAATCAACAAGTTGCAGCTGCGGCACAGCAACTCCAAGCTCTTTCTCTTGACTTACAGCGACTTACTGGAGGTATGAACTCAGTACAAACGCAAGTCTATGTAGAGAACCGCGCAAACAAGAAAGCTATCCCTGCTTACATTATTGAGGACAATAAGTAGAGAACATATTGCATCGCAATACTATCAACTGGTAAAATTATTCCATGAAGAAACTATATCGACATCATCATGAAGCGCACGGCACACCTGTCGTGAGTGGAATATTTAGTGGTCTGGGTGAATGGATGGAAGTAAGCCCTGGGATATTACGAGTTGGATACATTGTGATTGGGATTATTACCGGTATCCTCCCTGCCCTCTTTCTGTATCTTATTTTTCACTTTTTAATCCCTAAAAAGAGATAGCTCCATGTGACGCAAATAAAAAAACATCCGCACTGGCGGATGTTTTTTTAATTATGATTATTTTACAGAGGTAATGACTACGGGAACAAGTGGTCTATCGTTGCCATCAGTTGCAACTGCATCAATAGCATCAACAACATCAAGCCCACTCACCACTTCACCAAAGATGGTGTAGAGAGGAGGAAGTGGGTAATCTTTTGCCATGATGAAAAACTGACTTCCGTTTGTATTTGGACCAGAATTTGCCATCGCAAGTACGCCATGTTTGTAACCACGAACATAGAGCGCACTGCTTGGATTTATTTCGTCATCAAACTTATATCCTGGACCACCAGTGCCCCAGCGACTCTGTAATGTATCATCTTTAGAGTTTGGGTCTCCTGCTTGCACCATAAATCCCTTGATCACACGGTGAAATTTAACATCATTATAAAATCCACTTCCTGCAAGCTTCTTGAAATTTGCAACAGTGTTCGGTGCGTCAGCTTCATAAAGTTTTACCGTAATATTGCCCATTGATGTGCTCAGTGTGAGCATGCTGGACGTATTTGAAGTGACTCCAGTTTTGGTTTGTTCAGTTTCATTTGAAACAGTTGTTTCTTCTTCAGGCATAGATGTAATTGTGGCGGTTGCGATATCGGCATCGATAGACGCAACACTAGCTAAGTTCTTATCATTATTAACAGCGATTGTAGTGGTTGGTGAAGCTCCACTTACAACATAGAGCACGGCGGCGAGCACCACAATAAGCATTCCGCCACCAACTATCCATGTAGTTTGATTCATTTCATGAAAAGCAGTGCGCCAGATGATCTATCTGAGCACTCACTTTATTAAGTTTAATAACATTGACCTGTTGCGATGCATCCCGAACAATACCAATTCACAGCCATTTGTCTTAGCAAAGCTACGGCTCTCGACGGGATTCACACGAAGGAAAGTATACACAGTGAGGACAATCTCTTCAAGTGATGAGCGATGTGATCAATAACCCCTTATGTGCCAGTTATCTCTTGTTATTTTTTAAGAAACATACTTACCGCAGTCCAGATTTCTTTATGCTCCATGATGGCTGACACTGAGAAATGACCTCCCTTTTTTAGGTATACGGGCTTGTATTTTTTCTTGGTGGCAAATTCCCGAAGAGGCTTCACTGGAACTACTTTATCATCAAGTGCATGCACTATACATAATCGCGAAGTGTCGATCTGCACTGCATCGTGTTTTGGGCTGTAAAATTTTCCTGATTGAAGTTGCTTCCATGCACCTAATGCGGGTCGGTAAGCAGAACCAAACCCTTCTTCAATCATGTATACAAAATAATCAAATGGCTCTTCTTTTGAAGGAGCTTTCCAATCAATGACTGGCGAGAGTGCTATTGCTTTTGCAATTTGCGGATACTTTAATGACAGCATTGCCGCGGTACCTCCAAAACTTGCCCCTACAACAACAATTTCACTTATATCAAGTAAGTACTCGATACCATCGTAAACGTTCATGAATCCTGCATTGATCCCATCAGCAACAATAAGTATGTCTTCTTCTGGGCTATGAGCGAGAAATTCGCCCTCAGATTCCCAACTGCCACGATAGCGAGGATGAAATACCCAGTACCCTTTCTTGGCAAAAAATTCAGCAATTTTTTTCTTTGAAGGAACGGTTGGGCAGCCATCCATAAGGATGATTGCTTTGTGAGATGGCTTTATTGGCATCCAAAATTCTGCGATGATTCCTTCCTCAAAACGGGTGCATCCAGAATACACTGAGGTAATTTTTTTCATACTTGAAGACTACTCTTTATTTCTCAGAATTGCGAGAAGGAGGTTATTGATTAGTTATGGAGATGAGCTGTTTCTACTCCACACACGTCACATGTATCAGAGAGGCACCCACCTGACCATACTTTATACGCGTCAAAGAATGGGAGCACGAGCATGAAACTGCGCAAATCAGCAATTCGACGTATCCACCACCCAATACGACCGTAGATCTTGAATTGGATACCGAAATACATAAACAATACTCCAGCCCAACCATCACCTGCAGGAATTGCATTCACTGGTGTAGGGGCGGCGTAGTTGGGAAGTGTTTTTTGATGTAATTCTGCATTAATCACCTTTGCTATAAATTTTCCATCATAAAATGCAGTCTGTGCCCAGCCTGAATTTTTTGTTTGAGCTCCATCTCCGATAACAAATATATCGATAGATCCCTTTGCGTAGCAGTATTCGTTGACTTCTACTTTTCCAGTCTTGTCGACAATAAATCCTGTTTGTTCATAGAGTTGGTTTGCCTTTACTCCTGCAGTCCATATTACGGTGCTTGTTTTCATCTGCATATCCTTCAAATAGATATCTTCCACTTCTTGCTTCATCACTCTACGATTCAGCAAAAGTGTGACACCAGACATTCGCAAATGATCCTCAATTGGGTCAGTAAATTCTTTTGGGAGACGTGCGAGTATCTTTGGTGCACCCTCTATGAGGGAAACAGATACGAGCGATGGATCAAGTTCAAGTTCTTTTGCGAGTCCACGCGCATATTCAACAAGTCTTCCTGCCATTTCAACTCCAGTCGCTCCCCCTCCAATGACCACGAAATTTGCATCGCGAATTTTGTCAGAAGTTTCGTTGTGCTGTTTTACGAGATAGAGCGTTGCAATGACTTGTTCTTTCAAGCGCAATGCCTCCGCAACAGTTTTCATGCCATACGAATGCTCTTTGAGCCCCTCAATACCCATGTATGTTGTTTCACTACCGAGTGCAAGCACTAATTTATCATAGAGATATTCAGCACCTGACTTTCCGGTTATGTGTTTTGCACTACGATCAACTTTCACAATCTCATCACGAACGAGTGTGACAGCAATATCTTTGAAAATAAGAGCGAGAGGAATACATACTTCAATAGATGAGTTGCCGGTAACATATCGGTAGAGCGCAGGATTGTACTCAAAGTGTGGCTTATTTGAAATCAATGTTATCTCAATTTGATTGTTCGACTTCTTGGCAAGTTCGAGTGCTGTGCGGATACCACCAAATCCACCACCAACAATGACTATTTTCGTTTTAGTATGTAATTCATTCATGTGTGTCTTTTGCTGAGTGAGTTGATTATCGCTAAGTTTAGCCATCTATGATTTTTTATCTGCATGACGAATAGCTGCATAGGTCACGATTATAATAAGTACAAATGCATTCAGTGAGAGCATGGCAATGGTAATGTATCCAAACTCATGGATATATATTCTGTCACAAGTTGGAAGACCTGGAACAACAGGACATGCAAGCGAGATGTTGGTATACATTGCAAGCATGTCTTTTATCCAATTATAGAGAGCAACCGCACCCCCAAGAACAGCAAGAAATAGTGTGTAAGGTAAGACATTGCGGTCGTTTCGCCAAAGAGCAAGACCAAACAGTGCCACCTCTGGATACATAAAGATACGTTGTATCCAACAAAGAATACATGCGGGATACCCAGTCACCTGCGCATAAGCCAAACTCCCAAAAGTTGCTACAACAGAAAGCAGGAAGCCGAGACGGAGCGCGTGAGTGGAGCAAAATTCCATAATTGACTGAAACATGCGCTTCATTCCAATGTGTGAAAAAAGCACAAATACAATCATGATGTTTCCGATCAGTGTTGAGTAACCGAGTACTTTCGTAAACAGAGTTGGAAGATCCATAAGATTATGACCCCACCGATGGCGATGAAGTTACATTTGAAGAAGATCCAGTTGTAGGCGTGGTGTTATTGGTAGGAATTGCCCCTGGAAGTGCTTGTGTGCAACTTGCTTTCTCTGCAAGTTTATCGAGCGCTACTTCTCCGGTAAGCTCTGAACCGTCAGCAAATTTCCATGTTGGATAACTCTTGATGCCTTTTGCTGCACAAATTGGTGTTTGACTATTTCCATCTGCAGTCGAACATTCAATGTATGGAAGTGCTGAGACAGCTGCACCAAAAAGTTCTTTTTGTTTTTTGCAGTGAGGACACCAAAATGCACCATAGAATACTGCTCCACTTTCTTTGAGGCATTGAGCAAGAGCGAGATTTGGACCTGATGCTTCCCCTTCTAGGGTAGTGGGAGTTAATGGAGATGTTGCTGATGGATTTCCGCTGACAAAATACAAAATTGCTCCGACTGCAATAATTAATACCAATGCACCGCTTATTAGGCTTTTATCACTCATGGTTTCCGATTATGTTGGGTAATAGTATTACTCAGATTATATAGGAGTTTCTTGATAGAGGAAACTATATACCCCACATTTCTTGTGAATTGTATATTTCACAAAATACTAAGCATGCTATAATTGAGCCACTATGACAGCACACAAGATTCTATTGGTTGAAGACAGTGAACCACTTCGTAAGGTTCTTGGAGAAAAACTCCGTGACGAAAAATACGATGTGACCGAAGCGGGTGGCGGTGAAGAAGGTCTCAAGGTGGCCCAAGAATGGCACCCAGATATGATTATTACCGATATTGTCATGTTCCCTATGGATGGACTCGAAATGGCGAAAGCAATCAGGGAATCTGGGGCATGGGGAGAAAGCGTCCATATCATTGCACTCACAAATCAAAATTCAACTGAAGAGGAATCTCGGCTTGCAAACCTTAATCTCACAGCATATCTCGTAAAAGCAGAAACAGGACTTGATGATGTGGTCAAACAAGTAAAAGAAGTATTCAAAAATAAAAAGTAATATCTATATGGAAACAGAGAACAAAAAGACAGTGCTCATTGTTGAAGATGATGTTGCACTTCGAAGCGTGCTTGTGGAAAAACTTACAGATGAAAAGTTTACTGTACTTCAAGCTCAAGACGGCGAAGCAGGTCTGAAAGTCGCACTCGAACAGCACCCTGCACTTATCTTGCTCGATATCTTCATGCCTCGTATGGATGGCATCACAATGCTCTCCCATCTTCGTAGCGCAGATAGTTGGGGTAAGCATGTCAATGTTATTGTGCTTACCAATTCAACCGATGCACAGACAATTGCTACAGTTTCTGGATTTGGAGCTACTGATTTTTTGATTAAAAGCGAGTGGAGTCTCGAGGCACTCTGTGCACGTATTCGCGAGAGACTCGGCGAATAACATCCACACAACATGAATCTCGAATCGCAACATGTCTTTGAAGCAAGAACTGCTATTCAGACATTCATCATTGAGCACTCAGCTTCAAACGACGATGAAATACTTTCATGGATTGAGATTCATGGGGGAAATTTTGAGCAATTTTACAACACTACTTCACCTGAAATGAGAGAACGTTTTGCACAAGCAGTACAAGAACATGATGTAAACATGCAAAATGAACTTTTACATGCATTTGCAGAATACGAAGCAACGCTCAGCAATGAAAGTACGACGATCCACTAAACACACATCTCCAGCAATGCAGTACTGGCTTATTAAATCTGAGCCAGATGCATACTCAATTGATCAGCTCAAGCGAGACAGGCAACACTTCTGGGATGGAGTACGGAATTACCAAGCTCGAAATTATATGCGTGACGACATGAAGATCGGAGATAAGGTAATCTTCTACCACTCAAGCACTGTGCCTGCTGGTCCTGTAGGCATAGCTGAAATTGCCACACTTCCCTACCCTGATCATACGCAATTTGATACAACCTCAACATACTTTGATCCAAAATCAAAAAAAGAGAAGCCAACCTGGATCATGGTTGATGTGAAATTTGTACGTAAATTTCAACGAACTATCACACGTGAAGAAATGAAGCGCGAAGACGCACTCAAGCATATGTTGCTCTGGAAATATATGCGTCTCTCAATTACTCCACTTTCTCAAAAAGAATTCGACACCATTGTCACACTTGCCGATCAATAGCATTCGGTCAACTACCTGAATTTACGAGAGTTGTTGATTGAATTTATGCACAGTGGAATGCGAGGAGCATGTAAGTGACACGCAAAAACTTATATTGTATGTTCGAGATATCATAAACGCATAGAAAAATGAAATACCGCGCTCCTGTGAAAAGGAAACGCGGTGTATTCTTAGACCCAATAGGGTGAAAAAACTGATAAAACAAAGAACGTACTTATTCAGGATACTCCTATCTCAATTTAATACAAGTGCATGAAAAATAAGAAAGTGCATATCTTGCTCGACAATATAGAACTTCGGCGTAGCATGAATGCAGTTCCTTTTACATGTATTTTGGGGAGTCAATATGCCACATTATATACTCTGCACAATGAGTATAACTCGCTGGGAAATTGCCCGTAATAATCTTCAGCGATTACTTCTCTCTGGATTAATGAAAGACGACTCAAGAATCTCACAAATGAGGTGGGTCACTGAGTATACGAAATTGTACTATCAATTCTTTGAATTACTGAAGAATACACGCGCACATACCCTCATTGAATGGTGCAATTTGTGTCACAAAAATGGCGTCAATCGAAATGATCTCACCATACTCATTCAAGAGTGGAAGAATTTTCTCAACCAGCACACCCAAAGTTCTCCACAAGGAGAACCTGCTCCGCACTGCCCCTAGATCTTGGGGGCAGTTTTTATTCTCTTGAATTAGAGAAGTATCGACACAAGAAGAACAAGAAGGAGTGTGAGTGTGATATACCAATTTCTTTGCAAGAGGACTGCTCGTTCTTCTGCGCGCTGAAGTACTTTGCTTCTCAGGCTTGCGCTGTCACTATAGCGCATTGACTCTTCAAGAATTTTCCGTTCTGTGAGCAAGAGGTCAATTTGTCGATCAAGATCACGCACGCGCTCGTGATGCCTCCCTTCAGGTATGTGTAATACTGCTTCATGACCACGCTGTTCCTCAAGAATACGCTCAACTTTACGAAGTAGGACTTGGGCTTGATGGTGAGCACTTCCAAATACCACAAAGCGCTCTTTAACATAACTCCACCAAAGTGGTACCAAAATCAAAGCTAGGAAAAGTGTACTCGCACCTTGATTGGTGATATTGCTTACACCCTCAAAGAATGACAGGTGTGAAGTACCTTGTGCGCTGAGTGGATTCAGTATTGAAAAGAATGTGGTTAGCCAGAGGTACGCTTGTGTTCCATAGAGCCACTGATATGAGTAAAGACCCACCGTGATAAGAAAAGCAGTGAAAACAACAAATACCCAACCATTGGTGCGATCAAATCTTTCTTTATTTTTTATAAGCCATGCAAGACCATCAATGCGAAGGATGGAACATGCAAACAATACAAAAAGTGGAAGCACTCGCCCAAGTGCATGAACAAGAAAGAGTAGCGCTCCAAAGCTCACACTTCCTGAGAGTACTGCTCCAACAAGAAGAAGAGGCATTACTGGAAATGGACATCCTACCCCAATGTTTCCAAGAAACATTCCCATGTAAAACATTTTCCTTGCACCTTTTTGAGAGCGAATGAATTGGGGGCTCGTCCCTCCATATGAGGGCATGCGGAGCGAAATGAGTCCAAGCTCACCAAGTGAGAGTATGTACGCAAAAATTCCACCAAGGAGATACACCCAAGGTATAATTGCGTGCATAGCGCCAACAGGAAACCCACTGAAAAGTGCGCTTCCGAGCGCACCAAGTACACCTCCATAAAAACTCAGAATGAGTGAGACTCCAAGAGTGAACAAAAGGATCATTCCGAGTGAGCGAAGCAAACGACGGTCCTTTGAGGATGGAATTGCAATAAAAGCAAGTGGAAGTGTGCAGGGAAGGAAAATGGTCATTACCCCTGTAACAAAAGAAAGACCAAACCAAAAAAATGAGTCCCCAGAAAGTGCAGTATCACTTATTTGCGCATACAAAAACGAAAGTACGAGTGTTGTGGTTAATACAAAAAATGCGATTGCTCCAAAGAATATCGTGCCCGAACGTTCATGTGTAATACGATGTGCCATATATAAAAAGTACAAAACTATTCACCACTCTCCTCTCGTAATCGCTCGCGAAACTGCTCTTCGTCATATCCTCCAGTCGAAAATAATTTGTTTGCAATAATTATTCCTGGGGATGCAAATATTTGATGCTCACGAACAAGTGATTGCCCTTCTTCAGTCAATATTGAAACTTCGCTCATGACTACATGCTCCCAATTTTTTTTCTCTTTTTCCCAAAACGCTAAAAAGCGATGACACTGAGTACAGCTTGGGGATGTAAGTACCGTAAGTTGAACATGCTTCACTTACCTATTATAGATGATATCTTATTTTTGTGTATCCACATACACAGTAAAAAATTTATATACTACTTTGCAAACAAAATTGCTCGCACCTCAGCAACTCCCTCTTTTGTCTTTGCTGAGAATGGAACATGTAGTATTTCTCCAAGCACTTCTTTGTATGAGCGCAATGCTTCAAAACGCTCCTTCTGATTGAGGGTATCTACTTTATTAAGTAATACGAGCAGAGGGTGCCCTTCATTTTTTGCAACGGTTAGTAGCTCTTTGTCATAATCGGTAAGTGGATGACGAACATCGACGATAAGCACAAGATACTTGGGATGAGCCTCGCCACCTGTAATGTACCAGATGATGTGTTTGCGAATATCTTCTGCTTCTTTTTCAGGCATCATAGCAAAGCCATATCCTGGAAGGTCAACAAAAAACATATTACCGTTTACTCGAAAGAAATTTATCTCCTGAGTCTTCCCTGGAGTCTGGGAAGTTCGAGCAAGACCATTTACCCCAAGCAAGGCATTAAGGGTTGATGATTTTCCAACGTTTGAGCGACCAACAAATGCAACTTGAGGAAATGGAGTTTCCATAATTGAATCAGAGCCTTTGATGCCACGCATAAAACGGGCGTGGTAAGGACCCACTCCTTGATCAAGGGCGTTCTTCTTTTTTTGGTCTTGCTTTGTGGGTTTTTTATTCTGCATAATGATTTGTTACTTGGCATACTATCCTAGTATGTGTGAAATTGAAACAGTAATGGCTACACAGAAAAGTGCGTAGCCATGAAATAATATCAGTCGAGCAGTGTAGTATCGATACACATGCGTGGTGGGTAAATACGGAGCGCACAGCTGGGGCACAGTTGTCCCCCACCTTGCTCACTATAATTCCCAAGACGCAGTGGGTGATCAACATGGAGTATCTGTGAGAAACCGAGACCGGCGTAACAGCTGGTGCACGTTTCCTCACGCTCTACTGATGGTGTCGGAATACTTGCATGTGACGGACACATAAAACACCTCTTTCGTGTGGATATATAACAGTTACTGTATTTATTATGCAAAGAATTTAATTCTTGTCAATTATTGATGAATATAGTGTATCTGTATATTTCTGTTTGTCCTCATTTTTTCACATGATATACTTTGGCTACTATCAAGCAAAAAACTGTTGTGATTAATTGAAGTTAATTTTATTGTGTATGACACCAGATGAAAAAAAGGAAAATGAAACATTGCCAGCACGCGAAGAGGTCGCGTTGATGCAGGAATCAAAACCACAAAAAGATAATTTAAGTATTCCCCTTGCTATTGTGTTTTCTGGAATATTAATAGCAGGTGCGATACTTTTTACAGACAAGCCTACAACTGCGGTCGCCATCGCAGACCAAGTTCCTGCAAAAACACAGGTGGGTTCTGACTCACAAGAAGCTCCTATTGCATTGCTCACAATAAAGCCTGATGACCACATACTCGGAAACCCGAATGCTGACGTTGTGGTTGTTGAGTACAGCGACGCACAATGCCCTTTCTGCCAGCGCTTTCATCAGACAATGTTGCGTGTGATGGATGGATACGGAAAAAATGGTCAACTCGCATGGGTCTACCGCCACTTCCCGCTTGACCAGATTCACCCATATGCACAAAAAGGAGCAGAGGCGCTCGAATGTGCAAATGAACTTGGAGGAAACACCGCATTTTGGAAACTCTTAGATAAAATATTCACACTTGATGCTGAAGCGATCTCGCCAACTGAACTTCCAAAACTTGCTAGTGCAGCGAGTATTGATCAAGACAAGTTTGCAACATGTATCGCTAGTGGAAAATACGAGTCACGAGTAAAGCGCGATTTTCAAGAAGGTGTCGCAATCGGAGTGAAAGGTACACCATATACGGTATTCTGGAATCGTAAGACAGGAAAACAAATGGCAGTAAACGGAGCATATCCGTACGACAACATCAAAACAGTACTTGGCGTAGTTGCAGCTTCACAGCAAAACCCAACTGACACTGTGGCAAAGTAGTCTTCAATAAAAAAACCGCTTCGGCGGTTTTTTTATTGCACATAATGAAACTTGAGAAACACACAATTTACCAACTATTATGGTAAGCCGAGTTGAATCTTTAGATCTTCAGAAGGCTCCCATTCTGGCTCAAAAGTAATATCTACTCGTACTTCCTGTCCGAACTTTTTCAGTGCCTTTTCAACATTTTGTATGATTTGGTCACCATATGGACAAAAAGGAGTGGTGAGGGTCATAAGAATATCTATGCCGTCTTCTCCAATCTTTGTCTCATAAATAAGACCCAGTGTATGGATATCAATATGTAACTCAGGATCTTCAACAGTCTTGAGTGCGAGAATGATATTTTCAATTGTCAGTGATTCTTTTTCCATAGTATTAAATCGATTCAAAGCCATCTTTTGCTATTTGCTCAGCAAGCTCCTTCCCTCCCGTTTTAATGAGTTTCCCTGCTCGCATGACTGACACACTGTCAGGTGTGACGTACTCAAGAATATTTGGATGATGAGAGACGAGTAAAAACCCAACACCTTTTTCTTTGAGTAAATTGATTCCTGCATATACTTTTTTCATTGCATCAACATCGACACCTGAATCTATCTCATCGAGGAATGCAAATTTTGCCTCAAGTACAAGTAATTGGAGAAGTTCAGACTGTTTCTTTTCTCCTCCCGAAAGACCACTGTTGACACTCTTTTTAAGGAAGCTCACATCAATACCAGCTTCATGTGCAAGCTGTTCACTTTTTTTATAAAACTCAAGCGGAGTAATTGTGGTATCTTTTATCTCTTTATATGCACGATGCATAAAGTTGGTGAGCGTTACTCCTGCAATCTCAGGGATATGTTGGAGCGACAAGAATAGTCCAGCTTTGGCTTTTTTTTCAGGTGGAAACTCAGTAATATCAACTCCATCAAGCATGACTGCACCAGTGGTCACCGTGTAGGTTGGGTGCCCCATGATCGCATTTAAGAGCGAAGACTTACCTGAACCGTTTGGGCCCATTAAGACATGTACCTTACCGGATGCAAGAGAAAGAGAGACCCCTTCGATAAGGGTCTTGTCTGCAACGGATACCGTAATATCATTCAATTCAAGAATTGACATGTGTGCTTTTATATCATATTATTTCCCCTACGTCTAGTTCTTTCACTAAGGAGAGTAGTCATTGCAGTTTGAATATATTCATGAAGATGGGATGTCTATTTATATCCCGCGTTGGTTTATTTTGGTTGGTGTAATCGGACTCTTCAGTATGATCGCACTCTTGTATCTTGAATATGTGCTTCGTTCAAGAGTAGCGCAAAGTGACATGGCTGAAATAGCGATGATTTGTTCATTCGGTATTTTTCTCTACAGCACTACCACTATTGCGGCAGCAAGCTCTCCAAGACTCGCCATTTGGCCTGCGCGGTATACCGCGTAGCAAACAAAATCGCAGTACACTTCTATGTACTGCGATTTTTATTTCTACTCGATTGCTTGTTTAAGTGTACGTATCGCAAGCATTGCACATTTCTCTCGTGAAGGCCCTATCTCAACTCCATAGAGTTCATACATGTCTGACTCAGCAAGTAAGGCGACCTCTGCACGAGTCTTTCCCTTCACTTTATCAGTGAGCATTGATGCCCCTGACTGTGAAATTGCACAACCGAATCCTTCGAAGGTAATTCGCTGAAGTACTTCTTTGTCCCATTTAAGATATAACGTGAGGTCATCGCCACATGATGCATTGTGGCCTTTTTGGGTAACATCGGCATCTTCCATGAAGCCATGGTTGTGTGGATGTTTGTAATG
>DALYED010000001.1:13376-24272 GCA_031972735.1 Minisyncoccota bacterium | reverse complement strand
GTTTTCTTGGTAGAGCGAGTCCATGGAGCGTGGTTTGGTGGTTTGCTAGATGCTAATTAAAAATTGCGCGTGCTTTCAAGACACTTGAAATGAGTGCATCGACATCCTCTTTCGTATTATAGAGATGGAAACTCGCGCGAGCTGTGCCTTTAATCTTGAGTTCACAGTGCAATGGCATGGCACAGTGATGCCCAGCACGAATTGCAACATTGTCGCGTGCAACGATCTCACCGATGTCATGGGGATGTGCCCAGTCAGCAGTAAAGCTCACCATGCCAACATTTTTTGACATATCACGCTGTGCATAGATGTGTACTCCTGCAATTGCAGAAAGCTGTTCGATTGCATAAGAAACAAGACTACTGGTGTGTGCATGTATTTCTTCAACACCAATTTTTTTCACATAACGAACTGCTTCACCAAGCCCAATCACTCCACTGATATCTTTTGTGCCAGCCTCAAAACGAGTTGGGGCAGTAGCCCAAGTGGCGTCAGTGAGAGTTGCTTCATCGAGCATGTGGCCACCAAATTCACTCGGATGTAATTTCTTTGCAATATCGTACTTGATCCAAAGCACCCCAACACCAGTTGGAGCAAGGAGCTTGTGTCCTGAGAAAAATAGCATATCAACTTGAAGTGCACGAACATCAACAGGGATATGCCCAACAGCTGCAGTTGCATCAGTAATCACCATAGCCCCCTTTGCGTGGGCGAGCGATGCAATACGTGCAAGGTCATTTACCGTACCGACCACATTTGATGCAAGCATCACTGATACAATCTTTGTCTTTTCGGTGATGAGTTTTTCTGCTTGATCATAATCAAGTGTAAGGTCCTCATTGAGAGGAATATGTTTTAGTGTAAGCCCTTTGCGCTTTGCAAATTGCTGTAGTGGAAGGATTGAAGCATGGTGTTCCATGACTGAGGTTACTATCTCGTCTCCAGGGAGAAAAGTGAGCGTTTCATCAAGTGAGCGAATGAGCATATTACTCGCTTCGGTCGCACCACCAGAGAAAATGATTTCGTTTGAGTCTGCATGAATAAAATCAGCAATATCTTTGCGCGCTGTTTCATAGTGCTCAGTTGCACGCATAGCAGCTTTGTACTCCCCACGGTGGACGTTTGCCTTATCGTTGATGTAGAAAGCATTCACGGCATCCAGTACTACAGTAGGAACAAGTGACGATGATGCGGAGTCAAGATAGTGATACGTTGCATCAGCTAACTGTGGAAAATCTTTTTTGATTGCTTGGGTGTGTATCATGGTGTGTTATGAACGAGAAACAAGACGAGTGAGACGCTGAGTCACTTCCTCCATTAAATCCTTCTTTCCGAGTTTTTCAAAGAGTGCTCCAAAAAACCCTTCGAGTACAAGCACTCGAGATGACTCATTTGAAAGCCCGCGTGAAGACGCATAAAAGAGATCTTCATCACGAATGTGACTCACTGAAAGTTTGTGCGTCGATGAGACTTCATTTGAGGCAATATCAAGCATGGGAATCGCATCGACTTGTGCATCATCAGAAAGCACAAGAAACTTCCCTTCTTGCGCACCACTGACATGTTTGATGCCTGACTTTATATCGATTCCAGCACGATAGACAGTGCGCGAAGTATCTCCCGCAGTACCGAGAGCGTAAATTTGGGATACGGTTTCTGAAGCATGATGCAGAGTGCGAGCATGAATATCAAACTGTGATGCATGCTGAGCATTTATCACATGAGTGATCGTTGATGATGCCTCTTGTCCAAGTAATATCGTCTCCGTATCAGAGCGCAACACTGCCCCTTCGCTTGGATCTTCAACTATATCAATAGTTGCATGTGATGAGACAAGTGCCTTGTGCTCAATACTTACAAAACCACGCACCTGATTGAGAGACGAAACAAGTGACACTTTTGACTCACCTTCGGTGAGTGTGATGAATGAACGAATGAGTGTGCTTGATTGCTCACCACCGGTGATGATGCTCTTCATGTGAAGTTGAGCCCCTTCTTTTGCAATCACAATGATCATGTCCGCAGTAGAGCCAAGTGGAAGCGCAGTGGAGAGGGTCAGCGACTCTGTGCTGTATTCCCCTTTTTCATCGACACTGGGTTGTACATAGACAACGATTCCTGTTTGAAAAAATGCACGACCAAGTGCTTGCTCTTGTGAACAAGATGAAGGAAGGAGTGGGCTTGTGAGCAATCGCTCAAGAATCGGAGCTATTTCTTCCTGCTCCATTGCCTCTTTCCATGTGTAGAGCTCAAGCCCTTTTGATGCATCGACTGAATAATCTGGGTACTCAGTAAGGAGCGGTGCTTCAGGAAGCTCTATTGCGGAAATGCCGATACCGTACTTCTCATTGCGTGGGAGCACTGCTGTGTGAGCTATGGCATTGTTTCTCCACGCAAAAAGCCACTCGGGTTCAACGAGACGTTTTGAAAGTGCTTCAATTTTTTTCAGATTATCCGACACTTCCTTCCATTTCTAATTCTATTAACTTGTTGAGCTCTACTGCATACTCAAGTGGGAGTGCGCGCACGATTGGCTCCATAAATCCTCCTACAATAAGTCGCAGTGCATCGGCTTCAGAATACCCACGTGAACGAAGATAAAATATCTCATCATCTCCAATTCTTCCTACGCGTGCTTCATGTGAAAGACTCACTTTACTCCCCTCATTTTTTATAGACGGATAAGTATTGGAAACAGATTTATCATCAAGAATAAGTGCGTCACACATCACGGTTGATTGAGCTCCTGTCGCACGTTTACCAATCTTCACCTGTCCACGATAGTTAGAAACTCCGCCACCCTTTGAAATAGACTTTGAGCGAATCACTGAAACAGTATCTGGTGCGAGATGAATCGCCTTTGAACCGGTGTCTTGAACCTGTCCTTCACTTGCCATGACGATTCCAAGCGATTCTGAGCGCGCACCACGTCCAAGTAAGACCGATGAGGGGTAAAGCATAGTTGCACGTGAACCCATATTGCCATTGACCCACTCAACCGTTGCATCTTCAAATACTAGTGCTTTTTTGGTATTTAAATTATAAGTATTCTTTGACCAATTTTCAACGCTGATATATTTTACCCGAGCACCTTTCTTGACCCAAAGTTCAACGCAACCTGCATGAAGCGATGACTCTGTGTATTGCGGAGCAGAACATCCTTCGATGTATGTAATCTCAGCTCCTTCATCGGCAATAATGAGTGTGTGTTCAAATTGAGCAGAACGAGCACTGTTCATACGAAAATATGCCTGGAGAGGTAGTGCGACTTTCACTCCTTTTGGTACATAAATAAATGTCCCACCACTCCACACAGCGGCGTGAAGCATAGTGAACTTATG
Source organism: Minisyncoccota bacterium (assembly GCA_031972735.1). GTDB lineage: Bacteria > Patescibacteriota > Minisyncoccia > Phycocordibacterales > UBA6899 > MHLP01. The sequence goes on along the minus strand of DALYED010000001.1, from coordinate 20,931 downwards.
ATCGGTCATGGGCACGCATTTGGTCATGAAGTGCTCTTTGACCAGCTCTGGATATTTTTGGAGCGCAACATCCATGTTTTCAAATATGACACCTTGATCAGAAAGTTTCTTTTGAATCTTGTGGTAGACAATGCCTGAGTCATACTGGGCACCAACACCACCGAGATACTCTCGCTCTGCTTGTGGAATACCGAGCTTTTCAAATGTGTCGGAAATTTCCTTTGGAAGATCCGCCCAATCGGTCGTTTCTTTGACATTTGGGTCAACATAGTAAGTCATCCCTTCAAGTACAAGACCTGAGAGATCAGGGCCCCATGATGGCATGGCAGTTCTACGCCAAAGCTCGAAGGCGGTAAGTCTCATTTCAAGCATCCATTCAGGCTCATTTTTTGTTGCAGAAATCTGCCGAACCAGCGCTTCTGATGGTCCAACGTCATGAATAATCGGCTTTTTTTCCTGTGTTTCTCCTTGCATAAGGTACTTGACAGTATACGGAAATTTAGTTCTTTTGCAACTTTCACAAGTTCACCCAAACAACGAATCTGACGTTTTTATAAATAAAAAATTACTTGATTGACTAATTACAATTTTCGATTTAAACCTAGAGTAGTACTGCACATCACACGAAAGGAAATAACAATGAATCGTATCACTGGTCTGCGCTGGGTTATTGTTGGCTATTGCACCGCAATTGTCTCTATCCTCGCAGGAGCACTTATCATCTACTCTGCAAGTACAGGATTTTTCATATCAACCAAAGCAGGAATGCTTGAAACTATTAGCATTGGTCTCCTCGTACTTTTGATGGCACCTGCGGCAACAAGTTTTTTCACTGGATATTCAAAACTTGGACAAGACATTTTACTTGCTGAACTTCCAACAAGAACTTTTTTGGTAGTTGAGCGATTCCCCCAGCGTGAATTTGTTCGCGTAAAAGAAATCGAACAAGAAGGAAGGACGTACAACGTACGTATGTCGAGCGCAATGATGGAAGAGCTTCCAAACGAATTCCGACATATTGGAAAAGCAGAGATTTCGATTCAACATCTCGAATCACAATAATGTGATTGTATGTTGGCTAACACCTATAGTGTTAGCCAACATTTTTTTGACTATTTTTAAATATATGTTATTATATTTATCAGCTCATTTTACAGTAAGGAGAGAGCATGAACGACCATCGATATGACATAAGCTACGTTGCAGTTTTTGCTGGATTTGTCGGGTTCATCGCATTTATCGCTGGAGTCATCTGGCTCATATGCACATCAATCACACTGACGAATGGGACTTATGAGCACACCGCGCGAATTACTGCAGTGGATATTGCTCCAAAAGATATAGTGATCTGTTTGAGTCTTATGTTTAGCGGAGGAGCACTATTGTGTACTTCACCCTTCATCCATAGATATTTTCACAAGCGATATGCGCGTCTGGAGTATCTTGAAAGTCATGCAGATCTCAACCTTTCCATGTTCACAATTTTGAAGGTTGTATCGTACATGAGAAAAACAACATCATATCCCAACATTCGATTTGGAACAGTTGCGAGTGCTCTTATCAAATACTGTCGAAATCCAGTACAAGGAATACGACCTGACAGTGACCCCTTCCCTCGTGAAGTGTTCACCATCTACCAGCACTTTCAAGACAAACGTAGGTACCCTCTGCCAAAAAGCATGCTGCCAAGCAAATAAAAGCTCAAATCTGACGCCATTATGGAAAACATAATGGCGTTTTTTTATACGCCTCAGTACACAACAGAAGACTTACAGTTGCTTAAGAAATGATATAATACCGGAAGTACCGTTCTTGTAGTTTTTTGATGAGGAGCGAGCAAATGGAGCAAGATGCCATCAGTCGTCATGTGCAAATACATGGAGTTACTATTTATTACCTCAATGATTATATTGAAGCACTGTCACAAGACCTGCTTCGAGCAAAAGATCTTCAGCGTATTAATGCCATGGGAGTAATTGAAACTCCTCGCAAACGAGGTGTCATGAACAAACTCCTCCCTGGTCCTGTGAGTAAAAATGTAGCCAATGCACTTGTCGCATCACCACTTTGCATCAGTGAGATTTCAGAAAATATTCACATGTGCGCAATTGTCACAGTGATGCAGTACAACACACTACAGTCAACACTTTTTGCAAAAAGATGCTGTGAGCTACTTGCAGACCACAGTGCTTCTGGTGTGACTATTCGCAAGGGCGTTGAGGCGTTCATTCGAATTCACCCACAACGATACATTCGTAAACCAAAGTTACTTTGAACCATCACTGAGTTGATGGTTCATTTTTTTATTGACAATACAATGCGACAATATTACCCTGATTGGAGATACGGTACTTATGTGTTCATTTTCTGATATGGAAGGAGTTGCCATGCAAATTTTGACCCGCTTCTGTTGCCCAACATGCAATGGAAAAAAACGAATCAACAATGATGAATGCTCTCACTGCAAAGGAGAAGGAAAAGTCTTGTCTTCACCTCGTGGCGAAAGTGAGCATGTCATAGGGAAAACAATTACCGAGCAAAGCAACGCCAATATCCGACCTCACGTTCGGCACTGATAGTCGTTTTCAAGTAAACTCATAAAAAGCTAGCATTACGCTGGCTTTTTTTACTACTGGGCAATAAGTGGCATAATGAGTTTGACATATTTCATACTTATGTTAGTTTGCAGATAGCGGGTAATCTACTATCCAACGTTCATTGAACAAGGAGCACTCATGAATAACATGACGCAGAAAATGAAACTGGAGCCGGTGCGACTGCAGGATCCATTCCTGAATCAACTTCGCAAACAGAGGGTACCCGTATCGGTATATCTCGCAAATGGCATCAAGCTCCGTGGAATCGTGGAATCTTTTGATCAGTACGTCATAATTCTCAAAAGTGAGAAAGATCAGATGATCTACAAGCATGCAATCTCGACCGTACTTCCTGAAGGTAAGTTTGAATTCGGGCAACATTCATTGAGACCTGCTGCCTAGGGCATGTGAAGTGAATTTTGCTCCTTGCACTCATTTAAGTCGCCGAACGTTCGGCGACTTTTTTATACTTTTTTAAATATAAAAAAAGAAGGTATACTTTTTCAATGAATAAGAAAAAATTTCTTACCTCACTTACTGAGGTCTACACACGACTTGGAGTCACCGCTCATGGTGTAGGTGTGATTGCAATTCGACATATCCCAAAAGGAACTGACCCATTTTTGAATGCTGATCCAATGGGAGATGTACTTGAGATACCAAAAACTGAACTTGATGCATTCCCTGCTCCTGATGAGGCAAAAGAACTCGTGAGAGATTTTTGTGCACTACAAGATGGAATTTACTTTGTGCCCAACTATGGTATTGATGCACTGACAAAATTTTATTATTTAAATCACTCAGATAATCCAAACATGATGACTCCTGATAAAGGTGAGACATTCATCACCATGCGTGACATCAATAAAGGAGAGGAGCTCACGGCAAACTACAATAGCTATCATGAAACGGATCATTTTGTGCGCAAATAAGTAAGGTATTGATATTTCACAAATTTGTGATATAAAAATATCGGATCAACAACCTATTGGAGGCATCCAATGAAAACGAGTTCTTATCTTACACTCTCAACTCTCTCACTTTGTATCGTGTCACTCATTGGTTGTAAAACAATGGATACGGTCGGATCACGTGAAGTCATTGATGTGCTTGCTGGAGCCGGTGGTGCAGTATTGTGCTACAAAACCATCGGTAGTGGATCAATGCGTGTAGTCTCAGGCGCTGCGTGCGGTGTTGGTGCGGCGATGCTCGCAGATTGGATACAGCGCGACAACAAACCCGATGAATCAAACCGTGTGAAAAACGAGTACCAACGCGCACTCAGTGGAAATCCAACTTCTCCATCTGGAAGTATCTTCAATATACGCACCAAGTCTAATGAAGGAAACGTGCTCATCATCCTGACACTCTACAGCTACGAACACTTTCCCCCATCTACGCAATGTCGTTCATTTCGCGAAGAGACTCGCGTGAACAGTGTTGTGCGGAGCGTCGAAGAACGAAGAGCTTGTCGCGACCTAAAAGGCAACCAGTGGACAAACTGGGAAATATTCGCGAACTAATACATACCCCGCATTGTGCGGGGTATTTTCTTACGATGCCATAGCAGGATTACTTGTACTCACGACTGATCACCTCAAGATAAAGTCCTTCGACCTTTTCTCTTGCCCATGGAGTTTTACGAAGAAAAATAAGACTTGATTTAATACTGGGATCATTGATGAAGCAGTTGATTTTTATTTCTTCAGCAAGCTTTTCCCAACCAAAAGTTTCAACCAAAAATTCTAAAATCGATTGCAATGTTTTTCCGTGAAGCGGATTGTTCGGCTGAGTGAGATTCATAATGATATCTTCGTTTTATCATAGCCATACGAACATGCAAGCATGACAGTATCCCGCAAGCATGCCTCCTGAGTTGCTCAAATTGCAAAATGCACCAAACTGTATCTTTGCAACGTATAAAGAATGTATTACGTGCTATATTTGAAATTATCGCGATTATTCGATTACTTTTTTCCATGAAACAAACTTACGATCCAGTTGCAAAGTCACTCCATTGGCTAGTATTCGTACTTCTCGCTATTGAGTTTACGCTTGCATGGACAATGCCTGAGCTCAGACGTATCACGACAATTCCAACACTCGTAAATCTCCACTTCTCATTTGGAATACTTATTTTTGCGGTTATTGTATTTCGGTTCATGTGGAGAATGACACATCGTCCACCTGAATTGCCAAGTGATATGTCACCAGCTCTCAAACTCGTCGCACATGGAATGCATTTTGCGCTCTACGGAATACTCCTTGTATTACCATTTCTTGGGTGGGCATATGCTTCAGCACGAGGACTACCAGTGAGTTTCTTTGGGCTGTTTGATTTACCTGCGCTTACTCAAACAGGGTCAAGTACTGGGAGAGCTCTTGGGGAATTACATGGTGTCATTGGTACCACTCTTGCATTCCTCATCGGATTTCATGTCGTAGCAGGACTCTATCACCATCTGGTGCTCAAGGATAATATCCTCACCCGCATGCTTCCCGCATCTCGTGTGCGTGCATAACACATAAAAAAACACCCCTACGACTGGGGTGTTTTTTTATGTGTGCATCTACAATGTTGTGACAGCAAATACGATCTTGTACTCTCGATCTTTAAATATCTCTCCACTCATGCGAAATGGAGTTGCGTCAACAATTGAAATTTGTCGACCTGAAAAAGTATATGGTGCAGATGAGGTAAGGTCGACGGTTTCTTTGTCCATGCCATGTTTGAGAGTAATATTTGCCGTGATACTCCCCGCTTGTATGCACTGTACATCATGAGGACATCGACTATCGGCAATGACCTTGTTGAGAGTAATACTGACATCATGGATGACGACTGTCTCTGAAAGTGAGATTCCCTCATTGTGTGTAGTTGTAGTTGTTGGCAATATTTCAGTGGTTGAACTCATTTGCGCTTTTATTCCAACAACTGAGAAGATATTCCCCTCGGTGTACGCACCGGTAATAGTGACCAACTTTCCAATCATGTCAGCTGGAATAACCTCACTACTCATAAGGAGTGGTATTGCGTAAGAAGCATCTTGCCTTACATCATCAAGGTAACTCTTGCCTTCCCGAACAGCGTATATTCCAGATATTTCTCCTTTTGAGGGGCATGCCGAAAATGTGCATGATGGACCACTACGACCTACTCCAGAACCGTCAGGACATATGAGTGCGTCCATGGTACATGCAAATATTGGTGGGACTTTTGTGGTGCGAAGTGCACTGTAGCCGACCACACAGATAAGCATGACAAGAAGAAGCAGAATGATAATTGCCTGATTTTTAGTAAATTTCATATATTATTCATAACATTATTTACGTGTTTTTGTGACTGATTTTTTCTTTTTTGCTTTTGTGGTGAGAGCTTGTGCGAGGCTTATCTCATATGACACATCGATGAGTGTTATGAGTTGTTCGCGATCTTCGACTACTTCCAATGGAACATTCCAGTATGACATGGTTGTCTTTGTGCCATCCTTTTTTTGGTATTCAAACGGAGCACTCCCCATGGCAATATATGTATCCTGATTTGTTCGATCAACTTTTAAGTACAGTTCATCGTTGATAACGATACCAACAATAGTCCCTTCACGATAAATACTAAACCCACCAAACATCGCGCGGGCAGACATGCCATGCACATCACTCAACTGATCTCCAATAATGTATTCTACAAAATCACTACGTGGCATACGTAGTGATTATATCAGTTTACTGCAGTATGGAGATGCTCAGGTGACCTACTATACAGAGAGATTTCGCGGAAGCCATTCGATGAGCTTCTTGCGGTGTAGGTCGAGTGACCATGAATCACCGTGCTTAAACAACGATTCATGTTCTCGCTTGAACCTATTTAAGAGCGAAGTTGATGCTCTTGGAAACGAAGGAGGCATATTGAGGTTATATGATTTAAGAAATTGTGCTTGAGAAATCTGCATTTCGCTGATTTTGAGCTCTGGTGGGTATTTTGCCATATTTCATATAATACCATATTTTAGATAAAAAATCAATAGCGTGACGATTATACTAGTCTCCTGTTGAGGAATGAGCGATGTCCGAGTATGATGATGGGTATGAATAAACAAACATATATCATTGGAGGAGTTTTTGTGGTTATTATTATCGGTGCAATTATTTGGGCAATGGGGCAACCCAAAACTGACAGCCTTTCGGTCACCCCACCAGTTGGAGATAGCAATATCGCAGTACAAACACCAGAACCGACCACTCCAGTTGAGACTTCCCCAACAGTAACCCCAGAGACTACCCCAATACCAAGTGCGGTTGCTCCTGCTCCCAAAACTACCCCAGCTATTGCAGGTCTAAAAATTGAGATAATCAGCGAAGGAACTGGTGCGGTTGCAGAAAATGGCAAGTCTGTTTCTGTAGACTACACGGGCATGTTTACTGACGGAAAAGTATTCGATTCAAGTATTCCTCGCGGTGAGCCATTTACCATTACCCTTGGCGCAGGGCAAGTCATCAAAGGGTGGGATCTTGGAATCGTCGGAATGAAGGTTGGAGAGAAACGTCGGCTCACGATTGCACCTGAACTTGCATATGGAGCAAATGGATTTCCTGGCGCAATTCCACCAAACAGCACACTCGTATTTGAGGTGACACTCAAGGCAGTCAAATAATTTCAAACTGTCCTATCGACAGAATTTCAGAAATACGTAACATGGTATAAAGTTGTTCCTCAAACCAAGAAGGAGTGGTCATGCAAGATAAAGAGAAGCTTGATCGAGTGGTTCGGATTACGACAGTGAGAAAAAGTAACGGCGCTGTTGGAAGTACCCGCAAAGGTAACAGTGGAAAAAAGGGAATCATTTACCAAGTTGATGCAATGGGTGTACGCACCGAACTTGCAAAAGCCAACGAAGGAACCTTCAAAGCACTGTCAAAAGAACTCCGCAAAACTGGATATATTCCGAACTATGTGACAC
>DALYED010000001.1:0-13366 GCA_031972735.1 Minisyncoccota bacterium | reverse complement strand
TATAAATAGACTTCAAGTGCCCCTTCCCCACCATCGGTAATTTTCGACTGCATACAGCGAATATCTTTTGCATAAAAGTATTCTTTCACAAAATCGCGCAGCACTGGACCTTTTTGACTATGGAGACCTTTTCCAACAATAATACGCGCGTGAGCAATTTGTGGTTGCACGATAAGTGCATCAAGGATTTCTGTGCTTTCACGAATCGTGCGACCATGTAGGTCAACAATAAGATCAGGATTTCGTTCGTATTTATTCATGATGCAAATATATTCACTTCATCGGGCGATGAGATAGTGTTTCATTACATACTACACAAGGAACATCATCAAGCAATGGTACATACTCACACGTTATCGTACTCACCAAAAACACACCTTTCTCCTGTATTCTCATGATTACGGTCGAGCAAAGATTTATAAGGCAATCACAATATCTATATGGAAAAGAATGAAACTGAAACTAAACAGAAGTGTGCAAAATGCGCACACATGCACGACACCGGCACTAAGTGTGCGCAGTGTGATTGTAAAGGATAGCGGAAAATCATGCAGATAATTTTGTTTTAGCATAAACACAATGCACACCTTGAGGTGTGCATTGTGTTATCTTGCAATCAATACCGATGCGAATTTATGCGTTTTTACGCAAGCATTCCTGAGATAATTGCCCAGAATGAGCCCCCAATCAGCACGATGTTTGCGAGGTATGAAAGGACAGATCCATAGCTATGACGTGTTTCTGCTGACTTGTAATAGCCGTACATATAACCGACTCTACCGAGTGACCAGAGTATTCCTAACCATCCTGCCCAATATGCACTGACGAGGAGCGCAAAGAACCAAAGTGGGGCAAAGAAGACAGGTAGTTGTTCAAGCGTATTGTAGTGCACTCGGAAAATTTTCTCAAAATCAGGATTACCAGTGATTGCGGGTGGCTTGATTCCGTATGTCATACGTGCACGTGAGACAAAAATCGACTGTGCATAATACACAGTGAGTGCAATCATCGTGGCGAGCGCTGGGAATAAAAGTTCATGGTTCATAGAAAAAGTGCTTACTTGTTAATTTAATTTGCTGTTGTAGGGTACCAGTCAAGCAACACGACATCAATCGCAGGGTTACCCTCGTTCACAAGCAGTTTAAATTTATTCACATCACTGAAACCATCAGTACCGCGGTAGTGATATGGATAAACATGGTGAGGTGCGAATGCAAGTGTTCCTGAAGCAGCACTTTCAACAGTCATGGTGTACGGGAGATTCATCGGAATGAATGCAATATCAATATTTTTGAGTGCACGCATTTCAGGAATATCTGAGGTATCCCCTGCAACATACACACGCTTGTCTCCATGAGCTATGACGTACCCATTCCCCCTTCCTTTCGTATGAAAACTTTTATCATCAAGTGGAAGGTTATACATGGGAATTGCATCGATGGTGAATCCATTCTGTGAAGTACTTGATCCATTTGCAAGAACTACCGTTTGCGCAAGCAATGATGGAGTCAGCTTATCCGCAACAGCTTGTGGGGCAACAATGACAGTATCAGGAGCCACAAGTGCAGTCAGTGTATCGTTACTCAAATGGTCAGGGTGAATATCAGTGATAAAAATAAGCTGTGGCTTTGGCATATCAGCAAACAAGGTCGAACTGCCTACTGGATCAATGTAGAGCGCAGAATTATCCCAACTGAGCACCGCACTTGCATGCATGATCGAGTGCACTGCGATTTCATTTTTGTCTGTAGTATCTGGGATTTCTGCTGTCGGAGTTTTCGGCACAACTGTAGTGTTATTGTTCTTGAGATAATATCCAACCGTAAGCACAATAATGACAAGTAATCCGATAGAAATATATTTATTCATGATGCTATTGTAGCAAAGAAATGATGAGCGAGTAGAGTACCAAAAGGAAAGTTAGGATCACTTTGTGCATCGTCATTTACTGATATACTTGGCAGATGAAATCAGGAGAAAAGCATGGGCGCTCAGGTGTGAAGGCGCTCAGTTATCGCATGCTCTCTATCACAGTTGATAGCATGGTCGCCTATTTTTTTACTCAAAATATCGCACTCAGTGCGACTATTGTCCTATTTGTAAATGGCTATAGCACCCTTCTCTATTATTTTCACGAGCGAGTATGGGCTCATATTCATTGGGGGCGAAAGTAGGATCACCATTTCAAGGAGTAAATTATTTGACAAATATATTATTTATACATATAATATATTTAGTTTCATAACTGAAAGGAGTAATCATGGACCCACTTCAACCTATTGAAGCAGTCTTCTTTTATTTCATGTGTTCTATGTTGTGCCTCTTTGCTGCATATGGGCTAAGAGGATTCATATTTGCGATGCTCGTGTTCTGCATTATCTCACTTATTTCTTTTGGAATGTCGCTTTTGTACATGCATCGTTGCTTCAATGCAAATAAAAAATAATACGACCTTGTTTGCTCGGTAAAAACTATCACCCTCACACATGTGCGAGGGTGATTTTGCTATGATACTGATTCGGTGTGTTTTTTAAAGTTATCAAGAATGGCTTGCCATCCGGCACGTTGCATTTCTTCGGTATTTTCGTTTTCCATCTCGAATGTTTCAGTGACCTGCACTCCCCCATCGGTAGGCTCAAAGAGGATTGCGACTTTTCTTCCACCTTCGATTCCATACTTGATGCTCTTTTTTTCAACAACTTCATCGTACACACCATTGAAATCAAAACCTGCACTGCCATCTTTTGCGCGCATGATAGTGCTGAAATGTCCTCCAGTCTGAATGTCATTGGAAACCTCTCCAACTTCCCAATCGGGCGATGCAAAACACCACCGTGTAATGTGCTCTGGATTCGTCCAGCAGTCCCAAACTTTTTCCAGTGGGGCACTGATTATTGCTGTTACCGTAATTGAAGGAAGTGACATATGGTTGAGTGTTATCTTATTAAAAACTAGTATGCACCAAGTCTGCCGTAGCGGTCTTCGAGGTCAGCAAGCATCGCATCTACCGCATCTCGATCATCTTGGTTTGTCGAGGAAAGTTTCGCTTTTTTGAGTAGCGTGAGTGCAATAAAATATTCGTTCTGGTTGAATTCACCATCAGCTGCTGATTCAGATTGATTCACTGTACGGATCGCATCTGCAACCGTGAGTACGTTGTCCTTGTCTGAACTATCTACTTCATCATTGGAGTTTGACTGGGTCATATACGTGTAAATTATTATTGGATAGGATGTTCCATTATGGTAAAAAGTCCTTTCATGTCGAATTTTTCCCAACTATTTGGGTGGAGCTGTGCCCGCTCAATAAGCATGCCTTTTGCGGTGATGTGCACTTGTGCTTTAAAGTCAGCCATACTACCTGCAGATGCGCCAAAATTTATCGCATAGTATTCACCAGTATCAGTCTTTATTCCAAACGCGCAGTCATTTGACGGGAGTGTAGCATTTAGGAGTGGGAGACATGTATAAGTACCAGAAAGTGTCACAAGGTCTTGAGCTGACTTTGGATTTGCTGTAGCAGAATTTGAAATGTTTGAGCGTGTTGATATATATCCGCCCGTCACAAGTAAAACTCCTGCCACTATTACCGGAAATATGTATTTGGAATTCATAAGAAAATTATATCACTGACTTGACCTTGGTATAGTTGATAAATTTCGTAGTGCCATGCATAGTGAGTTTTCCATCTTTAAGGATCATTTCCTCTTTGGCGAGCATCAATTCATGTTTCTTCGCAGTCCCTTGTTTTGAAAGCTCTAAAAGATATTCATGGAGCATGATATCAAGCTCCGCTTTGCTTGGCGGAGCATGAATCACTTTTTCGATTATTTTTCGACGGGGACTTCCCTTATCACTTCTTTTTCAACAATACGCACTGTCTCTTGTGGTGCGCTTGAAAGCAAAGGGTCGGGAGGGGTTTGCGGAGCTAACGGAGTCGAAACTTGAAGAACAAGGGGTTCTTGTGGTGTGAGTGCTGGGGCCACTGGTGATATCGAAGTCGCCTCTGCTACAGGAGCAACTTCTTCAGGAAGTGAGGTGGCAACTATGGGGACAGTACGCTCCACTGAAGGTGTAGTGACCTCGGCATATACTTGTATCTCGTCCATGAGGATATGGTAGCAAAAAATTCTATATTATTTGTTATAATGAATACAGCACATTATTTAATAAGTAAACTATTTACAATATCATGCAATTAATAACAAAGAAGTGTTCAGGTGACTGGGTGCACATGGGGCAGCTCGCACTCCGACTCGCACTAGGTTCTATCTTTATTTATCACGGCTATGCAAAGTTGTTTGTGATGGGTATGCCGGCAGTCACAGGATTTATGACAAGTCTTGGACTTCCATTCCCTACCCTTATGGCGTACCTTGTATCCTACGGTGAACTTGTCACTGGAGTATTGCTTATTGTTGGTTTTGCAATATTCTGGGTTTCGATTATTGATATCATCATTGCATCCGTTGCATTCCTCACCGTGCACATGAGTAAGGGATTTGCTGTTTCATCAGGAGGATATGAATTCATTATCCTGATTTTAGCTGCATCAGTATCGATGCTCACCACAGGTGCTGGCAAATACTCGATTGACGGCATGCTCGAAAAAAAGAGCGAGACACCACAGTAAAGTTCGCTCAGCATATCGTTTATAAAACACCTGCATCATGCAGGTGTTTTATTTTATGCAAAAACCATTCATTGGATATCTTAGTATGCCTTTGAGATGTATGATGATTTCTTTTTTACTGGAGGGATGTAGTTAACTGGGAGTGGAAAATCGGCGAGGAGTGCTCCTAATTGCTCATTGTCTTTTGCAAGGTCGATCTCGATCCAATTCTCAAGTACACCGTACTCTCTTAGCTTTCGCTTCTCTGCGTCAAACAAATCGTCATCAAACCAGAGAAATGGTTCGGTGAAGTTGATTGCTTCTGTCTTGAGTGTCTTCCAGTTGGTCGGCTTGACCTGCTCCATAAGTGCAATTGTTTTAGGTTCAAAGAGATGTCCTACATTTTGAATCGGGAGCGCTGCATCTCCGCGACTGTGAGTTGAGAGCCAGTAGACTTGATCCTTATACTCGGCAAGCAGATAATCAAGAAACTCATGCGCATATAGTGCTGACTGCCTGTCGTTTGCAAGTAATACTCCGTCGATATTCAGATAGATATTAATAGCACTCATACAAATTCATGGGTACTACTTCCCCTCCTTGTAAGCAAGCCACCCTGCGAGGAGTGCGAGTACGACTGCATGAATCCAATCTTGTTTAATCGCAAATACCTGTGCGATACCAGCACCGACACATGCAAGTGCAATTAAGATGAGACCGATCTTGCGATATGTTTTAATGAAAGTGAGTACTCCACCAAGAAGCTCCCACACACCTACAAAGTACATGAACCACATCCCTATTCCTACTTTTTGAAAGACCTCAACCTCCATTTTGTTGCCAGTGAGTTTCATTATTGAAGCCATAACAAATAATGCACCGAGTATATAAATAAGTGCCAACTTTACATAGTATGTTTTGCTTTGTGTCATAAATAAATTTTACCACAGAGTCAGCCATGGATACATAACCGAGAAATCACAAAGAGGGGCCTGTCGAGCTTCCCTGATTGGGTGAATATTCGTATAGTTATATGAGAGCTCAAGAGTAAATAATCAACAATATATTATATGGCAATCATTAATCCACACATTAACTTCAACGGGAATGCTGAAGAAGCATTCACATTTTATCAATCAGTATTCGGTGGAGAATTCTCAAGACTCGTTCGCTTTAAAGATATGGCGAGCCCTGAAATGCCTATTGCACCGCACGAAGAGCATAAGATCATGCATATCGAACTGTCTATCGGACCAAATTATTTGATGGGCAACGATGTCCCAGAACTCATGGGGCGCACGAACGAACATGAGAACCGATCAAAGATATCGGTGAGTACTGAAAGTCGTGAAGAGGCAGACAAGATATTCAGCGGGCTTTCGGAGGGTGGAGTAGTTGAGATGCCTATGGACACCGCACCTTGGGGTACCTACTTTGGCATGTTCCGCGACAAGTATGGCATCGAATGGATGATTGAATTCGCTTTACAATAGCGACATTCCAACATTCTGCAGAATGTAAAGTTAAATGGTACCTGACCCCAATTCCCTCAGTAATCTATCCTGACTTCCCTGCACTAAGCGCTGTTCGATGTGACACGATGGACTGCCCCCTATTCCTTGCCTTACACTTACATGCGCAAAAAACTTACTGACTGAAACATAAACATTTGAAATTCATTTTGAGTGCCCCTTTTCCCTTGATGAGCGTATTTTATTGTAAGTTTTGAGAAATAATAGGGAGAATATTCTTTTCGGCAATAATAATCGCACCTTGCTGATTTGGATGGATGCCATCAGCTTGATTAAGATGAGGATCGAGAGCAACCCCATCGAGCAGAAACGGGATAAGTGAAATATGAAACTCTTTCGCAAGTTCTGGAAAAAGACTATCAAACGATTTCACATATGTTGGCCCAAGATTTGTTGGAGCCTTCATTCCCGCAAGAATAACCGTGATGCCTTCTTTTTGAAATGTAGTGATAATGCCAGCAAGATTTGCTTTGGTGTTTGCAGGATCTATTCCTCGTAATAGATCATTTCCCCCAAGCGCTACAATAACGATATCAGGCTTCTGAGTAGCTACGAATGGAGCACGCCGAAGACCTCCTGCGGTTGTCTCTCCAATAACCCCAGAATTAATTATTTTTACTTTTATGCCTCGACTCAAAAGTGCTTCTTGTAAGCGCTGAGGATATGCCTCAAAAATACTGATACCGTAACCAGCGGTAATGCTATCTCCAAATGCAATAATGATGGGAGTTGTTGAAGCTACTTGGTTGGTAGAAATATTTGAGGATTGAGATGTTGTAGAACTTATCGGAATTATTGTGGGCTCTACTTCTATTAAATTACCTCCTCGAAAAAACAAAAAGTACACTGTAAAAACAAGCCCAGTGAAGAATGTGGCAATTGTGACAAATGCGGCGATTGTCTGCTTTTTTTGCGTCATTTTTTGCATTTTGATTCGCTATATATAGATGATAACATGAGCCTCATGATCGAACTAAAACATGTTTCAAAAACCTATACTCAAGGAGATGTAAAAATTCCCGTTTTGCAAGATGTTAATCTTCGCGTAGCAGAAGGAGAACATGTAGCAATAATTGGTGCCTCAGGTTCAGGGAAATCAACACTACTTTCTCTTATGTCGGGAATGGACAGCCCTGACAGCGGAGAAGTACATATTGATGGAAAAGATATATCGAAAATGAATGAAGATGAACTGGCTATCCTACGCAATAAGGATATCGCGATAATCTTTCAGTCATTTGAATTAGTGCCATCATTTTCTGCACTTGAGAATGTCATGCTTCCACTGGATATTGGTTCACGCGGAGGAAGGGTTGAAGCAAATGCTGCACTTGAGAAAGTAGGACTCGCGCATCGAACCACCCACTTACCTTCCATGCTCTCAGGAGGAGAAGAACAGCGTGTCGCTATCGCAAGAGCGTTAGTACAAAACCCTAAAATTCTATTTGCGGACGAGCCAACTGGAAACCTCGACCCTACCACTGGAACACAGGTCCTTGCACTCATTCGAGAAGCGGCGAGTGGCACGAAACGCACACTTATCATCATTACTCATGAAAATGAGATAGCAAAGCAAATGGATCGAATCCTTGAGATTAAGAATGGGGTTGTAATCGAAGTCTCCAAATGATACTCCGCACTCTCCTTCCGAGGCTGATACGACGCAGTGGCATGAGACTGCTTCTTTCATGGAGTAGTTTAATTATCAGCGCACTTACCCTTGCTGTGGTGCTGGGTTTGATAGGAAGTGTGCAACAATTTTTTGTTTCAGAGTCTCGTACGCTTTTGGGGGGTGATATAAGTATCGAAGGTGACGCTCAGGTATCAGCTACCTCAAGCTCGATTATTGCGCTAAAAAATCAAGGGGCAATAATCTCAGAGCGAATCGATACGCTCGTGATGGTGCAGTCGGGAAAAGAGATAACTGAGGGAACACTTTCTAATCTACTTGTTACCCTAAAAGTTATTGATCAGCAGTACCCCCTCTATGGCACCCTTGGGTTAAAAAATGCAGGGAGTAGACTCCCTGTAAATAATGAGATTTTCATTGCGAAGGATATGTTGGTACGCATGAACGTTGTCATTGGTGACCAACTCACTATCGGAAATGCATCTTTTGTTATCACTAATGTTATCGAAAGTGAGCCTGATGCTGTTGGAGGAAACTTCCGTCTCGGACCACTCGTGATTATGTCTCGTGAAGGCTGGGAACAGACTCAACTAGGCGGAAAACAAAGCCGTGCAGATTATACGCTTGCTATCCGGTATCCTCATAATTTATCTGTGAAGGAAGCAGGTGTGATGTCTGCAACACTACGTAATAATTTTCCACAACCAGCATTTCGAGTATCAGTCGCTTCTGATGGACCCCGCTCATTATTGCGTGTACTTGATTCTGCTGAACGATTTTTCTTCAGTATGATTGTGCTTGCACTATTTCTGGTGGTGGTGAATATTCGCCTTAATCTCACCTATTTCCTTTCAGGGTTTCAGAAGACTATCGCTATCATGCGCTCGCTCGGCATGAATAAACGAGACTTACTTTTACTTTTTTTGGCTCTACTTGTAGTCATGTCGCTCACTGGTGGAGCACTCGGAGCTTTACTTGGAAACATGCTTGCCAACACAGCTCTTCCTTATGCAAAGACATATATAGGGAGCACACTTCCCCAAATTCCAATATCCTCAAATATTCTCGTAACCACCCTATTTACCGTTGTCCTGTGCCTCTTCTCTGCACTCGGTTTTCTTGCGCGAGTTATCGCGATCGAACCAAAATTACTCTTGCTTGGTTATGGTGCTGAGCATGGAAGGTTCACTCATTTTAAAAAAGAACTCCCAATGCTCCTGCTCACACTTTTTGGATTCTATCTTGGGGTGTTTTATCTCACGAAACGCTCGATGGTTTCACTCATAGCGGTTGGTAGTGTAACGGGTGTATTTGCTCTCCTTTTTTTGCTTTCTCGTGGAGGTATTTTGGTAGGTTACAAGATGCGCTTTTCACTTTCTTTTTCTTTTCGCAGTATTATGAATTTTCTTAAACACCAAGGGATAGTTGCAACGACTGCTATTGCGTCACTCACAATTGCACTTGCAAGTGTGTTCGCGATTGTGCTTCTTGAGCGAAATGTGTTGGGAAATCTGCAAAGTGAGTTCCGTTCAAATGCCCCAAACATCTATCTCATTGATATTCAAAATGACCAACTAGAAGGTGTCCAAACTATTATGGGGTCTACTTGGAAGGACTTTTCAATGGTACGTGCGCGATTTAGTCTGCGTGATGGATACGACATTCAAGCAAATCTGAGTACTGAGGACGGAGAACTACGCCGTGAATTTAATGTCACTTCCGGAACTGAGCTCATAGAAGGTGAGCGATTGATCGAAGGAGTCTGGCATGGAAAAGTTGGAACAAAGCAGGTATCTGTGGAGAGAGATTTTGCAACACGAGCGAAACTCAAAATAGGTTCCAAGGTAGTATTTACCGTACAAGGGTTCCCCATCGAAGCGACAGTGACATCTATTCGTGAAGTGACAACTACAAACGGACTTCCATTCTTCTTCTTGGTATTCAGCCCTGATGTACTCGAAGGAATACCACGAACAAGTTTTGGTTATGCATACGCAAAAGTAGAGGAAATACCATTGCTACAAAACTCACTCGCTCTTCGTTACCCAAATATCACCTCTATTCCAACAACTCAGATTATTGAGACAGCCGGAAAGGTAGTAACAGCACTTTCAATAGCTGTGATAGCGACCACGATTCCAGCTTTGGTATTGGGTCTACTTCTCATTTTTGCGATGCTTGCAATCTCGGCACGTGAGCGCGCAAACGACATGCTTGTATTTACCGCATTTGGAGCAACCACCCGACTGCTGTTTACATTGTTTGTTATAGAGGCAACAGCAGTGGTGCTGATTTCTGGAATTTTTGCACTACTCATTTCGCATATTGGAATATATTCTCTTAATCAATTTGTTTTTGATTTTCAAGGGTTTTACTATTCTGTGAATATAGGATATTTACTCTTTGGAGTACTCATCTCAACAGCAATCATTGCATTCATCTTTGCGAAACGATTCACTTCACTCTCCCCCTCTGAGTTACTGAGAAAGAAACGGTAATTTAAACTTTTACCGCATAATATTAAAATTTTCCCTCAACACTTCAAACACAAAATTTCTAAAAAATATCGTGGCTGTAACTATATCCCACAAACAGTGGCTGTCCCTATTTATGCCCTGGTACACAACATTCTGTTATTCTGCAGAATGTTGGAATGTTTGTTTATAGAAGATGATGTGTCATGCGATACGGTCGGCTCAGGTGGGGTTACGGGTGCTATTGGAGTTGTTGTATCTGCTACTTCATCCATACTCCCCCATTCTATCAAAAGATTCTCCGCATTATTAGACCACAGAATTTTCAATTAAATGGTGCCTGTCCCCTTTTCTTCGCTGTTTTTGATTTGAGACCAGAGGATGACGTGTCATAGTAGGCACTATGCCATTTTTTTACAACAGCAATCTTTTTTTCTAAATCAGGAATGCTGGAAAGTCCTATTTTTTCCTTGATGATGCGATTCTTGAAGAGGCCCGCCATATTTCATTTATCCTACGCCATTTATGGCTTTGTTGCTAGTTTTTATTGTGGTTACTGAGGTTTTCGAGATGCTCTGAAGCGGAGATGTGGTTGGTGTGATTGCGGAATGTGAGTTTGCCGACGATGGTGTAAATCATTTCTTCAGGGATAATCGGGTTTTGAAACTTTGTGATGTATGGAACTAAGCCATCGATATTCACCACATTGTCTGGCATTGGAGTCTTGAATTCGCTCCCCTCGGTGAATACGACAACGTTTATGAATTTATCTTCTGATACTGTCGGGAAGATTCCTTTGAGCGATTGGATATGCCCCCAGTTCTGGCGAAGTGGGTTGGGAATTGGAAACTTGTTATTTCGAGGCAGTGACTGAGTCCATTTTTCTTGTTCAGTACTTCCAAAAATCCATCCTTTATAATCTTTGGTTTCGATTACAAAAATTCCCAAACGTGAGACCACAATGTGGTCTATTTGTGATGAACCGTTGTACTGCGACGGTATCGTAACATTGTTGAAAATATAATACTTCTCATGGTCGAGCCCGCATGCCAACGTGTCAGCTACTTTATATTCGCCGTCATTCGTTCCATTGAAGAATTCTCTCTTCGTGTGTCTTTCAAAATTTACCTTACTGCTTACAGAAACAGGTGTGGTAACCATCCATTTCAGTAATCGATATATTCCGTAAATCACTAACCCAAAAAGAAAAAGTGAAATAAGCGCACCAATAAGTTTTCCTCCTGAAAGTATTCCACCTGCAATAATCAGCACCACAAAAGCAACAACGGGATTCCCGCTTCCCCCTCCTCCATACCCTCGCCTTCTGTATCTCCTGTATCCTCGGTAATATCCCATGATTTTAAAACTCTACTCCCCTATTTCGGGATTGCAAATTCCTGGAAAAGTGGGATTTTTTAGTATGAAACACCCCCTCCCCTTAACAAGTCAAATTGTGAAGTCATTGTATTTTCTAGTCTCTTGGTTGCTTGTTGTTTTTCTTTGTTGGTATAAAAATATTTTGAAAGTACATCATTGTACTTAGAAAATTTTTCTATTTCTTTTACAATTTTTTTGCTTTTCCTTTTCATTTTTTGTTGTTGTTTAGCTCACTCTTATAATAAGATTTATGCTTAATCCAAACAAACCCATCATTTTTTGAGATTACTGCTACATCAATTGGACCACCTACTGACTCAGCATCCATGGAAATTTTTCTTTTGAATGAAGTTAAATTTACCAAAGTTTCTGCCATCATAGCAAGTTCTTCTTTTGGTAATATGGCCACGACATCAACGGTTGGTGATGAAAAATTTTCTTCCTTAAAGTTATCGACAGATTGATCATGTTCTTTAAAATAACCTTTGATTTCCTCAAATGTGTTGTCGTCAACTAATAATTTTATTTTATGGAGAATTTTTTCTCTTTCGGCTGATGAGTGGTTATGCATTTCGGGGTGGATGCCTTCCATGAAGCTACCAACCATTTCACGTTGAGCAAATGGTGCAATTACAGCACCATTACTTCTATTTATTTTGGCAATTCCCTGAGTCTCGTACTTGAATATTCCTGAGTAAATTGCCTCAAGGTGCAAAGAACACATTGAAGAAAAGAAATCTTTCTCACCAAATCCAGCAATTACAACGCCAGACAAATTCGACTGATTAAAAACCTCTCTGAGTGCCAATTCTGCTAAAATTACCACTAATCTATCTTTTAGTTTTCTTTGAACTCTTAATTTCTTAAAGTGAGAATCTATGATATCTTCTAGATTCTTTCTGTGGTCACCAAGAAATTTTTTTGCAATTTTTGAATTTACTCCTTTAATATAACTCTTTTTTGCCCAAGTACCCTCGAACCTAATTACCATATTCTCAAAAATAAGAGAAATTTCTCTGTACCCAATACTCCCTTTTTTGTCTATCTCATTCTTAATTTCATCCTTGAGACGTCTCTCTACGTCTGACACAAAAGAAAATGCTGTGGAGTAGAAATAATTTTTTTGCACATCTTGGGGAAACAAATCTAAGTTCCCTGAAAGAAAACTAAGAAAATCATCTGAATACTCTTCTAGTGTTTTGAATTTTGCAACACCAAGCTTGTCTCTGTATAGTGAAATAATAGTCTCAAGTGGAATTCCCATAAAATCTGCTCGGCCGTATATCATAAATCCAATCGGATGATTTTGAGATAGGCAGAAAATTTTATTGACAGTTGTAAATATTTTTTGCCCACCGCCTATAGTTACTGCAGAGTCTGCAGCAAGGGCTACTCCTTGTCTATTTAAGATTGAGATTTCGGCAGTCATGAATTCAAACTACTCTTTGTCACGATTTATTGCAATAAAACAAAAACCACCATTAGGTGGTTTTTGTTTTAAGTTGATGATAGCGCTCAATTAAGTCCTTCTGATCTTGATTGGCTTTTCTTACAACTTCTGTAAGTACCTGCTTTTTTTCTCTAGAAGAAGCTTCTGTAAAAAAAGTGGAAAATTCAGTCTTGGGTTTGTTTTTTTCTGCAAAGAGTGATTTCAAAAATTTCTTCATAGCAATATTTTGTCTAACTGTTCATGAGTATACCTTTTTTTAAGATAGGAATCAATATCATATATATTAAGTTCC